>CAZFGB010000166.1:0-10623 GCA_964518405.1 uncultured Pseudomonadales bacterium | reverse complement strand
AACCGCGCCGGCGGGCGCTGGCGCGCGTCCCTCTACCCCTTGGGCGTTGCGCTGGCTATAGTAGGGATCGCATTGGCTGTCCCCCGACCTCTCCTTTGGAAATTCGCGAAAGTCCGTTGATCGTGAGGCGAGCGTGAACCTGCACGAGTATCAGGCAAAGCGCTTGTTCGCCGATTACGGAATGCCCGTATCCCCGGGCGTTGCCGCGGACACCGCCGACCAAGCTGTCGCGGCGGCGAAAGAGATGGGCGGTTCGCGCTGGGTCTGCAAGGTTCAGGTGCATGCGGGCGGAAGGGGCAAGGCGGGCGGCGTGAAGGTCGTGGAGTCTCTCGATGGCGTGCGCGACTTCGCCGATCACTGGCTCGGCAGACGCCTGGTCACGGTCCAGACGGACGGGAACGGGCAGCCGGTGAACCGGATATACGTCGAAGCATGTGTCGATATCGCGCGCGAGTTGTATTTCGGCGCCGTGATCGATCGCGCCTCGCGGCGCGTGGTGGTCATGGCGTCGAGCGAAGGCGGCGTCGAGATTGAGCAGGTCGCCGCCGAGACACCGGAGAAGATCCTTCGGGCGACGATCGATCCTTACGTGGGCGCCCAACCTCACCAGGGCCGGGAGATCGCTTTTTCGCTCGGGCTCGAAGGGTCGCAGGTTCGCGAATTCACCGACCTGTTTCTCAATCTGACCCGGATGTTCCACGCGCTGGACTGTTCCCTGGTCGAGATCAATCCCCTGGTGGTGACCGCCGAAGGCAGCATCCACTGCCTCGACGCCAAGATGAATATCGACAACAACGCGCTGTACCGCCAGCCGGCGTTGCGCGCGCTTCGCGATGCATCGCAGGAGGACCCGAGGGAAGCGCAGGCCGATGCCTTCGGTCTCAACTATGTGGCCCTTGAAGGCAATATCGGCTGCATGGTCAACGGCGCGGGCCTGGCCATGGGCACGATGGACCTCGTCAAACTCTACGGCGGCAATCCGGCGAACTTCCTCGATGTCGGCGGCGGCGCCACGAAGGAGGCGGTGAGCGAGGCGTTTCGCATCATTCTTTCCGACAGCAACGTAAAAGCGGTGCTCATCAACATCTTCGGCGGCATCGTCTCCTGCGCGATCATCGCCGACGGCATCATCGCCGCGGTCACGGAAGTGGGAGTGGACGTGCCGGTCGTGGTTCGCTTCGAGGGCAACAACGCGCGGACCGGAGCAGAACGGCTCGCAGGCAGCGGCCTGAACCTGATCGCCGCCGAATCCCTCGCGCACGCAGCCGAGCAAGCCGTGAAGGTGGCCGGAGCAGGGGCGTGAGCATTCTCGTCGATGCCGGGACGCGAGTGATTTGCCAGGGCTTCACGGGTTCCCAAGGGACCTTGCATAGCCGACAGGCGATCGACTACGGAACCCGGCTGATGGGCGGGGTCACGCCCGGCAAGGGCGGTACCGAACACCTTGGCCTGCCGGTGTTCGACACGGTACGGGAGGCGGTGGCGGCGACCGGCGCTACGGCTTCGGCGATCTACGTCCCCGCGGCATTCTGCAAGGACTCGATCCTGGAAGCGCTCGATGCCGGCATCGAACTGATCGTCTGCATTACGGAAGGCATACCGACCCTCGACATGCTCGCCGTGAAGGCGCGGCTGGACCTGAGCGACACGCGCCTCATCGGTCCGAACTGTCCCGGTGTCATCACGCCGGGCGCCTGCAAGATCGGCATCATGCCGGCGGAAATCCACATGCCGGGCCGCGTTGGCGTCGTTTCGCGCTCCGGCACGCTGACCTACGAAGCGGTGAAACAGACCAGCGATATGGGCTTCGGCCAATCGACCTGCGTCGGCATCGGCGGGGACCCGATTCCGGCCAGCAGTTTCATCGACATCCTGGACCTTTTCCAGGCGGACGCCGCCACCGAAGCGATCGTCATGGTCGGCGAGATCGGCGGCACCGCGGAGGAGGAAGCGGCCGAGTACATCGGGGCGAACGTGACAAAGCCGGTGGTGGCGTATATCGCCGGGGTTACCGCCCCGCCGGGCAAGCGCATGGGTCACGCCGGCGCCATCATCGCGGGCGGCAAGGGCACTGCCGAAGAGAAGCTCGCCGCGCTTGAATCGGCCGGGGTGCGGACCGTGCGGAGTCTCGCCGACATCGGTGCGGCCCTTCGCGAAGTCACGGGTTGGCCGGGCGGGGAAGCATAGCGACGGAGAATTCCCGCCGAGTGCCGGTATCCGGCCTCGAGTGGAACCGGATTGAAAAACGCCGCGAGGAACCCATATAAGCTCGCCATGAGCCGGTGCCTTCTCTGACGGCGCGCGCATAACCGACCAGGTGGCAGACACATGACGATCGAGACACGCGGATTCCAGACCGAAGCCAAGCAGTTGCTTCACCTCATGATTCACTCCCTGTACTCCAACAGGGAGATATTCCTGCGGGAACTTATTTCCAACGCCTCGGACGCCATCGACAAGCTGCGTTTCGAGTCCTTGAGCGACGACACGCTGATTGCCGACGATCCGGAGTTCAGGATTCGCGTCGACTTCGACGCCGACGCCAAGACGCTCACCGTCGCCGACAACGGCATCGGCATGACCCGCGGGGAAGTGATCGAGCAGCTCGGCACCATCGCGAAGTCCGGGACAGCGGAGTTCTTCGAGCGCCTCACCGGGGATCAGCGCCAGGACGCGCAACTCATCGGCCAGTTCGGCGTCGGTTTCTACAGCGCGTTCATGGCCGCCGACGAAGTCGAAGTGCTCACCCGCAGGGCGGGCACCGGCGAGGGGACGCGCTGGAAGTCGAAAGGGGAGGACGAGTTCACCGTGGAGGACGCCGAGGCGGAGCGCGGCACGCGCGTTGTGCTGCATCTGAAATCCGACGCGGAAGAGTTCGCGGAGGCATTCCGTCTCAGGTCGGTCGTGCGCAAGTACTCGGACCATATAGGCGTTCCCGTGGTCATGCCGGCGGAAACCGCGAGCGAAAACGACGAACAGGGCGAAGACGAAGAGAACGCGCCTGGGGAGGAGGTGATCAACTCCGCCACCGCGCTCTGGACGCGTTCGCGCGGCGAGGTCGAGGACGACGAATACAAGGAGTTCTACAAACACGTCTCCCACGACTTCGAAGACCCGCTCGCCTGGAGCCACAACAGGGTGGAGGGGAGG
Organism: uncultured Pseudomonadales bacterium; assembly: GCA_964518405.1. Classification (GTDB taxonomy): domain Bacteria; phylum Pseudomonadota; class Gammaproteobacteria; order Pseudomonadales; family Azotimanducaceae; genus VXNE01. The sequence goes on along the minus strand of CAZFGB010000166.1, from coordinate 7,473 downwards.
CTCGAATACACGAGCCTCGTATTCATTCCCCGTCGCGCGCCGTTCGACCTGTGGAACCGGGAGTCGCCCCGCGGCCTGAAACTCTACGTGCAGCGCGTGTTCATCATGGACGACGCCGAGCAGTTCCTGCCGCTATACCTGCGGTTCGTGAGGGGCATCGTCGACTCCAACGATCTTCCGCTCAACGTATCCCGGGAGATCCTGCAGGAGGATCCGGCCGTCACCACGATAAAGAACGCGCTCGCCAAACGCGTTCTGGACACCCTGTCGAGACTCGAGGGCGACGACTACCACAAGTTCTGGGACGAGTTCGGCCAGGTCGTGAAGGAGGGGATCGCCGAGGACTTCGCCAATCGCGAAGCGATCATGAAGCTGCTGCGTTTTTCTTCCACCGCCAGCGATGGCGAGGAACAGCGCACTTCGCTGTCCGACTATGCCGACCGCATGCAGGAGGATCAGAAGAAGATCTACTACCTCATCGCCGACAACCTCCCGGCGGCGAGGCAGAGCCCGCACCTCGAAGTATTCGGGCAACGGGGCATCGAGGTGCTGCTTCTGACCGAACGGATCGACGAGTGGTTCATGACGTTCGTCAACGAGTTCGACGGCAAGCCGCTGCAGGATGTGACGAGGGGCGAACTCGACCTGGATGACGAGGCGAAAGCGGAGGACAGCGCCGAGGACGACGACGGTCTGGCCGAGCGCATCAAGCGCGCGCTCGCGGACCGCGTCGAGAGCGTACGCCGGTCGACGCGGCTGACCGACTCGCCGGCATGCCTGGTTCTCGGTGAACACGACATGGGCGCGCAAATGCGACGGCTCATGGAAGCGACCGGTCAATCGGTGCCCGACGCGAAGCCCCACTTCGAATTCAATGCGGACCATCCCCTGGTGCTGAAACTCGACGCAGAGGCGGATGAGGATCGTTTCGCCGACTTGGTGAAGGTCCTGTTCGACCAGGCCAGTCTCGCCGAAGGCCGGTCGCTGGCAGATCCGGGCGACTATGTTCGGCGAGTGAATTCGCTGCTTCTCGAACTGCTCGCGTAGACTGCTAACATAGCCCGCTTGGCGAACGAGAACATCGATATGCGAGCGGCTATCGTTGGTGCGGGCAACTTCGGTACGGCCATCGCGAACATCATCGCGAAGAACGGCCATCCCGCCAACCTCTGGATGCGCGACCCCGAACAACTGGCCGACATGCTCGCCCGCGGCGAGAACAGGCGCTATCTGAAAGGTTTCCCCTTGGAGCCGAAGGTCGTCCCGACCTGCGACATGGCCGCCGCGGTCGGCGCGAGCGATATCGTTTTTCTGACCGTGCCCAGCGCTTCGTTCAGGGAGGTGACCCGGGAAGTCGCTCCTCACGTGCGGCCGGGGGCGTTCGTCGTCAGCGGCACGAAGGGCGTCGAGGCCCAGGGCTTCCATCTGATGAGCCAGATTCTCGACGAGTTGTTGCCGCAGTGTGAGACGGGAGTCATCAGCGGCCCGAACCTGGCCGAAGAAATGGCGAGCAAACAGTACGCGGGGACGGTCGTGGCGAGCCGTAGCGAGGCGCTGCGCCGCGCGGTGCAGATAGTGCTTCGCAGCGCCGAGTTCCGCGTCTATTCCAGCGCGGACGTCTACGGCGTCGAGTTGGGCGGGGCGCTCAAGAACATCTACGCCATCGTTTGCGGCATGGCCGCGGCGCTGGAAGTAGGGCAGAACACCGTGGGCATGCTCATCACCCGCAGTCTGGCCGAAATGAGCCGCTTCGCGGTGTCCCTCGGCGCCAATCCATTCACTTTTCTCGGATTGGCGGGCGTCGGCGACCTGGTCGTCACATGCACTTCGCCGCTCAGCCGAAACTTTCAACTGGGCTATCGCGTTGCCGGAGGCAACACCCTGGATGAAGCCATGGACCAGCTCGGCAAGCTGGCGGAAGGCGTCAATACGTTGCAGGTCGTCCGGCGCAAGAGCAGGGAACTTGACCTGCACATGCCCCTGATGGAAGGGCTGCACGACGTCTTGTTCAACGGCGAGGACGTCGTTGCCGTGATCGCCGGTCTCATGACGGGCGAGGCGGTGGCCGATGTCGAATTCGCCCGACCGAAGACCTGGAGCTACGAACGTTGAAGTGGTTCGGTTTCGCGTGCGTCGCCGCCGCGGCGTCTACGCTGGCGGCGCAAGACATTCCCGGCGCGCGCGACCCTGACGGTATCGACCGTTTCCCGCGCTCGTGGATCGTGGAGTACGAAGAAACCGCCGAATCCCTGCCGTACCTCTTCATCACGGCCCCGGTGGACAAGATTCGCCAGGATCTCCGCATCGAAGGCGTCCGGGTCGCGGGGCCGGCGCAGCGCGTGACGTATCGCATTCCGGATGGCGAGCGACTCGACGCGATAGCAGCGCACTACCGGGACATCCTGGCCGCGGGGGGATCCGGCCTCGTGTTTTCATGCGAAGGGCCGGACTGCGGCCGCAGCACGATCTGGGCGCACGACGTATTCGACGTTCCCATTCTGGTCGCCCCGAATCGCAGCCAACAGTTCCTGGCGGGACCGATGACGATCGACGGCGCGGAGAAGCTGGTCGCGGTGTACGCCGTGCAACGCGGCAATCGGCGGCTGTACGCGCATGTAGAGGTCGTCGTACCGGATGAAGAAGTTGTTTTCGATACCAATCGAACGCTGGCGGAAACCCTGGCGCGAACGGGTTTCGCGGTCATCGGCGGCGTCGTTCCCGACAAGGTGGGCACGCTGAACGAAGACGACCTCGCGAATATCGAAGCCGTGGCGGCCACGCTGGGACGGTTCGGCCGAGAGACCATTCACGTCGTCTGCCATCTGTACGGATCGGAACCGGTGGAAGAACTGAGACGCGCATCCGAACGCTGCGCCGGGACGGCCGCCGAGGTCCTGCGGCGCGTAGGCGGCGTCGCCGCCGAGGCGCACGGACTGGGGCCGCTCGGTCCTCGCGAAGGAACAGCGAAAGCCCGGGTGGAGTTGGTGCTTCCGTATCGCCTGCGCAGTGAGTGAGGGCGTCGATGCCCTGATCGAGGCGTGCGCGGACCGGCTGGCGGGGGGATCCGTCGCGTTCGGCCACGGCGCGGCCGATCCTCGAGGCGAGGCGGAACTGCTCGTGACGGGTTTTCTTGAGAATCATCCGCTTGACGCGCGTGCTCGCGGTGCGCTCGACGACCTGCTGGAACGACGGATCGTCGAGCGCGTGCCTTCGGCGTACCTCACCGGCGAAGCCTGGTTCGCGGATCGCTGGTTCGCCGTCGAACCCGGCGTCATGATCCCGCGGTCGCCGATGCAGGAACTCATTCGGGACGATTTTCGGCCTTGGCTGCGCCGGACGCCGGAGACGGTGCTCGACATGTGTTGCGGCACGGGCTGTCTAGGGATCGCGACGGCGCTGCAGTTTCCGCAGGCCCGCGTCCTGCTCGCCGACGTAGACGAACGGGCGGTGGCAAACGCCCGGATCAATATCGAGCGCTTCGCCCTCGCGGATCGCGTCCAGGCCCGGCAGTCCGATCTTCTCGACGGGCTCGACGCCCGGGTGTTCGACTTGGTGCTCGCCAATCCGCCCTATGTCCCGCGTCCTGAACTCCTCGCCCTGCCGCCCGAGTATGCGCGCGAACCCCGGCACGGCCTGGAGGCGGGGGAAGACGGCCTGGACTGTTGGCGCCGACTCATGACAGCGGTGGGTCCCTGGCTGCGTTCCGATGGCCTACTCGTGGGAGAAGCGGGCAACACCTCCGCGGCCCTCGATGCCGCGTTTCCCGATCTGCCCCTGGTGTGGCCGGAGATCGCGCGGGCGGACCGGCTGTCCAACGGCGGTTTCGGGGTGTTCGTGCTGGACGCCGCCGCCCTGACTTGTCAACCAAGGGGCGACTCCCGATACTGCGGCGGAAGCAATGTCTCCGGTGCAGCGCAAAACCCATGACCGGCAACACCTTTGGACAGGCATTCACGTTGACGACCTTCGGCGAGAGCCACGGCGTCGCGATGGGTGCGGTGGTGGACGGCTGTCCTCCCGGCCTTGCGTTGTCCGAGGCCGATCTGCAGATCGATCTCGACCGGCGCCGTCCGGGGCAGTCGAAGTACACGACGCAGCGACGCGAACCGGACCAGGTGAAGATACTGTCCGGCGTATTCGAAGGCGTCACCACCGGCACGCCGATCGGGCTCGTCATCGAGAACGTGGATCAGCGCTCGCGCGACTACGGTGCGATCAAGGACCAGATCCGCCCCGCGCACGCCGACTATACCTACGCCAAGAAATACGGCGTGCGCGACTACAGGGGCGGCGGCCGCGCTTCCGCCAGGGAAACGACCATGCGCGTCGCCGCCGGCGCGATCGCGCGCAAATACCTTGCCGAAAAACACGGCGTGTCGGTGCGCGGGTACCTCGCCGGCATAGGCGATATAGCGCCGCGCAAGCTCGATTGGGACGCCGTCGACGCCAACCCCTTCTTCTGTCCGGACCCGGACGTCGTCGACGACATCGCTGCGCTGATCGACGCGTTGCGGACCGCCGGCGACTCCATCGGCGCCCGGATCAACGTTGTCGCGTCAAATCCGCCGGTCGGCCTCGGCGAACCCGTGTTCGGCAAGCTCGACGCCGAAATCGCGGGCGCCCTGATGGGCATCAACGCGGTCAAGGGAGTCGAGTTCGGCGCCGGTTTCGACGTTGTGCGCCAGCGCGGCAGCGAACACCGCGACGAAATCCGCGGCAGCGGTTTCCTGAAAAACGACGCCGGCGGCGTGCTCGGCGGCATCTCCTCCGGCCAGGACATCGTGGTCAGCATCGCCCTGAAGCCGACGTCGAGCCTCGCCATACCCGGCAAGAGCATCGACACTTCCGGCAACGAGGTCGAAGTGGTCACGACCGGTCGCCACGATCCGTGCGTCGGTCTTCGGGCGGCCCCGATCGCCGAGGCCATGGTGGCGATGGTCCTGATGGATCATCTGCTTCGGGACAGGGCTCAGAACGCTTCGGTCAGTCGGGACTAGGGACTTCCGGCCGACCGGACCGAAGACGGCTGGATGGCGTCTCCGAAACGCGCCAGAACTCCACGAAGAAGCGGACCGGACCGACCGTCTCGACCCGATGCGGAATCTCCGGGACGATGACTGCGGTCGCCGGCGCTTCGACGAGAAAGCTGCGGTGAATCGGCGCGCCGACATGGTACTTCAGTGCTTTCGACGCCACGTGGATTCGAGCCCACACGCCCCGCTTGGTGGCATGGTCCTTCGCCAAGCCCGGGGGCAGCGTCCTTTCGTCGAACTCGCCGGTGCGGCGGTAGGCCACCAGATCGTCGGGCCACTCCATCCGGTCGCAGCGCGGGCAATCGAGTTCGATGCCGATCATGCCGTTGCGGGATTCTTCATGTTCGACCCACGGTCGATTGACGAAAGGCGGGCGGTGACGCACGTGCTGGCCATGGCCGCAGTCGAGATTGGCCACCCAGTCCCCCCGATCGTCGCGGCGAAAACCCAGGACGGCGCGCTTCATTGTATTGTCCTCACCGCAGTGACGGGATCTCGCCCCCTTGCGGAAGAAAGAATATCCGCGCGCGGCGTCCCGTGGCGAGGCCGGCGGCCGGTTTCAGGTAAGGCCCAGGTGGCGTTATGGCGTATTTCGACGATGTGACCGCACTCGACAACGGCATTGGCGGCGAGACCCTGCGCATTGCGACGGCCAACCCGAACAGCTTCTTTCAGGCGATATCGGCGCCCGGCTCGATGCCGGAGTCGGAGATTCGCGCCAGGCTCTTCCTTCCGGCCGGTCCGGGTATTCGACCCGTTGTCATCGTCGTGCCCGGTAGCCTCGGCGTCGGGCCACCGCACGTGGCTGCCGCACGGCTGCTTACGGATCGCGGAATCGCCGCTTGCGTAGTCGATCCCTTTGGACTGCGGGGGGTGGTGTCGACCGTCGCGAACCAGGCCCAATACACCTTCGCCGCCAGTGCCTGGGATGTTCTCGCGACGGCGCGCGTCCTGTGCCCGCGCGACGAAATCGACGCCACGCGCATCGGGGCGCAAGGCCATAGCCGGGGTGGTTCAGCCGTGCTGTCCGCGGCCTGCATGGCGCATCTCGCGGAACCTGGATCCGCAGCCTTGCGCGGCGTCTACGCCGCGTACCCATGGTCGGGGCTGCAGTTCCTGGAACCCAGGGTCGGGACGACGGCCGTGCGGTCCGTGATCGGTGACCGGGACGAGTGGTGCCTGCCGCAACAGGTGCAGGCGCACATGCACGCGATGCGACTTTGCGGGGCGAACGCGAGTTGCCGGATATTCGGGGGCGCGCACCACGGCTTCGACCGCGACACGCCCGTGGAATTGATCGAAGAGGCGGCCGTCGCGCCAGGAGCGCCCACTGTGTACATCCGGGAAGACGGGGCCCTGCTGCATCCGCTCACACAGAAAGCGGACCCCCATCTCAGTGAACGCGACGTCATGGTCTATGCGATGAAGGCGGGTTATGGACGGCGAGGGGCGCGGATGGGCAGCGAGGGTGACCAGGCCGAGCATTTCCGCCGGGACATGATGGGCTTCTGGGAAGCCGTGATGTTTAGAACCGCCGATTGACCGTGGTCCCAAGTCTACGTTGGAGGCGCGCCGGGGCTATGGGATGCAGTGCAATCCGAATGAGCGAAAGTCGTTGTCGATGGCCAGGCACAGCGGCAACTCGAGCCTGCCGCAGAGAGCGAAACTCGTGCAATCGGTAAAGCTGAACGACTTGTCGGAATAGGTCGAGAAAATCTCCCAGGCCGCTTCCTCGTCTCTGGGAGAAATCCGCTCCGGGCGGGCGAGGATGCCTGCGCGAAGCTGCTCGCCGAGTTGACGCGAGATCCCCCAACCGAGTCGGAAACGGACCAATGTCAGCGTTTCGTCGAGCACATAGTTGCTTGTCAGCAGTCGGCCCCGATGTTCGCGCAAAGCCGAGACGACAGGTTCGTGGTCCCGGTCTCTGCGGTCGGTCATCGCATACCAGGCGCCGGTATCGACGAAAACCCTGTTCAATCGTCACGCCCATAGAGGTAGCGGTTGTGTTCCCGTCCGACAGATCCGCCCGTTCCCGACCCGATTCCGATGACAGCTTCCAGCGGATCCTGCTCCGAGGGCTTTTCCGAACCGAAGTACTCTTCGACCAGATTGCGGATCAGAGCCGAGAGGCTGATACCTTTGCGCCTTGCTTCGGCCCCCAACAGTCGATATTGCTCGTGTTCCAGTGATATCTGAGTGCGGTGCATTCCGAACGGTCCCCAGCTGTCGATCCTGTCACTGATATTACATCACCATAGGTATGATGGATACATCGCAGTTGTCGCGCATGGCTGTGGAGGAAGAGAGGGGGGAGGGTTTACCCATCCCCGGTCGCCGAGCGATGACCTGGCGCTGATTCTGATTGCACCAACGGGTTCGGGAAAGACCGCAGGTGTCACACTGGATTGGGTCGCCCGTCGGCTGCGTTCCCCCCCCCCCC
>CAZFGB010000165.1:0-5869 GCA_964518405.1 uncultured Pseudomonadales bacterium | reverse complement strand
CGTCTCGGTGAAGCGCGAGGAACTCAAGGATCTTTCGAGACGGATCACTCCGTGGGAGGTCGGATACCTCGACAGCATGCTGTGACGCTGCGCGATCAGTCGTCGCCCGTATGCCCCAGGTCGTACTTGCGCAGGTACCCGCGGAACTGGTGGTACGTGAGCCCGACGAGTTCCGCCGCCTTGCGCTGGTTGTAGCGCGCGTTGGCGAGGGCGTCGTTGCAGAGGTCGATCTCGAGCTGCCGCACGGTCTGCTTGATGTCGAGCGGCAGCCCGGGCCTGGCGGCCGGGGCGCCGTCGCCGGAGGTTTCCTTCCCGGGCCGGAACGGCGAATCGAACGGATCGAGGGTGATCTCGCCCACCGGCAGGTCTTCCGGCGTGCGGTACACGGCCCGCTCCACCACGTTCTTGAGCTCGCGTATGTTGCCGGGCCAGTCGTGGGCCCCGAGCTGCGTCTGGGCAGCCGGGGCGAACCCCGGAAAGTAGTCCCGCCCGAGTTCCGTCGCCATGTCGATGGCGAAGTACTCGGCGAGGAGCGCGATGTCCTCGCTGCGGGCGCGAAGCGGGGGCAGCGTGATCACGTCGAACGCGAGCCGGTCGAGCAGGTCGCGGCGGAATTTGCCCGCGTCCGCGAGTCCGGGGAGATCGGTGTTGGTGGCGGCGATGAGGCGGACGTCGACGGACAGCGTTCGGCTGCCGCCGAGCCGTTCGAACTCGCCGTATTCGATGACGCGCAGGATCTTCTCCTGTACCAGTCCCGACGTGGTCGCGAGTTCGTCGAGGAACAGGGTGCCGCCGTTCGCCCGTTCGAAGCGTCCCTGGTGTTGCCGCGCGGCGCCCGTGAATGCGCCCGCCTCGTGCCCGAACAGTTCGCTTTCGAGCAGCGAATCCGAAATCGCCGCGCAGTTCATCTTCAGGAATTCCGAGTCCCACCGGTTCGACAGGTAATGCAGCCGCGCTGCGACGAGTTCCTTGCCGGTTCCGCGTTCGCCGACCACGAGCACGGGCTTGTCCAGCGGCGCGACGGCGGAGACATCGTCCAACGCCTGCAGGAACGCTGCGGACTCTCCTATCAGTCTGTCTGGTTCGCCGGGCATGGACGTATTTAACCAACAGTTAGTGAAATCGGCCACAGATATTGGCGCGATCTTTTCCCGGCGAAGGGGAAGGATTGATAAAAAACAATGACTTGAGGAAGCGTTCCCGCGTTGGCACGGATTGTGATTCGCACTTTGTCGAGGAATCGCCACGCACACCGCAAGGAGGCAACACTGATGGGCATATTCTCCCGCGCGACGGAAATCGTTAACTCCAACATCAACGCCCTGCTCGACAAGGCGGAAGACCCGGAGAAAATGGTTCGACTGATCATCCAGGAGATGGAGGAGACGCTGGTCGAAGTGCGGACCACATCCGCGCGCGCCATCGCGGACCGGAAGACGCTCTCGCGGCGCCAGGCGTCCCTCGGAAGGGATGTCGCCGAATGGGAGCGCAAGGCGGAGCTGGCGATTCGCAAGGATCGCGACGATCTCGCCCGCGGCGCGCTCGCCGAGCGGGCCAAGGCCGAAGCCGCCGCGGAGGCGCTGGTCAAGGAGTCTGCGGCGTTGGACGAGGCCCTGGCCAAGTTGAACGGCGACATGGAGACGCTGCAGGCGAAGTTGAAAGACGCCAAGGCGCGCCAGAACGCGATCACGATGCGCAGCAAGGCGGCCCGGGGCCGGCTCGGCATTCGGCGTCAACTGTCGGATCACAGCGTCGACGACGCGATGCTGCGCTTCGAACAGTACGAGAGCAGAATCGACGACCTCGAAGGCGAGGTCGAGTCCTACGACATGGGCCAGAAGACCCTGGCGGCGGAGATCGAAGCGCTGGAAGATGACGAGAAGGTCGACGAGGAGTTGCGTAGGTTGAAGGCGCGCGTCGAGCAGGACGAGCGGACGCCCGAATCCAACTGAAGTCGAACCTTTGAGGAGAAGCGCAGATGAGTGAAGGCGTGCTTGAGTTCCTGTTTGTCCCCGCCGTCTTGTTCATGGTGGTTGTCGCACCGATCTGGTTGACCATGCACTACCGGGGCAAGCGGCGTGAACAGGGGGCGCTATCGGGCGAGGAGCGGGCCGAGCTGGCGAAGCTGACGGACCTCGCGGAGCGGATGGGTGAGCGCATCGAGACCCTCGAGGCCATACTGGACGCCGAGACGCCGGATTGGCGCAAGCGCGACCCCGCTTCGTGACGGGAGGTCGCAGATGAGCCGTACCGATCGCGGTGACGAACGAAACAAGAAGCGGAACATCCAGAAGGCCGCCAGGAATCTGGAGCGCGCCGTGGAAGAACTGGCTGCCGCGGCCACGGAGGAAGTCTCCAGCGGCGCGGCCAGGTTGCTCGACGAGGCGGCGGCGCGGGTGCGCGGAGAGTCGGGCGGCGGAGAGCGCGCGCGTGCCGACGAGCGCGACGAGTCGCTTGGCGGGCGCCGATCAAGACGGGTTCTTTACCGCGACTACGAATATCTGTCGAGTCGCTCGCGCGATCTCTACCTGGATCGCGAAAATCGGAAGATCGTGGGCGTGTGCGCCGGCGTCGCCCGATACTTCGGCATCGAAGCATGGGTGGCTCGCTGCGCCGCACTCACGGGATTGATCTTCCTGCCGAGCATCGTTTTCCCCGCCTACTGGGTCGCCTTTTTCGTCATGGGCCGTTCTCCCTCGGATCGGTACGGGATGTCCCGTGCTTGGGCGAGTGGTTCCCCGGCGAGGGAACGTGCGGAGAAGACGAGAAGCCGAGCGAACGATAGAAGACGCTCCGCGCGACGCGGTCGCCGGACCTGCGACGACGAGCGGGATCATCGATCGCCGGCGCCGGAGTTCGGCGCGAGGTACTCGCCGAGGCGGAGTCTGCGCGCGGCGCAGGCCGATTTCGCCGTGGTCGAACTCCGGTTGCGGCGCATGGAGGCGTTCGTCACGTCCGATCGATACGCCCTCGAGCGCGGGTTCGCGGAAATCGGCGCCAATGCGGCCCAGGGATCGTCCGGGGACAACGAAAAGCTCCAAGAACGGAAAGGATAACAAGGAGAATCAGTAGCTTAAATGGATATCTTCGTATTTGTCATAATCATCACGCTGATCGGCGGTTCGATTCACTTGACCAAGTTGTGGATCGACCGCCGCGCGAAGGGCCACGGAGCCAGAGCGGAAAGCCTGGAAAGCGAAGTCGACGAACTGCGCGAACGCGTCGAGGCGCTGGAGCGCATCGTCACCGACGACAACTACACGCTTGATCGCGAGATCGAAAAGCTCGAGGACGAGTGAGTCCGGGATAGTGGCCGGCGCCTATATCCGCACCCGATCGGGAAAGTCCGTAAAGACGCCGGAAACCCCCTGTCGCCGGAGTTCCAGCGCGCGCCGCCGGTCGTTCACCGTGAAAACAAGCACGCGAAATCCCGCATCGCGCAGCCGTTCGATGCGCCTCGGCGTCGCGATGTCGTTTCGGATGTTGATTGACCAGGCATCGAGTTCCCGAGCGGCGCCGACCATGTCGCGGAACGGCATCCTGAACACCGGCGCGCACATCACCTCCGGACACGCGCGTCGGAAGGCCGCGAGCCTTCCGAGATCGCGGCTCGATACAAGCGTGTTCGGGGCGTCGCGGAGCTTGGCGGCCGCCAGTTTTTCGGTCCCCGGACCCTTGAGCTCGATATTGATGCCCATCCTCGCCGGCAGCGCCTCCATCACTTCTTCGAGCAGGGGAATGGCTTCGCCGTCGCCGGCGTCCAGACGTTGGAGATTCGCGACGCTGTAGCCGGAGACGGGGCCGCGTCCGTCGGTCGTCCGGTCCACCGTCGGATCGTGAATCACGGCGAGCCTGGACTCCACCGCGCGCACATCCAGTTCCACGGCGTCGACTTCGCACGCGAAGGCGCGGCGAAACGACTTCATCGTGTTCTCGGGCGCGAGTCCCGCGGCGCCCCGGTGGCCGATGATCAGAAAATCCCCGTCGAAACCCACGGTGGCTCCAGCAGCGCTCCGATGACCAAGCCATTTTGTCCCCGGCAAGGCTACAATGCGAACGCCGATGAGTTACCAAGTTCTCGCTCGCAAATACCGGCCCCGCAAGCTGCAGGATGTCGTCGGCCAGGATCACACCGTCCGCGCCCTCGTCAATGCGCTCGACGCGGACCGGTTGCATCACGCTTACCTGTTCACCGGCACGCGAGGCGTCGGCAAGACCACCATCGCCCGCGCGTTCGCCAACTGCCTGAACTGCGAAGAGGGCGTCGGTTCGACGCCTTGCGGAACCTGCGGCGCGTGCGTCGAGATAGTGGAAGGGCGGTTCGTGGATCTGATCGAGGTCGACGCGGCGTCGCGAACGCGGGTGGACGACACCCGCGAACTGCTCGAGAACGTGCAGTACCTGCCGGCCCGGGGACGCTACAAGGTGTATCTCATCGACGAGGTGCACATGCTTTCCGCATCCAGCTTCAATGCCCTGCTGAAGACGCTGGAAGAGCCGCCGCCGCATGTGAAGTTCCTGCTGGCGACTACGGATCCGAAGAGGGTGCCGATCACCGTGCTGTCGCGGTGCCTGCAATTCAACCTGAAGAACATCCTGCCGGAGCGCATCGCCGTCTATCTTGCGGACATCCTCGAGGCGGAATCGGTCGAGTTCGAGCCGGACGCGCTCGACATCGTCGCCGACGCCGCGCGCGGCAGCATGCGGGACGCGCTCTCGGTCGTGGATCAAGCGATCTCCTACGGCGGCGGCAGGGTGGGCGCCGAGGATGTCGCCAGCCTGCTCGGCACGGTACGTCGCGACGAGGTGTCCGCATTGCTCGGCGCGCTCGCGGACTCCGACAGGCAGCGCCTGCTTCGTTGCGCCGACGAACTCGCGGAGCGCAACGCGGATTTCGCCGATGTCCTCGCGGGCATGCAGCGGGCGCTGCACGATATCGCCATGGCGCAGACCGTGGGGGGCGAGGTGGCGTCCTCGGTGGCCCCCTTCGTGGAACGGATGTCGCCGGAGGACGTGCAGTTGTTCTACGAGATCGCGCTTCGCGGCAGTCGGGACCTGCAGTTCGCGCCGGACCCGCGCGTCGGTTTCGAGATGACGCTGATACGAATGCTCGTGTTCGCGCCGGAAACGGATCAGTCAGGCGGAAGTGCCCCCCGGTTGTCCTCTTCGGCGCCGCCCGCGTCCCGATCCCACACTCCAACCACGGAACAGGCGCTGGAATCAGGGGACGATGCCACGCCAGCGGCTGTGGCGTCAGAGGAACCGGCGTCCGTGCCCGCGAAAGGTAGCGAGGAGCAGCCGAAACCCAATCTGTATGAAGTGATAGAGCGAATGCAGCCTTCCGGCGTAACCAGGATGGTGCTTGACAATTGCCAACTCGCGTCACACGAGGATGATCGGTGGGAACTGGTATTGGCCGAAGAGCACGATCTCCTGTTGCGGGACGATAGCCGCGCATCGGTGCAGGACCTGGTGTCGGAGTACATGGGCCGTGCAATGCGCGTGGACATCGTGTTCGGTCAGCCTGACCAGGAGACCCCCGGCGAACGCCGTCGGCGGCTCGAGGCGGCGCGTCAACGCCTGGCTGAGCAGGCGGTCGAGGCGGACGAGACCGTGCAGTCGCTGCTGCGCGTATTCGACGGCCGGGTCGGTTCCGTAGAACCCCTGGATGATCGGGAGTATCGCAATCCATGACTGCTGCGTCTCTAGTGCTCCGTCAAGCCTAAATCTGCGGGTATCTGCGGGTCTTTTTGCCCCCTGGACTTTGTTGCTCCTCCTTGTGTGGTGCCTGCCACACGGCGTCGTCGCGCCTCGCCAGGAACCAAAAATCCCTCGCAGCTACACTCGCATCTTTAGACTTGACGGAACA
>CAZFGB010000164.1:0-39886 GCA_964518405.1 uncultured Pseudomonadales bacterium | reverse complement strand
CTCGGCCACAACGGCGCCGGCAAGACGACGATCATGAAGCTCTTGACCGGCTTCCTCGAACCGAGTTCCGGATCGGCGGAAATCGACGGGCAGGACGTGACCGAACACGCCGCCGAAGTGCGGCGCAAGGTCGGCTATCTGCCGGAAACGGTTCCCCTCTACTCGGATATGTCGGTGGTCGACTATCTCGAATTCGCGGCGACGGTCCGCGGCGTAGCGCCGCTCGAACGAACGTCCGCGGTGCGCCGGGCGGTGGATGCGACGGGGTTGCGCGAACATGCGCTCGCCGTCATCGACACGTTGTCGCGGGGATTCAAGCAGCGCGTCGGCGTGGCGCAGGCCATTCTCCACGCGCCCCGGTTCCTGATTCTCGACGAACCCACCAGCGGCCTCGATCCGGCGCAGACCCAGGAAATGCGCGACCTGATCCGCCGCCTGGCGGAGTCGGCGACGGTGATCCTGTCGACCCACATCATGCAGGAGGTGGATGCCGTGTGCGATCGCGTGATGATCCTGCGCGCCGGCGAACTCGCGCTGGACGAAAAGCTCGTCGATTTGCAGCGCAGCCAACGCCTTTACGTGGGGACGGACGCTTCCGAGCAGGCCGTGACGGAAGCGGTCGGCGAGCGCGTCGATGTCGAAGCGGCGGACGGGGGCTGGTTCCTAGATTTCGATCGACCGCTCGGCAATGAACTTTCCGCGGAGATCGCTGCGCGCCTGGTCCGGGCGGGACTCGCGTTCCACGCGCTGCAGCCGGAGAAGCGCGATCTCGAGACGGTCTTCCGCCGCGTCAGCGCCCCGCAGGCCGCGCCTTCGGTTTTGCCTGTGGCCGTCACCCGCGGAAGTGACCCGCAGCCATCGCCTGCGGACCGGGCGGGAGGCGCGAACGATGATTGACGCGGTCGGCGCCATCCTCCGCAAGGAACTCGCGCTCTTTTTCGGTTCGCCGATCGGGTACCTGTTCCTGCTCGCCTACCTGGGCGTGACGCTTTTCGTCTTCTTCTGGGGCGAGGCTTTCTTCGCGCGCAACATCGCCGATGTGCGCCCGATGTTCGAGTGGTTGCCGATCCTGCTGGTGTTCCTGGCGGCCGCGCTGACCATGCGCATGTGGAGCGACGAGCGTCGCATCGGCACGCTCGAATTCGTGGTCACCGTGCCGGCCGGCGCGTGGCACTTCGTCTCGGGAAAGTTCCTCGCCTGCTGGACGTTGCTGGTGATCGCGCTGGCGCTGACGCTGCCGCTCGCCATCACTGTCGCGGTCATCGGAAACCTGGACTGGGGGCCGGTGTTCGCCGGCTATGTCGCGGCGTTGCTCCTCGGCGCGGCGTATCTCTCCATCGGCCTTTTCGTCAGCGCGAAGACCGACAACCAGATCGTCGCATTGATCCTCGCCACCTTCTCCTGCGGCGCGTTCTACCTGATCGGAAGCCCTTTCATCGCGGAGTTGTTCGACAACGAGGTCGGCGACGTGTTGCGCGCCCTGGGCGCGGGTTCGCGCTTCGAGTCCATCACGCGCGGGGTTCTCGATCTCGGCGACCTCTACTACTACCTGTCGATCGTCGGCGTCTTCCTGGCGTTGAATGTCTACGCCGTCGAAAGTTACGGCTTCGCGGACGACGGATCGCAGGCGAGGCACCGGAACGCCCAGCGCGCCACGGCGCTGGTGGCGCTCAATTTCATCGTCGCCAACTTCTGGCTGGCGGGGCTGGCCGGAAGCGTTGCGCTGCGATGGGACGTCACGGAAGGCAGGCAGTTCTCGATTTCCGAAGCCACCCGATCCTACCTGTCGCAGCTTCGCGAGCCGCTGCTGGTGCGGGGCTATTTCAGCGCCAAGACGCACCCCCTGCTGGCGCCCCTGGTGCCCGAAATGCGTGACCTGCTCACGGAATACGAAGTCGCCGCGGACGGCCGCCTGCGCCTCGAAGTGATCGACCCCGCCACCGCGCCCGAACTGGAGGACGAGGCCAACTCCAAGTACGGCATACGACCGGTTCCGTTCCAGGTTGCCGACCGGTACGAGTCGAGTCTCGTGAGTTCGTACTTCGACGTGCTGATCCAGTACGGCGACGAGTACGAAGTGCTCGATTTTCGCGACCTGATCGAAGTCAAGGTGACCGGCGAAGCCGACCTCGATGTGCGGTTGCGCAACCCCGAGTACGACGTCACGCGCGCCATCAAGAAGGTGCTCTACGGCTTCCGGGGCGGCGGCGACGTGTTCGACGCCATCGGCGATCCGGTCGAGTTCACCGGCTACATCTCCGCCGACGAGCGGCTGCCCGCTGCGCTGGTGGATCTGAAGGGCGAACTCGACCTCGTGCTCGAGGAGTTGATCGCCGAGTCGGGCGGGAAGCTCACGTCCTCGATTCAGGACCCGGATGCGGGCGACGGCGCGATCGCGACGGAGATCGCCGAGCGATTCGGCTTTACGCCCATGGCGGCGAGCCTGTTCGATCGCGACACGTTCTATTACTACCTGACGCTTTCCGACGGCGAAACGGTGGTGCTGGTGCCCATACCGGAATCGCTCGACGCGGACGGCCTGAGGCGTGGACTCACAGAGGGGTTGAAACGGTTTGCCGAAGGACTGCTGAAGAAGGTCGCCCTACACCTGCCGCCCGCGCCGAATCCGTACATGCAGCAGCAGATGCCGGTTCCGCCGGGCGATCAGTTCGAAAACCTTCGCAGTTTCCTGACCGTGGACTTCGATGTCGCCACCGCGAGTCTGGATAGCGGCGATGCAGGCGCCGGCGCGAGCGTGCTGCTGGTGGTCGACCCCGGCGCGCTCGGCGCGAAGGAAATCTTCGCCGTCGACCAGTTTCTCATGCGCGGCGGCACGGTGGTCATCGCGACCGGCGCCTTCGAGGTGCGCCTCACCGGACAATCGCTCATGGCGATGTCGAAAAATACCGGTCTGGACGAATGGCTCGCGCATCACGGCGTGGCGATCGACAAGTCCTTCGTGATGGATGCCGCGAACTCGGCCTTCCCGGTGCCGGTGCGTCGACAGGTGGGAGGTTTCAGCTTCCAGGAACTCGTCATGCTGGACTATCCGTATTTCGTGGATGTGCGCGAAGAGGGACTGAACCAGGATTTCATGCCGACGTCGGAACTGCCGCAGGTGACCTTCGCCTGGGGGTCGCCGGTGGACATCGATGGGGAAGGGCATGCGGGTCGCACCGTCACCACGCTGCTCGACAGCTCACCGGGCGCGTGGCGCTCCGCATCGACGGATGTGATGCCGAATGTGGGCGAAAGCGGCGAAATGCCGTTTGCGCCGACCGGGGAGGTCGGGGTCGTGACGCTGGCGGCGATGATGGAAGGGCGTTTCGACTCGTTTTTCGAGGAGTCGCCGCTGCTTGACGAAGAGACCGAGCAAGACCCGGCTGACGAAGACCCCGGCGACGCGGGCCAGGAGGCGAACGAAGAAGACGGGGAAGCCGAAGAAGATGACATCGGCGCGGTGACGAGCGTGATCGAGCGCTCGCCGGAGTCGGCGCGGCTGATCGTGATCGGATCGAGTTCGTTCCTCGCGGATCAGACCCTCGGCATGATCGGTTCGGCCGAAGGCACCCGTTACGCCAACTCGATCCAACTCGTGGCCAATCTCGTGGACTGGGCGGTGGAGGACCAGGCGCTGCTGTCCATCCGCGGTCGGGGCCATTTCAATCGCACGTTGCCGCCGATGGGGGAAAACGCGCAGCGTGTATGGGAATACGCCAACTATGCCGTCGCGGTGTTCGCCGTGTTCGCGGCGTTTGCCGCGCATGTCGTTTGGCGCGCGCGGCGCCGTCGCCGGCAAGCGGCCCGGCTGGAGGAAGCGGCATGAACAGGCAGACGATCCTCGGCGCCATCCTGCTCGCGCAACTGATCGCGGTCGCCGCGGTCTGGGGCCTGCAGTCGCGCCCCGGCGACGTTCCGCCGGTATTCCTCAGTTTCGACGCGTCGAGCGCGGATGCGCTGACCGTCGCCGACGCCGAGAGCACGGTGACGGTCGTCCGTTCCGACGGCGAATGGCAACTGCCGCGCGGTTCGTCGGGAGGCTCGCCGGGAGGCTCGCCGGGAGGCTTGCCCGTCGACGGCGGCAAGGTCGAGGGCGTCCTTCAGAAGTTGTCCGAAGCCGCCGCGGGCTGGCCGGTGGCCACCAGCGAGTCGGCCATGGAACGGTTCGAGGTCGTCGAGGAGGCGCACCAGCGTCACGTCGTCATAAGCGCCGGCGATGAAACCCTGGCCGACGTATACCTCGGCACGTCGCCGACCTTCGGCAAGGTGCACGCGCGCCATACGGCCGGCGGGCCGGTCCATGCGATCGCGTTCTCCAATTACGAAGCGGGCGTCAGGCAGTCCGACTGGTTGGACAAGTCGCTGTTGCAGCCCGACGGAGCGGTTCAATCCGTCGCGCGCGCGTCGGCCGACGAGGAGTGGACGCTGACGTCGACGGATACGGGTTGGACGAGCGACGGCGTGGAACTCGACCAGGACGAGACCGACACGTTTGTCGACCGGCTTCGCAGACTGAATGTGCTCGACCTCGTCGATGCGGAACTGCCGCCGGAACCGAATACGCGATTTACCGTGGTCGACGATGCGGGGGCGCACGAACTGGCGCTGTTCGCCCTCCCGGACGACGACTACGCGGCGACATCGAACCGGTTCGAAGGCGTGTTCGGCGTTTCCTCCTACATCGCCGAGCAGCTCAACGTGTCGCTGGAGGATCTGGCCGCCGACGCGGACGAGAACCCCGAGGGAAGCGCGGAACGTCCTGTCTCGGTCACGGAAGACGACGGCTAAACCAGGATCAGTTACGCCCAAGCCATGGTGACTTGGCACCAGGCTTGGGGGTTCACCACAGCCGTCTTTCGGTTTGACTGTCGAACACCTTGTCGATGGACACGAGGCGCATGTCTTCCAATGTTGCCTGGGCCAACAGGATTCGGTCCCACGGATCGCCATGGTCCCAATCGAGGCGGGCCGCATGAACGAGATGAAACGATGTGAGCGACAACTCGTCGAATCCGGAGGCCCGTGCGGCTTCCGGCAAGAGTGAGGCTGCCTCCGGCAAGCGGCCTCGCTTCGCCTTGAAAGCAATCTCGTAGAGGTTCGCCGGGCTGTAGAAGACGTCGTTGTCGTCATTCAGGATGCGTAACCTCGCCTCGGCCGACAGCGCGGGCGAGTCCGCGAGTGCCCAGAACAGGGCGTGGCTGTCGAGGAGCAGTTGCACGGAACGTCGCCTACGGCTTGCCTATCCCTAGTCCGTCCGTCTGCTTGCCCTCGAGTGCCGCTTGGTCAGCTGGCGATAAAGGTTTCTCCACGGCCTCCGCGAGCGTCTCGAGGCACTGGGCGTCCATGAGAACCTTGAGTACACCCAGCCTGCGGTGCTTCTTGCGCCGCAAGGGAACCAGCTTCGCCACGGGCTGCCGCTCGCGGGCGATCACAACTTCCTCTCCCCTTTCCGCGCGACGGACCATTTCCGAGAGCCGCGCTCGGAACTCGCTGACGGCTACGGGTTTGGCAATCCCAAGGGCATTGAGACGCGACTCGGCTTCCTCCATACCTGACGCTTCAAA
Organism: uncultured Pseudomonadales bacterium; assembly: GCA_964518405.1. Lineage (GTDB taxonomy): Bacteria > Pseudomonadota > Gammaproteobacteria > Pseudomonadales > Azotimanducaceae > VXNE01. The sequence continues at coordinate 34,322 of CAZFGB010000164.1, read as the reverse complement.
TCCGAATTTCGAGCGCGAGCGTAACGTGATCCACATCAGATGTACAAGCGGTGTACGTAATTTTGGCAGGGCGTTTCCGCAATTGGTCGCAACGGATTGAGAGGTCAGGCACAAGCCCGAGCAATGTTCAGGGGGCTGCGGTCCAAAGCCGGACGCGATGGGGGGGAGGGCACCTGATCGGTCCCGCCCTCTCAGTCGTCTACGCCGCCTGGATAGTCGCTTTGGCGCGGGTCGCGACCGCCCGGCAACCCGCGGGCGCGAGGGCGTTCTCCCCGGCGCGCTCGCCGCTCCCGAGCTCCGGGCCGCCTCGCCGTCTCCGGCGCCTCGGCGGTGAGCGTCGTGACGTACTTGATGTTGTCGGTCGCAACGGGCGCGCCCGCTTCGAATCTCGGGGCATAGCGGTACTTCCGGACCATCGTGATGGCGACATCGTTGAGTGCGGCGTTGGAAGATCGCGTCACGGCGGCGTCTCTCACATAGCCCTGTTCGTCGATCGTGAACTCGAGCGCCACTTCTCCCGATAGCTTGTCCCTGATCGCGTCGTCGGAAAATACCGGTCTTGCCTTGTGGATGGGTGTGGGCGGCGTCGACCAGGGCTGGCGCGCGCCGAGGGCAAGGCAATGTTCGGTGGCGCGCTCGGGCTGCTCCATGTTCTCGTATAACTCGACCAGGCGTTGTCGGACCGTCTTCTCCATTTCCCGCATGGGACCTTCGTCGGTCTTGAAGGCCGTCAGCGAGCCGGTGAAGTACTCGGCGGCCTTTTCGAACTGTTGCCGGCCCGTTGCCCACATGGCCATGTGAAAGGACGTGAGCCCGAGCCGCAGGTCGTTCGCCTGCAACTCCTCGGCGTAGATCGAATGGGCGCTCTGGATGAACTGTTCGGCGAACTGAATGCCTCCGCGCTGCAGCAACTCCCGCGAGATGTCGAAGCACTGCTGGGCGCGATAGAGCCTGTTCTCGTGGTTGTCGGCCAGCCAGGATGCGCGGCTGAAGTGTTCGAGCGATTCCCTCGGCCTGCGCGGATCGAACTTCGCCCGGCCAAGCTGAACCAGCGCTGGCACCAGTTCGATCGCGTCGGTCCCGTAGTGATCTTCCAGGATCGGGAGTTTCCCCCGCAGGACCCTGCCGGACTGCCTGTAGTCCTCGGCATCGTTCAGCAGGACCGCGTAGTTGACGGCCAGGTTCGCCGTGTTGACGCTTTTTTTTCCAAACACCTTCGAACCCAGCGTGTAGGCTTGCGAAGCGGCGTCGCGAGCCTTGGAGGTTTCGTTTGCTTCCATGTGCTGTTTGTATTGCTGGTATGCGCTTTGAAAAGCGGCTCTGTCGTCAGCGCTGCCGGCCGACGCGTAGGACAGGGCGAACAGCGCCAGCGCGCCCGTCATGATCGTTTTCGACGGATTTGACATGAGAACTCCCCCGCGCGTTTGCCGAATCCGAGCATATCCAATGCGGGAGTCCGCGTCACAGCGTTCGCGGCATGGAATGAGGAGCGCGGCGGCCGCCGCTATGCTGTTTTCCGCGCCGTGGGTCCCGGCGACGCCGCCTGCGCCGGCGGACGCGCCGACCCTTGAACTCGAATACAGGGTGTTCATCCGGGGTGTCCGCGTCGGCAAGGCGCTGGTCCGCGCCGAGACGGGCGATGGTCGATATCGCCTATGCGGGCGCATGCATACGACCGACATCTGGTCCCGCATCGTGCCGTGGGAAGCGCGGTTCGACGTTGCGGGGCGTATCGAGGGAGCGCGGGCGGTGCCGGAAACGTTCCGCATGCATGAACGCTCAAGGCAAAGGGACCGTGCGGTCCATGTGGCCGAGGGCGTGCTGCGACAGGTCCGGGACGGAGAAGAACAGGAGGACGAACCGGCGCCTGACGGCGTGGACCTCATGTCCTTCTTCTGGGTAACCGCCCGGTGCGACGCCGAACCGGTCCTGAACAACGGGCGGAAAGACTACGCGATGCGATTGCGGGAACGCTCGATGGGCGATGCCGGCGAGGAACGGTGCGACTACGAAGTCCTTGACGACGACGGCGACGCATCGCCCGCCCGCCTCGGCATTGTCGAACGCCACGGTCGCCGCGTGCCGAAGACCGTGACGATGCCCGCAGCTTTGCCGCGTCAGCTCAGGCTGGTCGACGCGTCGATTGTCGATGAAGGGACGGACTCTCATGTGAATGCCTGTTCACTGGAGGAATCGGCCGATGCGGCGCGCGAAAAGTAGACGGGCGACAGGTCGAAGGAGACTGTTCATAATCCGCACTTTCCTTGCCGTCCGAAGGGAACGTGGATGCGTATTCTTGCGCCCGGACTGAGGACGGGGGCGCTCGCTGCGACGGGCGAAACCCAAGACGCAGGCTGCGGGGCATTTGCCTTTAGGAGGACTTCTTGAGCGACGTTCCGGCCAGCGGGGCCGCGCCGCGGCAAGGCGGCCTGATCGATTGGTTCGCCAACAATACCGTCGCGGCGAACCTGATCATGCTGCTGATGCTCGTCGGCGGGTTCGTCGCCGGGACCGAACTCACCGCGCAGATTTTTCCGACCGTCGATCCGCGGGAGATAAGGGTCCGGGTGGCCTATCCGGGTGCGACGCCGACCGAGGTGGAAGAGGGCATCACCCGGCGCGTGGAGGAAGCGGTGTTCGGGATAGACGGCGTCGAGCGCGTGCTTTCCGAGGCCTCCGAGAACGTCGGCAGGGTGACCGTCGAACTGAAGGACTTCGTCGACGCGTCGCGCGTCCACGACGATGTCGAGTCGGCCGTGCAACGGATTTCGGACTTTCCTCCGGAGGACGCGGAGCAACCCAGCGTCGTTCGCGCGGAGACCATCAGCGCCGTCATGACCGTGGTGGTGGCTTCCGAGTTGTCCGAGGCGGAATTGCGGCGCGGCGCGGAACTGCTGGAAGAAGCGCTGCTCGCCCTGCCGTCGGTCTCCCTCGTCTCGTTGGTTGGCGCGCGCGACTATGAGATATCCATCGAGGTGCGCGAAGAGGCGCTCCGCCGGCACAACCTGAGTATCGAGCAGGTGGCCAACGCCGTGAGTCGAGCTTCGCTCAACCTGTCGTCGGGCGAATTGCGGACCCAGGGCGGCGACTTGCTGTTGCGGACCAACGCCAAGCGGGAGCGCGGCGAGGAGTTCGAGAACATCGTCGTTCGCTCGGCGCCGGACGGCGCGGTGCTCCGGCTGCGGGATGTCGCCACCATTCGCGATGGTTTCGCCGACGTGGATCTCATCCACGAGTACAACGGGCGGCAGAGCGTCTTCGTTCAGGTGCGAAAGTCCGAGGCCGAGGACGCGCTGGTGATCGCGGAGGATATCAGGGCGCTTCTCGCGGACTACCGTCCGCCGCCCGGCGTCGATATCGAGGTGTGGGAAGACCAGACCGAGGTTCTCAATGACCGCATCAGCCTGCTGTTGCGCAACGGCATGCTCGGCTTCGCGCTGGTGTTTCTGTTTCTGGTCGTCATGCTCGACCTGCGGCTCGCGCTATGGGTGGCGATGGGCGTGCCGATCTCGTTTCTGGGGGCGTTCCTGTTCTTCGACTTTCTCGACGTCAACATCAACATGATATCGCTGTTCGCCCTGATCATGGTGATCGGGATCGTCGTCGACGATGCGGTAGTGGTGGGGGAGAACATTTCCTCCCAATGGGACGCGGGCCATGTCGGACCGGCAGCGTCCATCGCGGGCACGCGCGGAGTGCAGAGTCCGGTGCTCGTGGGCGTGCTCACCACGATGGCCGCGTTTGCGCCGCTGGCGTTCGTAACCGGAACCTTTGGTCAGATTCTCGGCGTGGTCCCGCTGGTGGTGGTGACCGTACTCGCCATGTCGCTGATCGAAGCGTTCTTCATCCTGCCTGCGCACCTGGCCCATCCGGGAACCTGGAGCCGCTGGCCGCTCGACGCCTTTCAGATGGCGGTAGCCGCCGCGGTGCGGCGCTTTCGCGATACCCGGCTCGTGCCCATGATCGAACGCGCGGTCCATCGTCGCTACATGACGCTTCTCGGAGGGATTCTGCTGCTTGCCGTGGCCGCGACCCTGATGCTGAGCGGGACCGTGAGGTTCCTGTTCTTCCCGACGCTGGAGTCGGACGGGATGCGGGCGGATGTCGAGTTCCCCGTGGGGACGCCGTTCGCGGTGACGCACGCCGCCGCGGAAACGCTCGCCGCCGCGGCGCGCGCGGTCAACGAGGATGTGGGCGGAACGTCGATGCGCGCCTTGAGCGTCACGGTCGGCGGCCGGCCGCGAGAATTCGACGGGCCGGGCGGCACCGGGGAGATGCGGATTGCGAGCCATGTCGCCGCGGTGCAGGTGCAGCTGCACAGGGAGCCGCTGCGCACGTTGGCGGCGACGGAACTGGAGCGCCTGTGGCGCGCGAAAGCGGGCGATCTGCCCGGCGCGGAGCGGCTGACGTTCGCGGCGGAGTTTGTCGGGCCCGCCGGGGCGGACGTGGAATACGAACTGGCCCACCAGGACGACGCGACGCTCTCGGCCGCGGTGGACGACCTGAAGGAAGCGTATCGACGGTATCCGTCGATGTACGAGATCCAGGACTCCGACAGCCCGGGCAAGCGGCAGTACGACATCGAACTGACGCCCGCCGGCGAGGCCGCGGGACTCACCCAGGCCGACATCGCGCGGCAACTGCGCGGCAACTTCTTCGGCGCGGAGGTGCATCGCATCCAGCGGGGACGCCAGGAACTGAAGGTCATGGTCCGCTATCCCCCCGAGCAGCGGCAGAGCGCGCGGGACTTCTTCAACGTGAGGGTGCGGCTGGCGGACGGTGCCGAAGCGCCGCTCTCGGCGGTGGCGCGGGTCACCGAATCCCGCGGCTACTCGTCCGTCAATCGGGTCAACGGCCTGCGCGTCGTCACCGTCACCGGCGAGGTGGACACCGAGTTGGCGACGCCGACCGATGTGAATGCGAGGATTCAGCGGGATGTGCTGCCCGAGCTGGCGCGCCGCTATCCGGGATTGCAGATCGCGCAGGCGGGTTTCGGCATGCAACAGTCCCGCGACCTCGGCGCGCTGGGACAATTGACGCTCGTGGCGCTGATGGTGATATTCGCCTTGCTGGCTTCGCAGCTGAGAAGCTACGTCCAGCCGTTCATCATCCTGGCGGCGGTGCCGTTCGGCGCGGCGGGCGCGCTGATCGGCCACTTCCTCCTGGGTTACGATCTGTCTTTCATATCGATTTTCGGCATGGTGGCGCTGGCCGGCGTGGTGGTGAACGACTCGCTGGTGCTGGTCGACCGTTACAACCGGATACGTCGGGATAGCGGCGCGCCGCCGGTCGAGGCGATCGTCGCCGCCGCCCGCCTGCGTTTTCGCGCCGTCTTCCTTACCACGGCCACGACCGCGCTCGGCCTCACCCCGATGCTGTTCGAGACGAGCATCCAGGCGCAGTTCCTGATCCCGATGGCGGTAAGCTTGGCGACGGGCATCGTGTTCGCGAGCGTCATTATCCTGTTTCTTGTTCCGGCGCTCGTGATCATTCGGGAGGATTTTCGTCGAACGGCCGCTGGGGGGGCAGGTTCGGCTGCCGAGGCAAGTTCGGCGTCGGCCTGACGCCGCAGAACCAGTCGCGGTCCGATGGCCTGTGCCGGCTCAGGATCGGGACAACACTCGGGCGAGGCGATACGCGCCCCCGGAAAGGATGGAGAAGATCCCGTACGGACCGATTCGGGAACCCGTTCGGGAACCCGGTTGGGAACCCGGTATCAGTTCGCCCGCATCGAGGTCCTCGATGGCGGCCAGCGTGCGCCGCAGGCTGATGTCGGCCAGTTCGAAACTCCGTTCGTCGTTCAGATCCAGCCCGCCGCAGGTGATGACGGCCGTTATCGCCCGGCCGAGGACGTTTTGCCGATAGAGGGCCCAGCAGTCCTCGAATGTGAAGTCTGTCGCCCCCATTCCGCGGACGATGTCGTGGTACTCGGCGAGTGCTTCGCTCTCGATCTTGCGGCGTACGCCGGTCGCAACGCTCGTTCCCATAAAGTAGGCGACATCGTACAGACCGCTCTGTATCCCGCTGATCTGCCAGTCGATGGCGGCGAAGTCCCCGTCGTCCCCGAAGAACATGTTGTCGAGGCGATAGTCGCCGTGCGCGAAGGTCACCGGGCCGGAGGCCAGGACGCCGATGTGTTCGGCCACGCGCGGACCATAGGCTTCGAGAGTCCGCTGCGCCCCGCTCGAGATCGCGTCGCCGAAAGTGCGCATCGTCCGCACCAGGTTCGCGAGGTAGACGATCTGCACCAGCGGCCGGTATTTCCAACTCAGTTCGGCGCGGGCACCCGACAGGGCGGGCTGCTGGACCCTGTTCCAGTAATGGCCCGCGAGCTTCGCGATGCTGCGGATGGCGCGTTTCGCCTGTTCGGCGGTCGCGCCTGCGATCTGGTCTGCGGTCGCCATGCCGCCCAGGTCTTCGAGCACCAGCACGAACCGGTCGCTTCGCGGTTCATAGTCGCCGTACAGCAGCGCGGGCGTGCGGAGCGGAACGTGCGTCGCAAGACGGCGGTAGTAGTGGCACTCCCGCTTGTACAGTTCGAACTGCCTGCACAGCCGCCGACTCTTCGCTTCCGAACTCGGCAGCTTGACTATGACGGTCGCTGGTCGCTCGAACCCTGCCTGTTCCCCGCCGATCCCGTCGCTATCCGAGTAGGTCAAGTGGCAGCGGAGGAGGTCGGCGAGCAGGCCGAGCCCGGTGCCGATCGACTCGACCGTCAGACCCTTGATCGGGGCAACGTCAAAGGCATCTCCCGCCGCCAGCGCCCGCTGCATCCAGTCCGCCGTCACGGCTGCGGCGCTGCGTGGTATGGTCGGACTATCTGTCATGTGCGCGGTCCACGGTCGAGCGGAGATACGGCTATCTGACCAAGCCGCTGCGGCTTTGTCGATACCTGCCGCTCCGGCGTGCCTGCGGCTCGGGCAGGCGGCCCCGAGAAAACGCGATCACGCTTGGGTTGGATTTCCAAGGTTGCCATAATCCGCACCGTTGATTGGCGTTCGGACGGCGAATGGGTTTACTGCAGAACATCTTCGATCGGCAGTGGTTCGGCCGCCGCGTCGGACGCATCGCCGGCCCGGTGCAGATACTCGCCGTGACCGCATTCCTCATTGCCGCGGTGTTGTTTTCGCGGGCACCGTCGAAGGAGGACGTGCTGGGCGCCGAAGGATCGGCGACCCTGGGGAAGTCGGTGCCGGCGCCGGTGGTGCGCGTAATTCACCCGGTAGCGGAAACGACCACGCTCACGGTCGTGACGACAGGCTCGGTGAACGTGCGCAATCACGTTGCGCTCACGCCCCAGATCACGGGCCGCGTGGCGAGGGTTTCGCCGAACCTAAGAGCCGGGGGAACGTTCGCCGCGGGAGACGAATTGCTCGCCATCGAGACCAGCGACTTCGATCTGGCGGTGGAGCAGGCGCTGGCGGACGCGGCATCCGCGGAGTCCGCGCTGCTACTGCAGCAGGCGGAAGGCGATGCGGCGCGCCGGAACTACGCCATCCTGCATCCGGGCGAAGCGGTGCCGCCGCTGGTCGCGCGCGTTCCCCAGATAGAACAGGCGAAGGCGCGGCTCGCCGCGGCCCGGGCGCGTTCGAAGGTGGCGGCGCTGGAACTGTCCCGTACCCGTTTTTCCCTGCCGTTCGCGGGCCACGTGACCGAGGCGGCGGCGGAGGTAGGGCAGCTGTTGACCAGGGGACAGGCGTTCGGCAGGGCGTTCGCGCTGGATGCGGTGGAGGCGGTGGGATTTGTCAGTCAGGACGACCTGCGCCGCATTTCGCCCGTCGTGGGAAGGAAGGCGACGGTTCGCGCAGGTGGCGCGGCTTTGCCGGCCCAGGTGGAACGTGTCTCGGCGGAACTTGACCAGCGGACGCGTTTCGCCAGCCTGTTCCTTTCTTTCAAGGAGTCGCCATCCCTGCCTCCGGGGACCTTCGTCGACATGGAGATCGAGGGTCCGGCGCTCAGCGATACCTTCAGGTTGCCCGAAGCGGCCGGACAGGTGGGAGACGAGGTCTGGATCGTCGAAGAAGATCGACTTGAAGTGGTGTACCCGACCGTGCGGGGAAGAGACGGCGACGGTATCGTGGTGGACGCCTTCGACTATGCCCAGGGCGTTGTCATCGGCGCCGTGCCCGGCGCGAGGCGGGGGTTGCCTGTCGTGATGGCGCGCGGAGGCGCTTGACCGCGTACCCGCCGATGCCACGCGGCACATCGACTCCCGCGCTCCTCCGTCCCATAGACCGCTCGGCGCAGCGCCGGACCCTTGGACTTGCGGGGAACGAACGCCTCGGGGGAGCGTTGGCGACCAGGGGCGCATGTTCCCTGGACGACGAGCGGGGTCGTGCCGCAGGCACCGGCCGCTGGGCGCCGCCGGCATCGTTGCCGTTTGTCGGAGAGGATGTCTGGAACTGTTACGAGCTGTCCTGGTTGACGGGGCGCGGCATCCCCGCCGTCGGCACTCTGCGGATAAGGGTGCCGTGCACAACGCCCGCGACGGTGGAGAGCAAGTCCCTGAAACTCTACCTCAACGCTTTCGCCCAGCAGGTGTTCCCGGAAAAGGCGGATGTGATCTCGGTGATCCAGCAGGACCTGAATCGACTTTTTGGCGACCGTGCCAACGTGTCCCTGCTGCATCCGGGCGAAGCGGAACCGCCTGGCGGCCCGCCGGGCCGTTCGCTCGATCATGAGCGGGTCGACATCCTGACCTATGAGCGCGACGCTGACCTGCTCGACGGCGCTTGCGGGGACCGCGTCGTGGAAGAGACCTTGTACACGGATCTGTTCGCTTCGCTGTGTCCCGTGACGGGTTGGCCCGACTGGGCGTCGGTGCTCATCTCGTACCGGGGTCCGCAGATCGATCGCCGTCGATTGCTCCGGTACCTCGTTTCCTACCGCCGCCACCGCGGTTTTCACGAAACCGTCGTCGAGCAGATGTTCGTCGATATCAAGGCGCGATGCGGTTGCGAGCGGCTGACCGTATACGGCCGATTCCTGCGTCGGGGCGGCGTGGACATCAATCCGTTTCGATCCACCCACCTTGCCGCCGCTCCGGCGCTCCGGCTGTGGAGGCAGTAGTTACTCAGTATCGCGGTCCTTGACGTCAAGGGGCATGGGCAATACGCGCCGCCCGGTGGCTGCGGAGATCTCCCGCGCCGTTCGCGCGAGCTCGTCTTCGGTCCGCGCGCTGACGGCGAGATCGACGCCCTCGCGCGCGAGTTCCAATGCGATTGCCTTCCCGATTCCGCGGCTGCCGCCGACCACGACGCCACGTTTTCCCGCCAGTCCCAGATCCATTGTCCTTGCCCTTGCCGCATGCCAGATGGCGGCGATCATTGCACACTCCGCAACGGCCGATGATCAAACGCGCATCCCGCGTGGGGTATAGTGAAGCCGTTCGGCGGACCTGCCCGTCGATCCGGCAAGCAAACCTCTCGAGCATGAAAGTCACCGATATCACCCATACTCCCCTGGTCATCGGCAAGGGCCTGCTCCGCGTCCAGACCGATGCCGGCATCGAAGGCTACGCGGAAGTGCCCGGCCGCCACGGCGCGGTATTCGACGCTTACCTCGAAAGCGCCATCCGGCCGGCGCTGATCGGCGAAGACCCGCGTCCGGTCGATCGGCACTGGGAAACCTTCGCCCTCGGGCGCGACGAACGCTCCCACAAGCTGCCTGGCTGGGCTGTCGGGACGGTCGATGTCGCGCTCTGGGACGTGCTCGGCAAGGATGCGGGACTGCCCGTGCACACCTTGATGGGCGGCGCCCGGCGCCGTGTGATCCCCCTGTACTGGAGCACGGGATCCGGTTGGAGGATGCAGCCCGAAGAAATGCTGGGCCTGGTCCGGGACGGCCGGGAACGGGGCTTTCGGGCCTTCAAGATCCGCATGGACTGGCGGGGTTGGCGCCAGGACGCCGATCCCGACAAGGACTACCGCATGTTCAAGCTGGTGCGCGAATGCCTGTCCGGAGGCGAGTATCTGGGCTTCGACGCCAACAACGGTTACTCGGTGTCCACCGCCATCCAGCAGGGCCGGCGCTTCGAGCAACTCGGCATCGATCACTTCGAGGAGCCGATTCCGCACTACGACCTGCCGGGTCTGAAACAGGTGAGCGACGCCCTCGATGTCGCCGTTTCCGCCGGCGAACAGGACGCCTTTCGCTGGTGGTTCCACCACCTCGTGCTGCTCGGCGACCCGGACATACTTCAGCCGGACATTCTCAATGCCGGAGGCCCCAGCGAGGTCAAGCGCATCTACGAAATGGCGACGGTCCTGGACAAGCCCGTCATGCCCCACAGTCCCCAGGCGGGGATCAATTCCATGGCCTCGCTGCACGTTTACGCGACGGTGCAGAACGCCACCCGCCCGCACGAGTTCTCCATCGAGTTCTCCGGTCCGCTGGACGACGTGGCGGACCTGTACGGGGAGGCCGTATTGCCGAAGAACGGAGTCGCGCACCTCGGCGATGCGCCGGGACTGGGCATCGATCTCAACGAGGCTGCGGTCGCCCGGCTCACGGCGCGCTGATCAAGCGCCCTACAGCCCAGTTCACTGCTCCCTCTCAGCCAAGCGGGTGTTACCGCCTCGCTTTGTGGTATCGGCGTTTCGGATCCGTTGGACCACTGCCTATCTCCACCACCAAACCCCGCTCGACCAACCTGGCGAGGCGATTGCGGGTTGCGCGCGACGAGAGACCGATGGTGTCGGCGAGCTCGCGGGTGCGACGGCCATCGGCAGAGTCCAACGCATCGAGAATGGCCTTGTCGGTTGGATCGACGGTAGCCGCGCCGATCGGTTCGGTGCCGATGGTGACGCGAAGCCGGTTGCCGATCTCCTCCCATACCGGCTCTGCCAGGCCCGAGTCCCGACACGCGGCGATCATTCGCTGTACGCCGCTTCCCCACTGCTCGATGAGGCGAAGTTCGTGGAACACCCGACCAATGACTCGGTTGCGCAGCTTGGAAACCCCGCGGGGTAGGTCTTCGAGAGTGATTCCGAAGGGCAGCAGGCCGGGACTTTCCACTTCCAGCCGGTCGTCAAAGATCGCTACGCGAATCGGGGTGCCGCGTTGCGAGTAGTCTGCGTGAGCCACCGCATTGACGAGCGCTTCGCGGACCGCGACGGGCGGCACCGTCCACCGCGGCTGTCGTCGAACAGGGCCGATCTCGACGCCTGACGCCATGTGCCGCTCGATGAAGGCGACGGCCGCGGGGATCGTGTCGGCGAGCATCATCTTGAGTTCGGTACGGTCCACGATTCTCGCCCTGTCGGTTCCCCTGAACCGACCGGCCTGAATCCACGCGTCTGGAAAGTGCGAAAGACGGTCGCGCCCGTAGAGCAGAACGCCGCCGGCCGTGGGGACTTTGTGTCCCTGATGCGTGACGCGGAGTCCGAGGATGTCGAGGTCGTGCTGCGTGAGCTTCTGGTACTCGGCAAAGGACTCTGAAGCAGCTCGGAAGTCGATAGCTTCCGAGTCGAGGCTCGGCATGGGGCGTTCGTCGAACGACTCGCCGTTGGCGAAACGTCGCATTTCGGCGATGAGTTCGGAATCCGCATTGCGGTTGGTGGATCCGACGCGGACGTAGGTTCCCGTCGCCGGGTCGGGCCCGAGATGGTGGGGACGGTTCGGGCTCGGATGCACGCGCACCGCCAACAGGTGTCTGTCGCGGTAGCGTAGAAGCTCGATGTCGGGTAGCAATTGGGGCGAGATGGCGTCGCTGATCAGGTTCGTGACCCGCTCCTCAAGCGCGAGCGGCTCCCGCACGCCGCGTACGCGCCTTGGCTGGTCCTCGATGCCGATCAGGATGGTCCCGCCGGCGGTGTTGGCGAAAGCCGCGACGGAACGCAGGAAAGGGTTGCGCGAGGACAGGTCGCGTTTGAACTCGAGGGTCTTCCCCTCCGGTTCACGGAGGATTTCAGTAAGGTCCATAACTCTGAATATTACTCTGAAGCACTGGGAAGGGATAGGGCTTCCGAGTTGACATTCCGAGTAAGGCTGACCGCCGCGCGGCAAGCATCCGTTGTTCAAAAGCACCGAGCCATGAACAGTTGACTCGGCTCGGCGGGCTTTCCCGTCCATGGAATTGCCCAACAACTCGGTCCGCTCGTCGTCCGCGGAATGTCGGGGCCCTAGGATACAATCGCCCGCGTGAGAAGGATTGCCTATCGGAACGCGCGCATCTGGGACGGCGTCGCCGCCGACTATCTTGGCACCGGCGCCGTCGCCGTGGAGGACGGGCTCATCGTCGCCGTGGGCGAAAACGCGGACGGCGACGAGGTTCGCGACATGTCCGGGCTGACGCTCGTTCCGGGCCTGATCGACGCCCACGTGCACATGACGCTGGACCCGGCCCTGCGCACGCCCGACGAACAGCTTGCCGCAACCGATGACGAGGTCCGGCGCGGAATGACCCGGCGGGCCGAAGCGATGGTGCGCGCGGGCATCACGACGGCGCGCGATCTCGGCGGAGGCAAGTGGCTCGAAATCGACTTGCGAAACCGCATCAACGCCGGCGAACTGACCGGGCCGAGGCTGTTGTGCGCGGGGCAACCGGTGACCTCGGTCGGGGGCCATTGCCATTTTTGGGGCGGCGAGGCGCGCGACGCGGATGCGGCCCGCGCGGTGATCGAACGCCAGGCCGAACACGGCGTCGACCTGATCAAGATCATGGCCACCGGCGGCATGTTGACGAGAGGTTCGTCGCCGAGGTCCGCGCAGTTCGACGCGGCCTCGACCTGCGCCATCGTGCGTCACGCCAATAGGCGAGGTCTGGACGTCGCCGCGCATTGCCACGGCACGCAGGGCATCGCCCATGCGGCCGGCGCGGGCGTTGCGACCATCGAACACTGTTCCTGGCTGGGGGACGACGGGCGCCGCAGCGGATACGATGTGGATGTGGCGGCGGAAATCGCGCGCCGGGGAATCTGGGTTTCTCCTACAATCAACGCGGGCTGGAAGCGGTTTATCGGCGGCGACGGCAAGTTCGAAAAGGCTGTGAAGGGAATGTTCGCGCGCATGCGGGCGGCCGGGGTGCGCCTGGTCGCGTCGACGGATGCGGGCATTCCCAATGTGCGGCACGAGGATCTTGCGAAGGCGTTGCCCGTATTCGCGCGCTTCGCCGGATTGACGGCGGTGGAGACGTTGCGCAGCGCCACGTCGGATTGCGCCGAAGCGCTGGCTCTAGGGGGCGTGACGGGGCGCATCGCCGAAAATCACGCCGCCGACATGGTGTTCGTGGAAGGAGATCCGCTGGCGGATATCCGTGCGCTTGAGGCGCCGGTAATGGTGGTGGCGAGAGGAAAGATGGTACATGGCGAGTCTTGACATGAGCTTTAGGGAAGAAACGCGGACGTGGCTCGAGGAGAACTGTCCGCAGAGCATGCGTACGCCCATGCCGGCGGATGAAACGCCGGACTACGGCCGCCGGGCCCGCTACAAGAACCCGGACACCAAGCTGTGGCTGGACCGGATGGCGGATCGCGGCTGGACATTGCCCACGTGGCCCGCCGAATACGGCGGCGGCGGCCTGTCGAAGGCGCAGACCCAGGTGCTGGACGAGGAACTCCGGCGCATCAATGCGCGGCCCGCCCTGGGCGGCGGCATGGGAACGAGCATGATCGGCCCCGCGCTGCTGGAATTCGGTTCGCCGGAGCAGTGCGGGGAGCACATTCCGAGGATCGTGCGCGGCGAAATCTGGTGGTGCCAGGGCTATAGCGAACCCGGTTCCGGTTCGGACCTTGCGGGCCTTCAGACCCGCGCGGTGGAGGACGGGGACGACTACGTCATCAATGGCTCGAAGATCTGGACCTCGAACGCCGACCGCGCCGACTGGATGTTCTGTCTCGTGCGCACCGATCCGGACGTGTCGAAACACGACGGGATCACCTTCATCCTGTTCGACATGGAGTCGCCGGGCGTCACGGTGAGGCCGATACGTCTCATCAGCGGCGCATCGCCCTTCTGCGAGACTTTCTTCGACGATGTGCGCGTGCCCAGGCGCAACGTGGTCAGCGCGCCGGGCAAGGGCTGGACCGTCGCCAAGCGGTTGCTCCAGTACGAAAGAACGTCGATCGGCGGCGGCATGGGCGGGGGCTTGAGCGGCGGGACGCGGGCGCGCTCGATGCAGGCGCTCGCGAAGCGGTATGCGGGCCATGACCGGGGCCGCATCGCCGACGACGGGTTGCGCGCGCGGGTGATCGAACACTCCATGAACGACCGCGCTTTCGGCCTCTCGATGCGCCGCAGCGGCGAGGAGAGCCGAAGCGGCCGGGCGCCGACCTTCACGTCGTCGTTCTTCAAATACTACGGGACGGAGCAGAACAAGGACCGGTACGACATCCTGACGTCGATACTCGGCGTTCAGGCCCTCGGTTGGTCCGGCGACGGGTTCGCCGACAGGGAACTCGCCACCACCCGCGAGTGGCTGCGCTCGAGGGCCAACAGCATCGAGGGCGGCACGTCCGAGATACAGCTCAACATCATCGCGAAGCGCATTCTCGGATTGCCCGACTGACGCGACGCCGATGATTCCGGAACACCTGCGCACCCCGAGGTTCTTCCTCGTCGTCGCCAGCATCGCGGTGCCGCTCGGCTTCGCGGCCTGGCAGGCGCTGCTGAACAACTTCGTGATCGAGCGCGCCGGGTTCACCGGCGTCGAGATCGGCATTCTGCAGAGCCTGCGGGAGGTTCCCGGGTTCCTGGCTTTCACCGCCGTATTCGTGCTGCTCGTGCTGAGGGAGCAGACGTTCGCGGTGATCGCCATCGCGTTGTTCGGCCTCGGCACGGCGCTGACCGGTTTTTTCCCCTTCGAGTACGGCCTGTACTGCACGGCGGTGCTGATGTCGATCGGCTTCCACTATTTCGAGACGGTCAAGCAATCCCTGTCGCTGCAATGGTTGTCCAAGGAGGAGGCGCCGCGCGTTCTCGGCAAGCTGATCGCCGTCGGGTCCATGTCGTCCCTGGTGTGCTTCGCCGCGGTGTGGGCCGCGCTGTCGATCGGGATCGACTATGTGTGGATCTACGTGATGGCGGGCGGCGGCGTGCTCTTCCTCGCAGTCGTGCTCGCTTCCTTCCCGCGGTTCGCCTCGAAGACGCCGCAAAGGAAGCACATCGTCCTGCGGCGACGGTACTGGCTCTACTATGGTCTGACGTTCCTGTCCGGGGCGCGACGCCAGATCTTCATCGTCTTCGCCGGCTTCCTCATGGTGGAGAAGTTCGACTACAGCGCGGCGAACATCGCGGCGCTGTTCCTCGTCAACCACGTCTTCAACTGGCTCTTCGCGGAACGCATCGGGGCGATCATCGGGCGCATCGGCGAACGTCGCGCACTGACGTTCGAGTACATCGGACTGATCGGCGTCTTCACCGCGTACGCGTTCGTGGACAACGCCTACCTCGCTGCCGGACTCTACGTTGCGGACCATATGTTCTTCGCGCTCGCCATCGCCATCAAGACCTACCTGCAAAAGATCGCCGATCCGGCGGATATCGCTTCCACGGCGGGGGTTTCCTTCACCATCAATCACATTGCCGCGGTGATTATCCCGGCGGTTCTGGGAATGGTGTGGATCGTTTCGCCGGCCGCCGTGTTTCTGGTCGGCGCGGCCTTCGCCGCATGTAGCTTGAGTCTTTCGCAGAATGTTCCCGCCCAGCCGGCGCGGGGCAACGAGGTGGTATTCGGTCGGGTATGATGTCGGCGATCGTCGATTCGCGAAGCAAGACCCGATGCAGGAACTGCCCCTAAGCCGGTATACGGTTCTCGACCTCACCCATGCCCGGGCGGGGCCCACGGCGGTTCGATTGCTCGCCGATTGGGGCGCGAACGTCATCAAGATCGAGCCGCCGGGAGGGAATAGCAGGCTCATCGGGGCGCGCCACGGGCCGGACGAGCAGAACCTGCATCGCAACAAGCGCGGCATCGTCCTCGACCTCAAGAGCGAAGATGGCCACGCCGCGTTCATGCGTCTGGCGGCGGGCGCCGACATCGTCGTCGAGAACTTTCGCGCCGACGTGAAGCACCGGCTGCGGGTGGATTACGAATCCGTCAAGGCCGCGAACCCGGCGATCATCTACGCGAGCATCTCTGGATTCGGACAGGAAGGTCCATACAGTTCGCGTCCGGGCGTGGACCAGATCGTGCAGGGAATGTCCGGTCTGATGTCGATCACGGGAACGCCGGAAAGCGGTCCGATGCGGGTGGGCATCGCCATTAGCGACACGGCGGCGGGCATGTTTCTCGGCCAGGGCATTCTGTTGGCGCTGCTGCACCGCGAGCGGACCGGAGAAGGGCAGTGGGTGCACACGTCGCTGCTCGAAGCGATGCTGAACAAGATCGACTTCCAGGGAGCGCGCTACACGATGCTCGGCGACGTGCCGCGGCAGCAGGGCAACCACCACCCGGTGGCGACGCCGATGGGCACCTACGCGTGTCGCGACGGCCTCGTCAACATCGCGGCATCGTCGGTCCGCATGTGGACGAACTTCTGTCGCGCCGTCGATGCGGAGCACCTGCTGCGAAACGCGGACTACGCGACGTTTCAGGACCGCGCCGGGAACAAGGCCGCACTCACGAGGGACATCGAGGCAGCGATCGCAGACCTGACCGTGGAGGAGCTGGTCGAACGCCTGAATCCGGTCGGCGTCCCCTGCGGGCCGATCAACGACATCGCCGAGGCGTACGAAAACCCCCAGGCGAAGTTCCTGAAGATGACCAAGCCGGCGCCGCATCCCGAACTCGGCGATGTGCGCCTGATCCGATCGCCGATCAACCTGACGCGGTTCCCCCAGCCGGATCGGTTCGATCGCGCCGCGCCGGATGCCGGCCGCGACACCTGCGACATCCTTCGCGAATTCGGCTTTTCCGAGTCCGAGATTTCCGCGCTGACGCCTGCCCCGCTTCCGCGTTAGGGGAGTTCTCGGGGACTGTCTTCGGCGCGGCGCGCCAATCCATGGATCGCTTGGCGGGAAGGCGTCCTTGCGGAGTCTATTATAGGATAGGCGCGATGGCCGACCGGCGACGACTTCGCGGGCCGCGCCGAAAAAATTCGCCTGTGTCAGGAACGCGGTTGAAGCGATGGCAGAACACAAGATCCTTGTTGTTGACGACGAACCCGACCTAGAACATCTCATGCGCCAGCGCATGCGCAGGTATGTCCGGGCCGGGCGCTACGAGTTCGTCTTCGCGCAGAATGGCGTCGAAGCCCTTGAGAGACTGGACGAGCAGCCCGACATCGAGATGGTCCTGTCCGATATCAATATGCCGCAGATGGACGGGCTAGCCCTGCTTGACCAGGTTTCCAAGGTCGATCCCAACATTCGTTCCGTCATCGTGTCGGCGTACGGCGACATGAAGAACATCCGGACCGCCATGAATCGGGGTGCGTTCGATTTCATTACCAAACCCATCGACTTCGACGACCTCAGGATCACGATCGATCGGACCCTCGTGCACATGGCGGTCTGGCGCGACGCCCTCGAGTCCCGCGATCAACTGGTCGCGATCAGAAACGAGCTCGGCGTGGCGAGCCAGATGCAACAGTCGATATTGCCGAAGGTCTTCCCGAAGGGCGCGGGCTACGAGACGTTCGCCAACATGGAGCCGGCACGCGAGGTCGGTGGCGACTTTTTCGACTTCGTCCGCCTCGAGAAGGGTCGCGTGGGGGTCGCCGTCGCGGATGTCTCCGGCAAGGGAGTTCCCGCCGCCTTGTTCATGATGTCGAGCCGCACGCTGCTGAAGGGCTCGGCCATCGGTTCGGAGGAACCCCACATCGTCCTCGGCTCGGTCAATAGCCTGCTCGAGGAGGATAACGAGTCCCTGATGTTCGTCACCGTCTTCTATGCGGTGTTCCACCCGACCACCGGCGACTTCACCTATGCCAACGGCGGGCACAATCCGCCGCTCCTCGTGCATGCCGACGGGTCGTCGGAGTACCTGCCGACGACCGACGGCGTGGCGCTCGGCGTCATGCCCGAATACGAGTTCGAGGAGAGTCGCGTCACGCTGGCGCCCGGAGAACTCGTGGTGATGTACACCGACGGCGTGACCGAGGCGATCGACGCCGAAGACGGAGAGTTCGGTACCGACCGGCTGCAGGAAGTCTTTCGGGGCGGCCCTCCGGATTCTGCCCGCGAAGCCAACGAAATGATCTTCAGCGCAGTGAGGGAGTTCGCGGGCGACGCGCCGCAGTTCGACGACATTACGTGCGTCACGCTGATGCGTTCGGAGGATGGAGCGTGAGTTCGGAAGAAGCCGCTGGGGAGGATCCTTCGGAAGTGAACGACGGCGGTGCGACGGCGACGTTTCGCCTGCTCAACAATACCGACGAGATGGCCCGCCTGGACCGTGCGGTGGACGCGTTCGGCCAGGGGGAGCAATGGTCGGAACAGATGTCCTATCACATCAAGTTGGCGTTGGAGGAAGTGGTGATGAACGTCATCAGCTACGCCTACGACGATGATGCGGATCATGAGTTCGAGGTCAGGTTGTGTTCGAACAGCGAACGCGTCGTCATCGACGTCATCGACGACGGCCGGCCTTTCGACCCGCTGAACGAGGCGGCGACGCCGGATGTGGAGGCCACGCTCGATGCGCGCAACATCGGGGGCCTCGGTGTCTTTTTCGTGAAGACGCTGATGGATGATGTCGAGTACCGGCGTGAAAACGACCGCAATCGCCTGACGTTGACGAAGCGACGTACGGAATGAAGGTGTCCCGCAGCCGTTTCCTTCGGCGCCGCCTGTGGCCCTGTCCCGCTCGATCAATACGGGTCGGCCGCGCGATGGCGTGGGCGCTGATCGCGGTATCCCAGTCGACGGCAGCGCAGCAGGCCGCGGCGGAGTCCGGCGGACAGTCGCCCCCGGCCCGGGTCGATGTTGCGGCGACGGGGGTCACGGAAGACCGTATCGTTTTCGGGCAGTCTGCGGCGTTTAGCGGTCCCGCCGCGGAACTCGGCACACACATGCGCTTGGGCATAAGGGCCGCTTTTGCCGAGGCGAACCGAGCTGGCGGCGTGCATGGTCGGCGGCTGGAACTCGTTTCTCTCGACGATGCGTACGAACCCGAAACGGCGGTCGTCAACACGCAGCGGCTTATCGGTGAACATCGAGTGTTCGCCCTGATCGGGGCGGTTGGCACGCCGACCTCGCGTTCCGCCGCGCCGGTGGCCGCCGCTTCGGGCATCCCGTATGTCGCGCCTTTCACCGGCGCCGCTTTCCTGCGCGATGCGGCGTTCGGCAACGTTGTCAACCTGCGGGCATCGTACGGCCAGGAAACCGAAGAGATGGTGGAGCGCCTGATCCGCGATCTCGGCATTGATCGCATTTCGGTCATGTACCAGGACGATTCCTTTGGGCGCGCCGGCTACAGGGGAGTTCTCGCGGCCCTGGAGCGGCGGGGCATGGCGCCCGCGTCGACCGGCGTATATCCCCGGAACACGACCGCGGTGAAGACGGGCCTGCTGGATATCCGAAAAACCGACCCGGGCGCGGTGATCCTCGTGGGGGCCTACCAGCCGGTCGCGACGTTCATCAAGTGGGCGCGCCATACCGGCTTCGATCCCGTTTTCGTCACCATATCGTTCGTTGGCAGCAACGCCCTGGCGAACGAACTCGGAAAAGGCGGCACGGGCGTGATCGTGACGCAGGTCGTGCCTTTCCCGACGGGCGATGCGCCGCGGGTGGTGGGCAGCTACGCGCGGGCGCTGGCCGCCCACGATGCGTACGCGGCGCCCGGTTTCGTGTCTTTCGAGGGGTACCTCGCGGGACGCCTCGCGATCGCCGCTCTTGAGCGGTGCGACCGGGAAGTCACTAGGAGCGCGTTCCTCGACGTGTTGCGCGCCGCCGAACCGATCGACCTGGACGGCTTCGAATTGCGCTACGGCGAGAACGACAACCAGGGATCGGATGTGGTGTTTCTCACCATGATCGATGACAGCGGCCGCTACCGCGAAGTCGATTCGCTCAAGGGCCTCGCCTGGTGATCCGGGATCGTCTGGGTCGCCTGCTGCTGGCCAGCCGTCGGATTTCGGTCCGGCTCTATGCGGGTATCGGCTTTGCGGTGGCCTTCACCGCGGTCGCCAGCCTGGTGGGCTGGTTCGCCTTCAATCGCGTCGGCAACATGCAGAGCCAAGTCAACGAATACAGCGTGCCGGAGATGGAAGCGGCCTTCGCCGTGGTGCAGCAAAGCGGCGCCCTGGTCGCGGCGGCGCCGAGGCTGACGGCGGCCGATGCCCTGTCGTTCGCGGATGTCGCCGCGCGAGTGGACGCCGAACGGGATGCGTTCGAGTTGGCGTTGGCGGAGTTGCGCGACAAGGGCGAAACCTATGAACGCATTCGGGAGCACGGTGCGGAACTGATCGCCAATACGGAAGCCATCAAGGAGTCCGTGCTGGCGGGTTTCCAACTGGCGGAGCGCAGCGAAGCGGTGCGCGCGGAACTGGCCGTGCTGGAGAACCGATTGGCGGTGGTGCTGACGACGGCGATCGATGACCAGTTGTTCTACGCGATGACAGGCTATCGAAATCTGGTCGATCCGCGAGACGCGCGCGCGCAGCACTTCTCCACGGCGGAGTTCGACCGCTATCGACAACTGGCTTCGTTGCGGCGCGAAGCCAGCATCGCCACGCAACTGTTGGCCAGCACCTTCAGCATGTCTGATTCGCCCCTCATCGAACCGTTGCGCGAGCGCTTCGAAGCTGCGATCGGAGGCATCGAGCGCAGTCTGGCGGCGCTCGCGGGATCCGATGCCGGCCAGGCTGTGGCGCCGCTGTTCGCTCGGCTCGAAGAACTCGGAGTCGGGGAGCAGGGCGGATTCAACGTGCGGACGAACGCCTTGCAACTCGTCGATCGGCAGCGGGCCTTGGAGGAACGCAATCACAACCTGGAGGTCGATCTGGTCGCGGACGTCGAAAGTTATGTCGCCACGGCGCGGGCGAGCGTCGACGAAGCTACCGGCCGCTCCACGGAAGCGATCCTGACCGGTCGCCAGGCGCTGTTGGGTCTCAACGTCGTCAGCATCATCGGCGCATTGTTGATCGCCTGGCTGTTTGTCGGGGGCGTGATACTGCGCCGCATCGATCGCCTCTCCGACAGCATGAGGCGCATGGCGGACGGCGACCTGGAGGCGGAAGTCGACATCAGCGGGCACGACGAAGTGGCCGAAATGGCCGATGCGCTCGAGGTCTTTCGCCGCCACGCCCTGGAGGTTCAGCGATTGAACCTGGTGGAGAAACTGGCGGAAGAACTGCAGGAGAAGAACGAGGCCATCGAACAGGCGCTGTCCGATCTGCGCGAGGCGCAGGACCAGATCATCGCCTCGCAGAAGTTGGCCGAACTCGGCGAACTGACCGCCGGCGTGGCGCACGAAATCAAGAACCCGTTGAATTTCGTCAAGAACTTTGCCGAGGCATCGACTGAACTGATCGAGGAACTCAAGGAGACCCTCGACGAGGTTCGCGAGTCGATGGACGAAGAACAGCGCGGACTGATCGACGAAATATGCCAGGACCTCACGGCGAACCTGGAGCGAATCGAGGGTCACGGAGACCGCGCGGACCGGATCGTGCGCGACATGTTGCGGATGGGCCGAAGTTCCGGCGGGCGGCATCCGACGGAGATCAATAGCCTGCTCGAAGAGCATGTGCGTCTCGCTTTCCACAGCGCGAGAGCGAGCGATGAGAACTTCCAACTCGATATCCGGGAGGACTACGACCCCGATGCGGGCGAAATCGATGTCGTGCCCCAGGATCTCGGCCGCGTCTTCCTGAACATGGTCGGCAATGCGTGCGACGCCACCAACGAACGGCGCTTGGCCTCCGATGCCGACTACAGGCCGACCCTTGCGGTCGCAACGCGCCGCATGGCGGAAACGGTCGAGATTCGCGTGCGCGACAACGGCACGGGAATGCCGCGGGAAGTCGTCGAGAAAATATTCAATCCGTTCTTCACAACCAAGCCCACGGACAAGGGCAATGGCCTCGGTCTCGCCATCTCGAGCGATATCGTCCGCCAGCATGGCGGCACGATTCGCGTCGACTCGGAAGTGGGGAGCCACACCGAGATGATCGTCGACATTCCCCTTGTCCCGCCGGTGATGGAGGCGCCGGACGAGGAGTCGGAAACGGAACGGGGGGTGGCCGACTAGGCTCATGCCTTGCGGTCGGCGGCGTCAGCCCCGCCCAACGCCAGGAAATCCGGCGCGGCGCCCAGTGCTCCGTCAAGCCCGAATCTACGGGTATGTGCGGGTCTTTTCGGCCCCTGGACTTTGTTGCTCCTCCTTGTGTGGTGCCTGCCACACGGCGTCGTCGCGCCTCGCCAGGAACCAAAAATCCCTCGCCGCTACACTCGCATCTTTGGGCTTGACGGAACACTAGAATATTCCCGCCTCGAGCCCGGCCGCCAACGCCATGCCCAGGTCGCGGCACCGGGCGAGATGCGTGTCCGTCAAATCGCCCTTGGCGATCACGGGATCTTGGACCTCGTTGAACGGATACCCCGGCGCGATTCGCCGTATCGCGCCGAGAGCGCCGGTTCCGTCGTTCTCGGCGCTGATGAAAATCGCATAGGGGAGCGGCTGGATCTTGCCCTCTACGGGATAGAACGTGCGGTCGAAGAAATCCTTCATGCCGCCGGACATGTAGCCGAAGTTCTCCGGCGTGCCGATGAGCAGTCCCTGCGCCCAGAGCAGATCCTGCGCTTGAGCGTCGGCGGCGCGCTTGAGTCTCGTCTCGACGTTTTCGATCGCGGGGTCGGTGGCGCCGTCGAACACGGCCTCGGCCATGCGTCCGGTACTGCCGCGTTGCGAGTGGTATACGATGAGCAGGTGCTTGGGGTTCACCCTGTGGAAAGCCGCGCGTTTGCCGAAGTCATGGCCGCCATCGATCGCCGCCACGCGGACGACCCCGCGGGGCGCGAGCTGGATTATGCCGACCGTATGACCGCGTGGCTAGGATCGTTCTCGGAGGCGCCGTCCCAGGCGCTCGAGATAGCCGTCCGCGCGCAGCATTTCGAGCGGTGGCGTTATCCCAGGAAAAACTTCCCATCGGGCCGCGAAGGATACCTGCGGTGGCGGCGCGATGCCGCGCGGCGTCAGGCGAAAGCCGTCGGTGCCCTGCTCGCCGCCCGCGGAGCGGGCCAGGCGACGGTCGAGCGTGTGGAGGCGTTGATGCAGAAACGCCGACTGAAGCGGGACCCGGAAGTGCAACTGCTGGAGGACTGCGCATGTCTGGTGTTCCTGGAGTCAGAGCTTGATCGATTTGCCGAAGGACGCGACTTGGCCCAGGTTGCCCGCATCCTGCAGCGCACATGGGGGAAGATGTCGCCGCGCGCGCGGCGGCGAGCGGAGTCGTTGCTCGCGCCCCAGCATAGGAGGCTACTGGGCTGATGTCGTCGGGTCAGGGCCGCGCCGTGCCGCGGACGGCGGCGACGATGTCGACGATTCGGTCAAGCAACGGCAATACCGTGTCCGCGTTCTCCGGCGGTACGCCGAACACGAGATGGTCGAATCCCTGTTCTATTCGTCCCGCGCACTGCGCGGCATCCATGGGCGAGCCGAACAGGGCGAGGTCGAGGTCCGCCATGTCTCGGCCCCTCGCCCGCATCGCATTCGCGAGACGCTGCATGTTGCCGGAACCCGGTCCCCCGATAGGCATCCAGCCGTCCGCGTATTCCGCCACGCGATCGAAAACCCACCTGGAGTTCGCACCGATCCAGATGGGAGGTCCGCCGGACTGCTTGGGTTTAGGCCAGGACCAGATCGGGTCGAAGTCGACGAACTCCCCGTGGTATTCCGCATCTTCCTGGGTCCAGATGGCGCGCATCGCCTGCACTTTCTCGCGGGTGATCTTCCATCGATCCTTGTAGACCGCGCCGTGGTTTTCCATCTCCTCGCGGTTCCATCCGGCGCCGATGCCGAGGATCACCCGTCCGCCCGATATCGTATCGAGCGATGCGACCTCCTTCGCGAGGGTGATCGGATCGCGCTCGATCACGAGGCAGATGCCGGTGCCGAGGGAAATGTTCTCCGTCACCGCCGCGCAGGCGCTCAGCGCGACGAACGGATCGTGGGCGCGCCAGTACGGTTGCGGCAGATCGCCGCCTCCGGGAAACGGCGTCAACCGGCTCGCGGGAATGTGCGTGTGCTCGGGAAAGAACAGGCTGTCCAGACCCCGCGCCTCCGCTTCCCGCGCCAGTTCAACCGGTTGAATGGCGTAGTCTGTCGGGAATATCGATATCCCGAATTTCGCTCTCTCGATACCGCCAAATGCCACGCTGTGTTCTCCCCCTGTCGTGCCTGTCCCGTGGATCCTGTCGCTAACGCGCCAAGTCCGACAGGCTGCTATCTTACGATGTGGATGTCTACCGATAAACGGGCGGCGCGGGCCGTATCGCACTTCGCGGGGATGATTTTGTGAGTTGGTGGGGGCTGCTGCTCGGCGGCGCGTTCGGCTATCTTCTCGGCGGGCCCATCGGTGCGCTGCTGGGCGCGGCCATGGGCCGAAGCTTCGGCCGAACCCTTGGCGGGGCCGGCATCGAGGAGTCCGGGGGATCCGGCACGGAGCGCGTCCAACTCGCGTTCTTCGCTGCCGTATTCGGCGTCATGGGGCATGTCGCGAAGGCCGATGGACGCGTCACTCCGGAAGAGATCGATCTCGCCAACCAGGTGATGGATCAGCTCGGTCTCGGCGGGCGGCAACGCACCGCCGCTCGCGCGCTTTTCAACGAAGGCAAGCGAACGGAATTCCCCCTTGACGATGTGCTGGACCAACTCCGGTCCGAGTGCGGTCGGGCTACCAACCTCATCCGCATGTTCATGGAGATCCAGATTCAGGCGGCCGCCGCCGATCGCCGGATCCACGCCGAGGAAGGCCGTGTCCTGCTTCACATCGCGGCTCGGCTCGGGTTGTCGCGCGCGGACTACCTGGAACTCGAACGCCTGATTGCATCGGGCATTCATGCGGCTGGGAAGACTGACTCGGGAATGTCGCTCGAGGACGCCTACGCAACCCTCGGCGCTTCGCCGGATGCGTCGGACGCCGAGATCAAACGCCACTATCGGCGGCAGATGTCGCGGCACCACCCGGACAAGCTCGCGTCGAAGGGATTGCCCGAGGAGATGATGCGCGCCGCCACGGAACGCACGCAGCAGATCAGGGCGGCGTGGGATGCCGTTCGCAAGGCCCGGGCGACGGCGGCCGAGCGGCCGGCGGCGTGACCGTCTCGCCTTGGCGCAGGAGATGTCCCGCTCGCGCTCGCGCCCGGTTTTGTCACCATTCGTAACAAAAGGTTGAATAGTTCGGCGTGTTTGAAGAGTATTGTGCCCGAGCGCGCTGATGTGAGAGGCATGGAACGCCGGATGCGATACGTGAACGGGTTGATCGGTGTGGCGCTGCTCGTTCTTGCCTTGGCCTACCTGAACCAAACCGATTCGGTGCCCTGGTCGATCGTTTACGGATGCGGCGCGCTGGTTGCGCTGCTGTCGCTGAAGCCCCGGATCACCGAGCGTGTCGCATGGATAGGCGCCATCGGCGCGACTGCCGCCATGTTCTGTTACTTCGCGCTGTTCTTCCAGATGGTGCCCCACCTGCGCGGGGACTGGGTCATCCGGGGCCATGAGTGCATTTACCTGGTGGCTGCGGCGTTCTGCATGATTCCGGTGCTGTCCAACTTCAGTTGCCGTCTGAAAGAGGACCACGGGTTAAGTCCGCCGGGGACGCAGTCGAGGTGAAGCGACTTGTTCAACTGCCGTTCCGCGCTTCCAGCCGCGTTTCCATGGAACAGCACGCGAATCAGCCCTGACCACTCATTGGCGGGCAACCGTATCGAGTGACTCCGCGGGCCTATTTCGCCCTGCCGGTTTCCTTGTGTATCGCGGGTATGACGTCGTCCAGGTAGGCGTCCAGCGCTTCCGCATCCCAAGGCGGTTGCAGCAACACGTTGATGTCCTGGGCGCCCGCTTCGACGTACCGCATGACCTGTTCCACTGCGGCGTCTGGCGTGCCGGTGAGCGCGCCGTCATCGAGCTGCTGTCCATTCTCCAGCGCCCGGAGCCTTCCGCGTTCGACTCTCGCGCCGGCGTCGCTCATCGACAGCGCGAACGCCACGTTGGCGGCGCGCCGGATATCCGAGGGTTCTCGATGGTTCACCTCACACCAGCGATCGAGCACCCCGTTCAGTCGGCGATACTCTTCGGGGCCGACGAAGGCGGCGTTCCATCCGTCGGCGCGCCGCGCCGCGATCTCGAGCGTCCGGCGTTCTCCGACGCCGCCGATCCAGATCGGCAGTCGGCGGCCCGCCGGCTTGGGTAGACAGGAGACGTCGTCGACCTGGAAGTGCCTGCCGGAATAGGTCGTGCGATCCTGGGTGAACAGGCGGTGGATCACCTCCGCCGCCTCGTCCAGCATGTCGAGGCGCGTACCTATGTCGGGGAATGGAAAGCCGTGCGCATAGGCTTCCCAAACGTGCCACCCGGCCCCGAGGCCCAGCTCGAAACGTCCGCCGGAAATGTGGTCGAGCGTGACCGCGGCCTTCGCGAGCAGCGCGGGGTTGCGGTAGCCGATGTAGAACACGAGGCAGCCTATGCGGGCATTCCTGGTTTCCGCGGCCAGTGCGCCCAGCGTGGCGAGCGCTTCGAAATGAGGCTCGCCACCGCCGTCGAACGGCGCTTCGTAGAGGTGATCCCGAACGGAGATCCAGTCGACGCCGCGGGAGTCGAGCTTCCGCCAGAGCGCCCGCAGTTCCGCCATCGGAATGCTCTGTTGGCCGACATGTGCGCCGAGCGATATAGCCATCGGAAAGGCCGCCAAGACCCCAAGCGAAGATGCGGGCGCAGCATAGCAGGTTCCGCCGGACTGAACGGCGCGGGCGGCGGCCGCCGCGGTTGCTCGCGCCGAGGAGCTTCCCCGGGAGCCTTCAGCCGGGGGAGACCTCCCCGACCGCCGACGCGCAAGGAAGTGCGGGCGTTCCCCCGTCGCCGGAGGCGTACAGGTGTTCAACTGAGCGGGCTCGACTGAGCGGGCTTGACGGCCTACGCCGCAAGCGGGACGATAGTCGCCGGTTGACATGAGGATCTGCCATGGCGGAAGCGGCGCGCGACACACGCATCTCATTCTCCCCCGTGAGCGTTCCCTTGGGGGCTCGCATCGAGGGCCTCGATCTCGCGCGGGACACCGGCGCGGAAGTCATTGGCGAACTGCGGGAACTGCTGCTCGAACATCATTTGCTGGTGATCCCGGGTCAGCGGCTTTCGGCCCTCGAGCTGGCCGCTTTCGGAAGACGCTGGGGTACGCTTCTGACGCATCCGGCGACCAGACACCGCGACACGGACCATGTCCAGTGGATCGGCTCCAAGGCCGACCGGAAGTTCACGTTTTTCCGGGGAGTGCATGCCTTTGGGGGAGGCTGGCACTCCGACATGACATGGCACCCCACGCCGCCGATCATCACCGCCTTGCATGCGTATCGCCTGCCCTCTCGGGGCGGCGACACCGCATTCGCCAACCAGCACCTCGCCTATGAGACGCTCGATGAGGAAACCCGCGAGCGGATCTCGGACCTGAAGGCCTTCCACACCGGCAAGGTGTTTGGCCCGGACGTCGAGGAGTCGGTGCATCCGGTGGTGCGCACACACGACGAGACCGGCCGGAAGGCGCTCTACGTCAACGGCAATTTCACCCGATACATCGTCGACATGCCGGATGCCGAGAGCGAGCTTCTGCTGTTCAGGCTATTTGCCCACGCGACTCGGCCGGAGTTCACCTACCGCCATCAATGGGAACTTGACGAACTCGTGCTATGGGACAACCGCTCGGTGATGCACTACGCCATCCGCGACTACGACGAGCAGCGCATCATGCACCGTATCGTCGTCAAGGGCGGCAAGCCGAGATGAATCCATTGACCGAACATCTGAGAGAAGCAGGGGAAACCTATCCAAAGCACTTCGTCAAGGCGGCGGAATTTGGTGTAGCCATGCTGGCCGGGGGGTTGGCCTGCCTGGTGCATGCGCTCTTTCCTTTCCTTTTTGTCACCACCGGCAGCCGTTGCGTTCGCCGTCTGCACAGCCTGATTGAGTCCCCGTCGAACATCGATGCCCGGCCGTGAGGTCACGATCCGGATAGTTTCACCGGGAGCGGGCCCGGGCGTTCGGCTGCGTGAGTCGCCCCGCTTGAACATGTCCGACGTTGCGCCGGTGCGGGCGAAGCGTGCAACTGGGCCAGGTAGAGGTTCCTGCGTACCGCCGTCGATCGGGCGGCGTGTTCTCTGACCGGACCGAATCCCCTGACCTCGGTTGGCAACCGGGCCAGAGCGACTGCGGCGTCGAAGTTGGTGACGTCGAGGCGCGCGGCGATCGCCGCGACATCGGTCTCGAAGCGGGTCAGCAATGCGCGGTCAAGACGGCGCTCCGCACTGAACCGGAACGGATCGAACACTCCGCCGCGGCATCTCCTCATCTTGGCCATGAGCCGCAGAATGGGCAGGACCCAGCTTCCGACGGCGATCTTCTTCGGTCGGCCGTCGGGGCGCTTGCGGGCCAGGATCGGTGGCGCGAAGTAGAAGGTTGGCCTGAATCCCGGCTCGAACAACCCGCGCAGCCGAGCCGTGAAATCGCGGTCTTCGGGCGTCGGCGGGAGGGTGAAAAGACGTGCGACTTCGTATTCGTCTTTCGCCGCAAGCAGTTTGAAGTAGCTTTCGGCGACAGCCTCGGCCAGGGCGCGGCTTCCGGGCTTCACGCGGGTCTCGAGGTCAAGAACCCGCTCCACCAGTACCCCGTACCGTACCGCCAGGGCCTGGTCCTGGTATTCCGTCAGGAAAGCGCGCCGCGCGGCGATGCGGTCATCGAGGTTTGCTGATCGCGGCGGCTGCATCGCCGCCGTGCGCGACCGGTGACGGCGGACCGCCGATCGGGCTGTGGACGACTGGTCTGCGTGCGCCGTCGCGCGGCCGTGCCGAAATGCCGCCAGGTTTTTCTCGACGGCGACGCCGTTCAGGGTAATCGCGCGTTGCAGCGCGTCGAGGGAGACGGGAATCCCGCCGTCCTGGAAGGCGTAGCCGAGCAGGAAGATGTTGGCGCAAGTGGTGGTGCCGAACAACGCCGCGGTCTCGACGTTCGCATTCACCGTGACCAGGTGCCTGGCGCGCCGTTGCAGCCGCTTCCTGAGTTGCTCGAAGTCGAACTCTTGCCGTTGCCGCAGCACGAACTCCGCGGTCGGCGCGAGGTGGGTGTTGAGGATGACGCTGGTTCGCGTGGGCGACGCCAGCGCGAGCACTTCGATACCGGCCGCCGTGACCGCGTCGGCGCCGATCAACATGTCGGCGCCTGCGGTCGGTATCCGGGTCGGCGGATGCGATGTTCCAGCGGGGGAGATGCGCACGTGGCTGACGACCGCTCCGCCCTTCTGCGCCAGGCCGGTCATGTCCAACGTGGACACGTGGCTGCCGTCGAGATGCGCCGCGGTACCCAGTATCTGGGATACGGTGACGATGCCCGTACCGCCGACGCCGGCGATGAGAATGTTGGCCGCGCGCCGGCTGCGGGCGGGCAACGGCAGAAGCGGCTCGACGTCGGCTCCGGTCGCGCCGGCGATCCTGAGTCTGGCGCCGGACAACGTGACGAAGGCGGGACAGAAGCCGTCGATGCAGGAAAGATCCTTGTTGCAGGCGGTCTGGTTGATTGCGCGCTTCATGCCGAATTCGGTCTCGAGCGGCTCCACGGCGACGCAGTTCGATTGGGTCGAGCAGTCGCCGCACCCTTCGCAGACGGCGTCGTTGATCACCACGCGCACGTCCGGATCCACCGCCAAGCCGCGCCTGCGGCGGCGGCGCAGTTCGGCCGCGCAGGTCTGCTCGAAGACCAGGACCGTGCAACCCGGCGTCGCCTTGAGTTCGCGTTGCACCGCGTCCAGCGCCTCGCGCCCGAGGACGCGGATTCCGCCCCGGCGATGCCGCCGCGGGTTGTCGCTGACGACCCGAACCGCGGCGACGCCTTCCGCGCGGACCTGGGCGACGATGTCTTCCGCGGTCAGCGCGCCGTCGACCGGTTGGCCGCCGGTCATGGCCACGGCGTCGTTGGCGAGCACCTTGTACGTGATGTTCACCCCGGAAGCGACGGCCGCTCGGATCGCCAGGATGCCCGAGTGGAAATAGGTGCCGTCGCCGAGGTTGGCGAAGATATGGGACTCGTCGGTGAATGGGGCTTGCCCGATCCAGTTCACGCCCTCCGCGCCCATGTGCGTGGCCGTGCCCGTGTTGCGGTCCATCCACTGCGCCATGTAGTGACAACCGATGCCGGCGGCGGCGCGAGCGCCTTCGGGCACGCGAGTCGAGATATTGTGCGGACAGCCGGCGCAATATATCGGTTTGCGCTCGATCCTCGAGTCTTGCCCGTCGTTGGGCAGCGTCCCGGCCGCCGAGGCGACTTCTCGGAGGTAGCCGGTATCCGTCTCGCCGGGCAACGCGGCGCGAATGGCGGTGGCGATTGAAAGGTTGCGCGCTCCGGCGCCGGTGCCGATTGCGGGCCGTTGGGCGAGCCATCCGGCGAGTCGTTCCACGTAGTCTTGGCCGAGCAGTTCGATGGATCGGTCGAACAGGATTGTCTTGAGTTGATCCTCAATGAACGGTCGCTTCTCCTCGATCACCAGCAGGCGCTTCGTTCCCCGACAGAACTCGTTGACTAGCGCGGGGTCCAGCGGCCAGCTCATGCCGAGCTTCACGAGGCGCACGCCGGCGCGAACGAGTTGTGATTCCGTTTGCAGACCCAGTCTCGACAGGGACTCGCGCACGTCTGCGTAGGTCTTGCCTGCGGTGACGATCGCGAGGCGTGGTGAGCGTACGGGGGTGACGATCCGGTCGATGAAGTTGGCCGACGCGAACATCCGTGCCAATCGCAGTTTGGTCTCCAGTCGCGCCTCCTGGTCCGTGGGGGAATCCTGAAGTCGGATGTGCGGGAGTTCTTTCTCGTGCGGGGGATTGACGAACCGGTGCCGGTGGAGGTCTACCTCGACGGTCAGCGCGCTGTCCATGATGTCGGTCAGCGCGATGAGGCCGGACCAGCAGCCGGCGTAGCGCGACAGGGCCCAACCCATGAGCCCGAAGTCGAGCACGTCCTGCACGTCTGCGGGGGCCAGTATCGGGACGCCGAGATCACGCAGAGCGAATTCGCTGGCACTCGGCAGGGTGGAGGACTTGCAGGCGTGGTCATCTCCCACAACCAATACCACGCCGCCCCGCGGACTGGTGCCGGCCGCATTCGCGTGGCGAACGGCATCGGAGGATCGGTCGAGTCCGGGTGCCTTGCCGTACCACAACCCGTACACGCCTTCGCGCCGCGCGCCGGGAAAGAGCCCGACCTGCTGGCTGCCCCAAACCGCCGTGGCGGCCAGGTCTTCGTTGATCCCAGGTTGAAAGACGACGCGGTGCGCCCGGAGTTGGTCTGAGATTCGCCAGAGTTCCCGGTCCAGGTCGCCGAGCGGAGAGCCGCGGTAGCCGGAGATGAATCCCGCCGTGTCGAGATCGGCGCGGTCGTCCAGTCGCCGCTGGTCCAGCGGAAGACGCGTGATCGCCTGAATGCCCGTCAGGTAGGCGACTCCCGGCCCGGCGCGGTAACGCGCCCGGGCAAGCGGGTCTCCGGCGCGGGTGTTGCGCGGCGTTCCGTTCATGGCGAGTCGCTCGGCCGGCATGTCGGCACTTGGATTCTCGCCAAGGATCATAGGTTGAAATCCCCGGTATGACGTTGCATTTATTGCTCTTTGCTTCAAAATTTCTCAAATCAGTTCCTAATTCTTTTGGAGGAGTAGGATGAAATTACTTGATCGAATCGACAGGCGGATTCTGGTTGAACTACAGGATTGCGCAGACATGTCCATGCAGGAACTCGGCGATCGCGTGGGCCTTTCGCATACGCCCTGCTGGCGGCGGGTGAAACGGCTCGAGCAGGGGGGCTTCATCAGGCGGCGCGTCGCGCTGCTGGATCCGG
This sequence comes from uncultured Pseudomonadales bacterium, assembly GCA_964518405.1. Taxonomy (GTDB): domain Bacteria; phylum Pseudomonadota; class Gammaproteobacteria; order Pseudomonadales; family Azotimanducaceae; genus VXNE01. The sequence continues at coordinate 2,362 of CAZFGB010000164.1, read as the reverse complement.
CCCGTCTCGACCTCGCGGTCAACGTATTCGTCAACGTGAACCTGAAGCGTCACCAGGAGAATGCGCTAAGCCGCTTCGAGGAGGCGGTGCAGAGGGTTCCCGAGATCGTGGAATGCTATACGGTCTCCGGGGAGACGGACTTCCTGTTGCGCGTCATTGTCGCGGACGTAAGCGCCTACGAGCGCCTCCTGAAGCGCACGCTGGTACACCTGCCCGAGGTCGGCAACCTGACGTCGACGTTCGCGCTCCGCCAGGTCAAGTACACGACCGCACTTCCCCTGGGTGTCCTGGTCGAATAGTGAGTCGCCAGCGGGATCAAGCGGCCCACATGAAACCGGAGGGAGATGGTGAAGGCGCCCTGTACGCCGGCGCGTAGCCGATCGCGACCATGTCGAAACCGTGGATAGAGCCGGCAACGGACAGCGTAGACATCGCGTGGCCAGGTGGTGCTCGCAGCCGTCATCTCTACTATTGGCTGCGCGAGAACTGCCACTGTCCGAAGTGCATGCATCCGCACGCCTGGGAGCGCACGGTGGACTTTCTCTCGATACCGCTGGATATCGCGCCCGCGTCGCTCGATGCCGACGCCGAGGGGTTGCACATCGCGTGGCCGCACCACGACGCCCCATGCGACGGCAGTTTTTTCAGTTGGGCCTGGCTGCAAGCGCACCGCATGGAGCGAAACGCGCGCCTCAAGCGCAAGCGGCGTCCGATCTCCTGGTCACGGAGCGAGTGGGGCAGACAGGCGATGTCTGTCGATTTTTCCCGCGTCATGACTTCCGACGCCGGTTTGCGGGAACTTCTCGAAGGCGTTGAAGAGAAGGGCGTCGTCCTGGTGACGGGTCTTCCCTCCCGGGATCTCGTCGTGCTGAACCTGGCCGAGCGCATCGCCCCGATCGAGCACTCTCACTTCGGTCCCCACTTCAACGTCGAGTCGAAGCCGGATGCGGAGAACCTCGCCTACACGCCCCGCCAACTCTATCCGCACAACGATCTTCCGAGCCGCCGCTACCCTCCGGGTATCCAGTTCCTGCACTGTATGCGCAACGACGCTACGGGCGGCGACAGCGTGCTGGTCGACGGGATCGCCTGCGCCGAGGCGTTGCGGGGGTCAGACCGCGCCGCGTTCGACCTGCTGAGCACGCGGAAGGTCACTTTCACGTCCATCGCCGACGATTGGCACATCGTCAATCGGGCCACGGTGATCGATGTCGACGAGGACGGCGATATCGTGGGTACCCGGCTGCACCCGGCCTTGGTGGGGCCGGTGGACATCGAGCCGGACTGGCAGATGGCCTTCTACAGAGCGCACCGAAAGTTCCTCCGCATCGCGTCGAGCGATGAGATGCAACTCACGTTTCGGCTGAACGCGGGAGAGTGCCAGGTATTCGACAACCACCGGATCATGCATGCGCGCCTTGGCTATGACCCCATGAGCGGTCGGCGCCTGCTCCAGGGGTGTTATGTATGCCTGGACGATTTCGTCAGCCGACTGGAACTGTTGCGCCGCGAAGGAAGGGACTTTCGCGAGACCTGATTGCCGGCCCGGGCAGCCGTTTCAAGCCGTGAAGAGGGTCGGATGAATCCAGCGGCTCTGTCGTCCGTCCGCATGCCGGCGTCTACCGCCGCAACGGCCGAGGGGTCCCGGCTCAGAGACGTGATCACCCCGGCGGTCATCGCCAGCAGAATGATGCAGACGGGCAGGGCGGCCGCGATGGAGGCGGCCTGCAGGGCCTGCAAACCGTCGGCGAGCAACAGGGCCGCGGCGACCATGCCGATCGCCGCGCCCCACACCACCCGGAAACGGCGCGGCGGGTGGTCGTCGCCCATGCTCAGCATGGTCGCGATCACCAGCGTGCCGGAATCCGAGGAGGTGATGAACCAGGTCGCCAGCAGGAACGTCGCCAGCGCCGACATGGCCCAGACCAGCCAGGAAATGTCGGTCATGCGCTCGATGGTCCCGTACAGCGCCGCTTCCAGTTGCCACTCCCGCGCGAGGTCCAGAATACCCGCGGTGCCGACGCCGTCGGCGGCGTTCAACTCCATGTGGAGCGCGTTGCCGCCGAACAGGCAAAGCCAGACGATGCCCACCGCCGTCGGCACGAACATCGTGCCGATGGTGAACTCCCGAATCGTGCGTCCTCGCGAAATTCGGGCGATGAACATGCCGACGAACGGGGCCCAGGCGATCCACCATCCCCAGTAGAAGATCGTCCAGGCGCCTTGCCAGCTCGCCTCTCCGGTTTCCCGCGCGATCCAGACGCTCATCGGTGCCAGGTTCCAGAGGTAGCCGCCGACCGTCGTCGCGAAGAAACCGAGCAGCCACTCGAAGGGTCCGAAACAGAGGAAGAAAGCCAACAGG
>CAZFGB010000163.1:0-7557 GCA_964518405.1 uncultured Pseudomonadales bacterium | reverse complement strand
CCCCATCCCCCTCCCCAGGCGGCGCTCCGTGCGAACGCACCCGGCGGCGTCCGGTCCGGGCACCGTGTTGGCAGCGCCGTTCCGACGCCGTTCGAACGGCGGCCGCGTCGTTCGCGCTCTCGACGAGGTCAGCCTGCAGCTCGCGCCCGGCGCGCGCGTGGGTGTCATCGGGCGGAACGGAGCCGGAAAGTCGTGCCTGTTGCGCGTTATCGCCGGCAGTTATGAGCCCACGCGGGGTCGGGTCGTCCGTCGCGGCCGCGCATCCAGTCCACGGCCGGTGGCGCCACAGGGGCGCGTCGCCACCGGATACCACAGCGTGATCGCCCAAGGGATTGGGCTCGGGCTGAGTCAAGGAGAAATCGAGGCACGCGTCGATGAGATCGCGGCGTTCTCGGGGCTCGGCGATCGACTCGAAATGGCCGCGAAGCACTACTCGAATGCCATGCTCGCGCGCCTTGCGTTCGCCGTGAACGCCTGTCTGCAGCCCGAGATCCTGCTGATTGACGAGTGGGTCAGCAACCTCGATGTGGAATTCATGGCAAAAGTGGAACGCCACGTCCGCGAGTTGTCCGAACGCTCACGTATCTTCGTGCTGGCGTCCCATCGTCCCGAACTGCTGAGCCGGCTCTGCTCGACCGGCGCCGTTCTCGAAGCCGGACGCCTCAAGGCGCTCGAGCCGATCGACGAAGCTGTTCGCCGCATTTGAGCCGTCTCGACTCCGGTCTCTGGCGCTCGGGAACCTGCGCGTCAACGTGTTCCAAAAACCACCGGTAGGCTTCCTCCAGTCCCTCGCGCAGCCCAATCGTCGGCCGCCAGCCCAATGCAGCGAGCCGCGAGCTGTCCAGGCGCTTGCGGGGCGTTCCGTCGGGGCGCGCAGTATCGAAGACGAGACGCCCGCCATACCCGGTCACCTCCCGCACCAGTTCGGCGAGTTCCGCGATGGTCACTTCTTCGCCCATTCCGACATTGACGGGCTCCTCCCCAGTGTAGTGCTCGAGCAGATGCAGCGCCGCGCGCGCCACGTCGTCCACGTGCAGAAACTCGCGCCGGGGCAAGCCCGTGCCCCAGACGGTTGCCTTCGCCGTGCCGGCTTTTCCGGCGTCGTGCATCCGGCGCAGGAGCGCCGGGATCACATGGCTGCACTCGGCATCGAACCTGTCGCCGGGACCGTAAAGGTTGCACGGCATGGCGGCGATGAAGTCGCATCCGTACTGCCGGCGGTACGCCTGGCAGAGCGCGAGCCCCGCGATCTTGGCGATGGCGTACCACCGGTTGGTCGGCTCAAGCGGACCCGACAGCAGTTCGTTCTCGCGAATCGGCTGAGTGGCGTCGCGCGGATAGATGCAACTTGAACCCAGGAACAGCAGCTTGGCCACGCCCACGCGACGCGCCCCCTCGATGACGGCATCCGCGATCGCCAGGTTGTCATGGAGGAATTCGGCGGGCTGCGAGTCGTTGGCGGCGATGCCGCCCACCCGGGCAGCGGCCAGGACCACCACGTCCGGGCGCTCGGCATCGAGCCATCGCTCGGTCTCGACCTGCCGGCGAAGGTCGACGCCGGGCCAGGGCGCGGTCAGTACGTCGCAGTCTGCCCGCGCTCTCAGCGCCCGCACAATCGCCGAGCCGACCATGCCCCGGTGTCCGGCGACGAACACCCGCCGCCCCGCAAGCGGAAACGCGGGCGGCTCAGGACGCCGCTCGGCCATGCCAGGCTTCCGCCCGCACGCGCCGTGGCCGATGCGCGGGGCCTCCTTCGTCGAGGGCGGCGAGGTCGGCGCGCACCATCTCCGCGATCAGCTTGCGAAACGTCGTGCGCGGCCGCCAGCCGAGTTCGCGGCGCGCCTTTGACGCGTCGCCCAGCAATCGGTCGACCTCCAACGGCCGGAAGTACCGCGGGTCCACGGCCACGCGCACCGTCCCGGTCTCTGCGTCCCGGCCACGCTCCGCCGGCCCGCTTCCCTCCCACTCGATGCGCGTCCCGATCTCATCGAACGCGACTTCCACCAGTTCTCGCACGGAATGGGCCTCTCCCGTGGCCAGCACGTAGTCGTCCGGCTTCGGATGGGTAGCGATGCGCCAGATGCCCTCGACGAAATCCCGCGCATGGCCCCAGTCGCGCAAAGCATCGAGATTGCCGAGGTAGACGCGCTCCTGTCGCCCGCGCGCAATGGCGGCGACCGCCCGCGTGATCTTGCGACTGACGAACGTCTCGCCGCGAATCGGACTCTCGTGATTGAAAAGGATTCCGTTCGAGGCGTGCAGCCCATAGGCCTCGCGGTAGTTCACCGTGATCCAATAGGCGTAGAGCTTCGCCGCCGCATAGGGGCTGCACGGCGCGAACGGTGTCGTCTCGTTCTGCACTGGGAGCCCGGAGTTTCCGTACAACTCGGAGGTCGACGCCTGATAGAACCGCACATCGCCGCCGACCCGGAGCAACCGCAGCGCTTCCAGCAGCCGGAGCGGGCCGAGCGCGTTTGTGTTCGAAGTGTACTCGGGCAGGTCGAAACTCACCCGCACATGGCTCTCGGCACCGAGATTGTAAATCTCGTCGGGCTCGATCTCTCCGATCAGGCGCAACATCCCGGTGGCATCGGTCAGGTCCCCGTAGTGCAGGCTGAAACGGCCATCCGGTTCGTGCGAGTCCCGGTACAGGTGGTCGATCCGCCCGGTGTTGAACGATGAAGAGCGCCGCTTGATGCCGTGCACGATGTACCCCTTGGCAAGCAGAAGCTGCGCGAGGTACGCGCCGTCCTGCCCGGTTACCCCGGTGATCAGGGCGACCTTCGGTGTCATCGCCGGCAACCCGCCGGCGCGGGCAGTGACGAACGCGGCGCTGACGCCCGCAGAGGCATCGCCGTCGGCACGGTCGGTTGGCTCATCGCGGCAGTATAACGAATCGGCAGGACCCAACCACCGACACGCGCCGGCCGCACCTGGACGACGTATCCATGGCCAATCCCGGTGTCACGCGCGACGAGATCGCGCAGTCGATCGTGACGCAGTAGAATCACCCCATGAAACGCTGGCCGGAAGACGCCAATCGGTGTGGCAGGTTCATCGTCGACGTGGCTACGGGCCACGAAGTCGACAAAGCGCCAATCTCTCGCGGTCGACAGTTTAGCGGGCTGGCGGCAGTCAGCATGCCGGCCCCACAGCGTCGCAAGGTCTGGCTCGCTTCCTTCCCGCGCAGCGGCAACACGTTCCTGCGCAGCGTCCTGTACCGGTGTTTCGGCATACCGTCGACGAGCGTGTACGGGAAGGGGGATCTCGGGCGAAACGCCGCGCTCGAGCGTTTCGCCGGACACTTCGATCCGGGCTGCGCGCCGCCGGAAACGGCCCCGGACATGCCGCTCCTGGTCAAGACCCACCGGCCGCCGCCGGACGATGCGCCGGCCATCTACATCGTGCGCGACGGACGCGCGGCCACGGTGAGCCTGTGGGAATTTCTGGGCAAGCGATTGCCCCTGAGAGCTGTCATCAAGGGCCACGCCGGCTACGGGTCCTGGTCGGACCACCTGGCGGCCTGGCGGCCGTGGGAGCGGCCGGACACGCTACTGCTGCGCTACGACGAGATGGTTGACAACCTCCCCGCCGTGCTGGAGCGGTTGAGCGGCTACCTGGCGATGCCGATCCTGTCGCACGAAGCGCCGGGGCGCGAAGAGGTGGCGGCGATTGACGGGCGTTGGGTACGGGAAAGGAGCGATTGGCACCGCAAGATCGGAACCCGGGATCTGCGCCTGCTACAGGCCGTCAACGGCGACATGCTGGCAAGGCTCGGCTACGAGACCCGTCAATTGCCGGCCGAACCCGGCGGTCGCGGGCGACGCGCGCTCAGGTGCGTGGCAGAGTCGCTGTACGGGCCGGCGGACTGGTGCGCGGGCATGAACTTCCGCTTGCGCCTCGCGCTCCGCCGACGATGGGCGCCTCGGCGGAGAGCCCGCTGATCCGCGGCCAGGAACACCGGCTTGCGATTCCGGCGGCGCGTATCGCCGCCATACTCGCCGGCCGGGAAAGCTGTTACGATGCGTCGCTGTCCATCGCGGCGATCATCCCATGTCAACGAGCCGTCGAAACAGGCGCCTGCGCCAACGGTTCCTGCGCTACGAGAATCCCGGCGATGGGCGCGCCGGACTGCTGCACTGGGCGACCAATCTCAAGTGCCTGACGCTGGAGGCGGCCCGGCTGGGCCGGCTGGCCATCGTTCCGCCCCTCAACCTCGATGAGCGACACAACTTCGGGATTCAGCGGGACTGGCGGTGGGAGACGTACTTCGACCTCGGCGCGGGCCGGCTGGTCCACATGCTGACCGGGGTTTCGAGGCGGATCCCGATCGCGACGCGCCCGCCGTCGGGGCTCGCCACAGAGCTTGTGCTTGACGAACGACAGCCCGTGCCACGCGAGGCCGCATGCGTGGACCTGCTCGTTCGCCGCGTCCAGACGTTCCATCAACGCAGCGTTCCCCCGTCGCTACGGCCCAAATGGACGCGCCTGTGGTTGCCGCCTTCCCCCAACGTCTCGGCACTGGCACGGCACGCGGTCGAGCGGCTCCGATCGCTTCCGAAGGGCTATGCCGCGGTTCACATCCGCCGCCAGGACTGGCTGCAGCACCCCCAGTACGCCGCGTCGTGGTCGGAGGCGACGGCGCCCGAGCATGTGCGCTCGAAACTGCGCGAGCACGGCATCCGCCCGCATACGCCAGTCTATTTCCTCTCTGACGAACGCGATTCCGAGTACTGGGCCGCGCTGAGCGATTGCTGCCGGTTGTACCGATACGGCGACTTTCCCCACCTGAACGCTCTGGTGTCGACGTACCGCGGTGACCCGGACAACTACCTGCTGTTCGCCGTCGAGCGGGAAATCATGCACCAGGCCCGGTTGCGCATCGGGACTTTCTGGGGTCCGGAGCGTCCGCCGGCCGACGACTGGCTGCTGAAGCCGGCAAAGCCGGCACGCAAGCGCCTCTCGCACCGCCTGCGCCGGGCGCTGCCGTTCGGCCCGCAGGCACGTGGGTCGCGACGGGCCGGATTCACGTTCGGTCAATTTGCCGAACAGGCCTGAGCAAGCCCTCCCATCGTGAGCAAACGGCGCTATCTCCGCTACCAGGACGTCAAGCCCCGCCCTGCGGGCATGCAGAACCAGCTCAGGAACCTGCAGTGGCTCATGCGGGAAGCGTTCATGTGCGACCGTCTCGCGCTGCTGCCCACGCTCAACCTGGCCCGCCATCACAACTTCGGCCGGGCGGACGGCCTCGGGCAATGGGACAAGTATTTCGATCTCGACGCCAGCCGCCTGATCTGTCCGGATGGCGCCAGGCACCCCCTGCCAATCGCGCGCGAATTGCCCGAGGAAACGTTGCGCACGCTGATCCTGGCGCGCCGAGCCCGGATGCCCAACGGTGCACAAGCCGCTGACCTGGTCGTGCGCCCCGTCCGCGAGTGGGTGCATCTGCGCGACCTTCCGTACGATCCGATTCGGCGGTTGGCCGGCGATGTCCTGACCGGGCCGCCCGCCATAAGCTTCGACATGCGTCCGTCAAAGCTCGTGCGCGAGCTGGCGGAACCGACCATCGCCTCGATCGTCACCCGCTACGGCCACTACGCCGCCGCACACGTCCGCCGCGGCGACCGGTCGGAACGGAACCCGACCGTCAAACGTCGCACGGAGCCTCAGAACGTTCGCCGGCGCCTGGCGAAACTGGGCGTTCCGCTCGGCGCCCCGGTCTTCTTCCTGTCCGATGAACGCAACCCGGATTACTGGCGAACGCTTGGCGGGTACTACGAGATCGTCCGCTACACGGACTTTCCCCATCTGGCCGCGCTGGTGGACACGGGCCAGCAACAGGCACCCGACAACTACTTGCTCTACGAGGTAGAAAAGGCGGTGATGCGTCGGGCCACCCGGCGATTGGAAACGATCCCCGGGCCAAACTACGCGCCGGCGTCCACGGCCCTGGTCTCGCGGTTGGATTGGACGCTGTTCAATCTCCGGAGCGCACTGCGCCGGTCGATGCGGCGGCGCGTACACCACGACCGTGCCGACCGATCCGCCGCATGCTCCCAAGCCCGCTCGGGCAGGGCTTGCCGGCGATCGAGTCCACAGCGGCCGGGCAAGGATCGCGGAGATGGGATCGAGCCTGCGCCGTTGTCGGAGACACGATGAGCAAGCTCCCGGCCGCGGCCGGGCGCGGCGGGAAGGCCCGTAACGGCGACGCAACCCGGCCGCTCCCAAGCGTTTCCGCGACCTATCCGCTCTCACCACAGGAACGGCGGGCACGCGCGTTCGCGGACCTGAAGCAAGGCGCCAGGGCGTTCGGGATCTGGGGGATCCCGCCGCTCGTCGAGGCCGGGAGGAGCTTCCGACGCACGATCGTCGGTCCGGTTCTGCCGACGCTCAACAGGGGCTTGAACATCCTCGTTCTCGGGCTCCTGTTCGGCACGCTGCTCGATCTGCGGGCCGCGCGCTACGTACCGCACCTGGTTGCGGGGATGGTGGTCTGGCTGCTCATTCAGGGCATCTTCCGGGACGCTTGCAGGGCGTTCAGCGGAGCCGAAGATTTGCTGAACGGCACGCTCCCGGTTTCCATCGCTATCTTCCGTTCCGTCTGGAGAGCGTTCATCACCTTCGGGTTCAATCTGGCGCTCATCGCCCCGGTCGCGGTCGCACTTGGATTTCTGCCGGGTTGGGAGGCGCTGCTGGCCATTCCAGGACTATTGTTGATGTTTCTGAACGGGCTCTGGGTCAGCCTGGTGCTGGCTCCGCTGTGCTTGCAATTCGATTTCCTGAGGATGTTCGTTCAGCGAGCGCTCCGGTTCGCTTTTCTGGGGACTCCCATCCTGTGGATCCCCCAACAGCTTCCCAACCGGCAGATCCTGGTGCAAAGCAACCCCTTCTACCATTGCCTCGAAGTCGTCAGGGGACCGCTCATCGGCCAGTCGCCTGGACTGACAACGTGGACGATCGTGGCGGGGCTCGCCCTGGCCGGCTGGCTGGTCGCGATCCTCGTCTTCGCGCGCTACCGCGCTCGCGTCGCTTTCCTTGCGTGAGCGGGCCAGCGCATCGGACGCTCGACACCCCCACGGACCGGACCCAATCCTGCCCGGCGATGGCGGGCGCGTCGCGAGCCGCTGCAGCGATCCCCGCGCGAGCGGGGCTGAACCGTGAAACACTCGGTTCGCATCCGCTGTCGCGCCACCAGATTCGGCAACGGTTGCTCGGGTTGCGACTACGATGGTGTACCCGGTAACGACCCGATATAAATCCGTTTTCTCTATATAATTCAACACGTTATATAGTATCGACTCTGGAAGGTCAGCCTACCCGCACACGGAGCCTGTCGTGCGCGCACGACGAGCGGCTTGCCGCTCAATTCACACTCCGCTTGCGTCGGCGTCCGGCCCGCCGACGACCCGTGCCACCGCCAGTTCCCAGCCTTCACGTTGTGAACGCAGTACTTCCGCCGCCGCCGCGCACCGCCATTGGTCCCATTGCAATCCGCTCGCACGGGCTGCCGACCAGATGCAACCCTCGAGCCAGGAACGGTTCATGTCTTTCGCTTCG
>CAZFGB010000162.1:0-21051 GCA_964518405.1 uncultured Pseudomonadales bacterium | reverse complement strand
GGCGCAACACCGTGCGGCGAAGGTGCGGATCGGCAAGCAGAGTCCTCAAGGCCGGCACGGACGTGCATGTCTCTTCTCGCCAGGTCCATCGTTTCACGGGCTCGGGACGGACCATGGCGCGCCGGCGTCGGTCGCGGGGGAAGAACACGAGGGCGACGTTGCCGGTGTCGCGCTCACCGAAGTTCGTGGCTTCTGGCGCTCCCGGGTAGACGGTAGGCGCCGCGGCGTCCGGCTCGACCTCCCGGAACGCGTGGGTGTCGCCGATCGCGAGATAGTCGAGACCGCGGTCCGACGCCGTCCCGCGGGCGATGGGGAAGTTCGTCTGGTGCCCCTCGATGTCGAATGTCTGGCCGTGTACGAGCCCGATACGAATGCGGTCGTCGCCCTCCTCGCGGGCCGGCAGGGAGGCGGCGAGGTCGGTCTGCCCCGCCTGCGACGTGCATGGGTTGGCGATCACCACGGCGCTGTCGCCCAAGGACAATTCCCAGCCCTTGCGGTCCACGACATGGACATACGCTGGCAGACCGGCACGAAATTGGTGTGAGGCGTCGTACAGCGAGTTCGGCGTCAGCGGGTCGTGGTTGCCCGGCAGCAGGATCACCGGCCGGGTCCAGTCGCGGCGCGCGAACTCGCGCAGCACGCCGCCCCACCAGGACTCGTCGGGCGACGGTTCGTCGAAAAGGTCGCCCGCGCAGAGCACCGCGTCCACGTTCCGGCTCTGCGCCAGATCCAGGATCCGCCCGACGGCCTCGAGCCGCGCCCGGGTCAGCTTCTTTTCCTGCTCGCGCTCGAACGCCGGGAAGCTGCGCCCAAGGTGCCAGTCGGCGGTGTGCAGCAGCGTCAGCGCCACGTCGTCCTCCTTTGCGGGTGCGGGGTCGGTCACGCGATCTCGAACGCGGCAACCAGCAGGCGTTCGACGGTGGGCGCGGCATACCGCCGACTGTGCGCCTGTTGGCGGGCGCGTTCGTAGGTGTCGTCGTTCCTCGCCTCCAGCGCTTCGATCTGGCCGTCGATGCGCTCCAGTTCGGTCTCGGCGGCGCGCACCTGCTTGTCGGCCCGGCCCCGCTGTTCGGCGCCCATCGCCCGGTTGCGGGCATTCTCCGCCGCCGCGAGTCGTTGCTGTTGTCGTTCGCGCGCGCGGCGGAGCACCAGCGTCCGGTCCGCGAGGTACCGGTCGAGTTGGTCCATTGTGTCACGAAAGTTGGACTCGTCCGCGCCCGCCAGTTCGTGCCGGTCGAAGAACAGCTCCTCGTCCACGACTTCCTCGAGGTCATCCTCGGTCACATGCAGCGGCGGGTCGAATGGCGGCGCGTCAGCGCACGGCTGGCAAATGAGATGGAGTGCCGCATCGGCGGGGCGCAGCACCTCGGCGTCCTCGAACACAGCGGTTACTCGCAGCCGGTCCTCCCGCTCGAACCCGCTGTGCGCGATCCGTGTCAGCGCCAGGCGCCCGCGACGGCCCCTGCGTTCCCGCAGCGCTGGCGGGGCATTGGGGCCAAGGTCGAACCGCACCCGAAAATCGGTGCCCGCGGCGCGCGCCTCGGCAACGGCCGCGGCAATCAGCGGGTGCGAGAGGTGGAGGGTGTCGATGCCGTTGCCTGTGCCGCCGCCGACGGCCACCGACACCCCACCGGCAAGTGTCGCCGGCAAACGCGCGGACGCACCGATGTGGACAACCTGTCGCTCATCGCGCTCGTCAGCGCTCCAAGGCACGTCGGCCGCGTCCAGGTACGCCGTGAGTGTACGCTGGAGTTCCGCGTCGAAGGTGGCGAGCTCCTCCGTCAGGCCCGTCCGGATGCGCCGGAACACGTCGCGCACCGAATTGTCGAGGCCGGTCTCGATGAGGCCGACGGTGCGCTCGCGGACGCGCTCGAGCGCCTGTCGGCGACCTTCCATCGACTCGCCGAGGCGCCGCAGTTCCTCCTCCACCTCCGCGACCGAGCGCGCACGCTCCCAGATGCGGCGCAGTTCGCCCTCGAAGTCCGGGCCCAGCGCCGACACCAGCTCCTGGGAGGCGTCGGAGCGCGGCGTCTGCAGCACGACGTCGGACATGTCGAGGACGTCGCCGAAGAGGTCGAGTTTCGTGCTGAGGATGTCGAACGTGAGCCGCTGCGCCTGGTTGTCGCGGGCGAGAAAGTTGATGACGGTGACGTCGCGCTTCTGCCCGTAGCGGTGGCAACGGCCGATCCGCTGCTCGATGCGCTGCGGGTTCCACGGCAGGTCGTAGTTGATGACGGTGTCGCAGAACTGCAGGTTCAGCCCTTTCGCCCCGGCTTCCGACGAGATCATGACCGTGGAGCGCTGACGGAACTCGTCGACCAGCGCGAGACGCACGGCGACCGATGCGCTTGGCGTTCGGACGCCGTGGCCATTGGCGTCGCGCCACGCGTCGAGGGCTGCGCGCGCCCGCGGCGAGTCGTTGTTGCCCCGGAACAGCGTGATGTCCTCGTCGCGCAATTCCGTCTGTTCCAGCAGGAGCTTGCGCAGGTAGTCCTGGGTCGTCAGGGACTCGGTGAAGATCACTACCTTGCGCCGGTCCGTCGGCCGGTCCATGACCATGCGTACTGCCTGGACGAGACTCGCCGCCTTGCTGTCCCGCGGCAACGCTCGGGCGCGTCGGACGAAATCCTCGACCCGTTCGAGTTCGCCTCGAACCGCCTCAGCCTCAAACGCAGACGGCGGCATCGGAGCCGTCCCGGCTTCGCCCTCGCCAATGTCGTCCTCGTCCTCAAGGTCGCGCACGAAATCCGCCGCGGCCGTGTCACCAGCATGGCCATCCCCCAACATTCCGCGCAACCTGGACGCGACCCGGTCCAGGCTCTGAGCCAACGCCGGGATCGACGAAGCCATGCGACGGTGAAACCCGAGCAGGAGCAACTGGCGGGCGTTCCCTCTAAAGGCATGCAGGGTTGGCGACAGCAGGTAGTCGGTGACGTCGTCATAGAGCGCCCGCTCGTCCGGGCTCATGCGGTACTCGAAGAGCTGCGCCCGTCGCCCGACGAAGGGCCGGTCCAGAAACTCCTGCGCCTGACGACGGAGCGTGCGCTGAACCACAGTGGCGAGCCGCAGTCTCAGTTCTTCCGACTGGTGAGCGGCGACGCCGCGTCCATCGTCGGCGCAGAAGACATGCTCGAATACGGGCTTGTCCCCCAGCAGCGTGCCGCTCGGGTCCACGTACTGGACGAGCCCCCAGAGTTCGCGGAGCGAGTTCTGGATCGGCGTCGCCGTCAGGAGCAATACAGGAGAGGCGCCGATCACTTGGCGGACCCGGTGCGCCATGAGCGCCTGCGGGCTCTCTTCGTCGTAGATGCCCGCTCGGTCGTAGCGGCGGTGAATTCCGGCGAAAACTTCGTGCGCCTCATCGATCAGGCAGAGGTCCCACGGCGCGGCCGCGAGGCGCGATGCCCCCGCCTCGCCACCGGCATACTCGCGCCCCGCCAGGAACACGCCCATCGCTTCGGTGTCGACCGAAGGATCTGCAGCCTCGAGCGCGTCGATGTCGAAAAGGTCGACAAGTTCGGCCTGCCACTGGCCGAGGAGCGGGCGCGGCACGACAATGAGGATGCGTGTCGCGCCCTCGGCGAGTAGCTGGGCTACCACGAGACCTGCCTCGATCGTCTTGCCGAGTCCGACTTCGTCCGCAAGGATGCAGCCGCCTTCCGGAATTCGCCGCAGCGCGAACATCACCGCGTCGATTTGGTGGGGATTCGGGTCCACGCGTCCGCGTCGCTGGGAGGAAACCTGGCGGCGGCGCTCGCCGGCGCGGCGCTGGCGGACGAGATCTTCGGCGTAGTAGCGACGATGAATAGCGTGCATGGGCATAGATGCAACGCAAGTCTATCCGGGCGGGGCGGTGGTCGAAAGACGCCTGGCCTTGTGCGCATGGCCTTGATCCACTGCTGCAGCGTGTTAGACAGTCCGGTAGCAAGTCGCTATGGTCGCGCAGCCCGAGCCTAGCAGCGCACGCCGTAGAACGGCACGTAGTGCCGATCAAGGCGCACGGTGATAGGTGGGCTGGGCGGGGGTGAAATACGACGCCGAAGGGCGGCGGATTTCATGGCTCTAGGAGGAACCCATGCGAGCGCAGGCGCCGATAGCCATACAGTGCGTTGCCATCGCGCTCGCCGGACTGCTGGGAGGGTGCGATCAGGGCGAGTCCGCCGAACACCCCGGAAAGCAGACCTACGAGCGCTACTGCTATACCTGCCACGCCGCGGGGCTGGCCGGGGCGCCGGCGCTCGACGACAGCGAAGCCTGGGCACCGCGCCTCGCCCGGGGCAGGGACGCGCTGCTCGATTCCGTGGTCCAGGGCATGCCGCCGGGCATGCCTCCCAAGGGGCTGTGCAATACCTGCACGGAGGACAAGCTTCGCGAATCCATCGACTACATGATCGGGTCGATCGCGACCGACGAATAGGCTATCGTCCATCGCACGACATTGAGCGGCGATTCAGGAACCATGTCCGAAGTTCTACCCGGCGATATCGTCCTCCGGCGCAAGGGGCCGGTCATGCACCAGGGCATCGCCCTCGGCGATGACCGCGTCCTGCACAACACGCCCCGGCGCGGCGAACACATCTCCACCATGGAGGACTTTCGACGCGGCAAGACGGTGCGCGCGCGGCGACTGGGCGAGACACAGCGCGCGCGGGCGCTGCGCCACGCGCAGGATGCAGCCCAAGGCGGCGCCCGGCGATACAACGTGTTCCGAAACAACTGCGAACACACCGTCACGCGCGCGACCACCGGCGCAGCCACCAGCCGACAGCTATTGGCGGTAGGCGCAGGCTTGATCGTCGGTGCAGCGGTGCTCGTCGCAGTACGCCATCCTTTGGTGGCGGCGGGAGTCGGATACGCCCTTTGGCGGAAACTTGGAAGACCCCGGTAGTGGTCGCGCCCATTCACGATGCCGAAGGCAGCGCGTTCGGCCGTTGCTGAATGGTTGTTTCAATCTCGTCGTGCGGTTGCCTGGCTGACCCATGCGCGCGCACTCGAGCCGACTCCTGTTCGCTACACGTAGTGCAGCCAGTGTTCGAACGCCGGCTCCTCGCCCCGCACGACGGCCCGATACGTCTCCCGCAATCGCGCGGTGAGTGGACCGACATCTCCGTTTCCGACGACCTTACCGTCGATCCGAAGGACGGGCCACACGCCCTCCGACGTGCCCGTCAGGAACACTTCCGGCGCGCTCTTGAGTTCATCCACCGAGATGTCGCGTTCCTCGCACGCGCTGCCGACCGCCGATGCGATGTCGATCATCGACGCTCGCGTGATGCCGAGCAGCACCTTGCTCCCTGGAGGCGTCGCAAGGCCCCCCGCCGCGTCGACCAGGAATAGGTTCGCTGTCGGCGCTTCTGTCACCCAGCCATTCTCGTCGAGCAGGACGATGTCGTCGAACCCCTGCCCTCGCGCCCGCCACTTGGCGGTCATGGCCGCGGTGTAGTTGGCCGCGACCTTCGCGTGGGGTGGGATGATGTCGTCACGCCGGTTGCGCTTGTCGCGTTCGATCTTGATCGACAGTTCCGCCCGCCGATGCGCCCGGCCCCGGATCCCGCCGATGATGTCCCGATCGCCGTCATAGGCCGCGATGAATACCGATACGCGGGGGTCCCGGGGCACCAGCTCGGCCTCGACCGAAGGAATCAGCGCGCTGATCTTGACGGACCCGGCACCCGGATTGCGGCGCACCGTTTCCGCACAGGCTTCGACCAGGAGGTCGACGCCATACCGCAGCGGCAGGCCGACGATGCGGCAGGTCATTGCGAGCCGTTCGATGTGATCACGCAGTCGGAACACGGCGACACCGCGGGAAGTGGCATGGACGCTGAAGTAGTCGAACGCCAGCGAGCCCCGCTGCAGGCTTTGCGACAGGACATGTACGGTCGCGTCCTCCCAAGCGATGAACTCGCCGTCGCGCCAGATGGTTCGGGCCGTCATCCCCAAACGCGCTCGGAGAAAGATAGAAGGCTGCCATTGTATTCGAGGCCCGGATCGCGGTCCCTGGTCAGGAGTTGCGGGCCGTCGAGATCGACGAAACGGGCGATTTGCGAAAGCAGCAGCGCCGGCGCCACGGACAGCGAAGTGGAGACCATGCATCCGACCACGACGGCCATGTTCCGAGCGCGCGCCTGCCGCGCCAGGGCCAGCGCCCGGGTCAAGCCGCCGGTCTTGTCCAACTTGATGTTCACCGCTTGGTAGCGCGTAGCGATCCCGGCGAGGTTCGAGCCGTCGCGAATGCTTTCGTCGGCGCACAGGGGGATGGGAGAATGGAAGTTGCGAAGACCCGCATCCGCCCCTTGCGGCAGCGGCTGCTCGATCATTTCGACGCCGGCTTCGAGCGCTGCCGGAATGAACGTCTCCAGATCCTCGAGGGACCAGCCTTCGTTGATGTCCACGATCAGGCGCGCGTCGGGGGCATTGGCCCGGACAACGCGCAGCCGCTCAATGTCCAGGGCGATGGAATCCGCGCCCAACTTCACTTTCAAAAGCGCGCGGTCTCGCGCATCCCGCGCCCGCTCACCCATCCTTTCGGGCGAGTCGAGACTCACGGTGAGCGCCGTGACCACATCGCCCGGCCGCGAGACGCCCGCCAGCTTCCATGCCGCCTGACCGCTGCGTTTGGCGGCCAGATCCCACAACGCGCAGTCAAGGGCGTTGCGGGCTGCTCCGGCGGAAAGGATATTCATCATTTCGTCCCGGTCGAACGGGCCGCGATAGTCCTTGATCGTCCGAACGACGTGCTGGGCCGTTTCGCCATAGCGCGCGTACGGGACGCACTCGCCGCGGCCGCTGAACCCTCGGTCGGTAACGGTAGCAACAACGACCTCGGCCGTTAGCTTCGTCCCCCGGGAAATGGTGAACGGGCGAGCGATGGGCCAGTTCTCCGGTCGGGCACTGACTTTCAACAATGTCTGTCTTCCCTTTGATCACCCCCATCGGCAAGCGACATGGTCGTGGGAGTTCCACCAATCGACTGTTGGACATCCGCCGCGAGGCGACCCCCGACGACGTCGGCAAACCGACTCAAAGCAACGCGTCGACGATGACGCCGACGCCCTGCCGCACCGGATCGCAGGCCGGCAATTCCAATCGATGCGCGGCCTCGTCAATGACCCGCAATGCGTCCGGCTTCGAGAGGGCCGACGTATCCAGGGCGACGCCCGCGCACCGAACGTCGGGATTCGTCAGTCGCCCGAGCGTTGCGGTCTCGGCGATCACGTCTTCGATGCGCGCGACTGGCGTGTCCACATTGCGCATGGTCCTGCGGGTCGGCTCGTGGCAGACGACGAAAGCGTCCGGCTGGGTCCCGTGCAGCAGCGCCAGGCTGACACCGGCGAAGGATGGATGGAACAGCGAACCCTGACCCTCCACCACGTCCCAGTGGCCCGAGTCGGCATCCGGCGACAATGCCTCCGCCGCACCGGCAGCGAAGTCGGAAACGACGGCGTCGATGGCAATGCCGCCTCCCGATATGAGAATGCCCGTCTGACCCGTCGCGCGGTAATCGGCGTCCGCCCCGCGCCGCAGCAGTTCCCGCTCGATGGCAAGCGCGGTGTACTTCTTGCCAACGGAACAGTCGGTGCCCACCGTCAGCAGCCGCTTGCCCCTGCGTTTGCGGCCGCTCGCGGTCTGAAAAGTACCGGAAGGGTGGCGCACGTCGAACAGGCGTCGGCCCAGACGTCCCGCGGTCTCTGCGATCCCGCGCACGTCGGCAAGACGCGCATGCATGCCGCTCGCGATGTCGAGTCCCGCTTCCAGGGCTTCGACGACATGGGCGCGCCATGCCTCCGGCAGCACGCCGCCGGGGTTGACCGCGCCGATCACGAAGGTCTTCGCGCCTGCGCGCGCGGCGGCGGAAATCGTGAGTTCGGGGACGCCGAGATCGGCACCGCAGCCGGACAGCCGCATCTGACCGGAGACGGCGTCCGGACGCCAGTCGACAATGCCCTGTCCGGTCTTCGCCGCCAGCGCGTCCCTGGCGTCGCCAAGGAAAAGGAGGTACGGCGTTTCGATGTCCATGTGACGGTTTTCTTTTCGGGCTGGTTAGCAGTGAACATATGGGCAAACGGCGCGAGATTCCACGGCCCGCTGCGCGGTTCTCGGCGAGACCCGGACCACTTTTCCTTGGGATAGTATTGGCCGTCCCAATGGGGGGGCAGGGGCAATAACCTCGCGACCGGGCATGTGTTCAAAGCTATCGAAGATCGTCCACATGGCTGGTAGATGACCACGCGCACGTTTTCCATCCTGCTAGCCGCCCTGGCGCTGCTCCTCGCCGCCCCTGCGGCGGGAGAACCCAGTCACGGCTTCGCGTATTTCGGCGATCTGAAGTACCCGAAGGACATGCCGCATTTCGACTACGCGAATCCGGACGCGCCGAAAGGGGGAGTCCTCAAGCTGTCCATCATCGGAAGCTTCAACAACGTGCACGCCTACGTGGACAGGGGGAACCTGTCGCCTTTCATGGACACAAGGCTGGGTTCGAGGGTCTACGACCAGCTCATGCGGTGGTCCGAAGACGAACTGGCCTCCTACTACGGCCTGCTCGCGGAGCGCGTGGAGGTGGCCGACGACTACAGTTGGGTCGAGTACACGCTGCGCGACAACGCGTACTGGCATGACGGCGAACCGGTGACGGTCGACGACGTTCTGTGGACCTTCAAAATGGTGAAGACCGAGGCCGGCATCAGTTGGCGGGTGCGATATGAAGCCCTCGACAGGGCGGAGCAAACCGGGCCCATGTCATTCAGGATCTATTTCGCGGAAACAGCCGAAAAGGGGCCGCCGCTGGTCGTTCTCACCGCCCGGTTCACCACGCTGCCCCGGCACTACTGGGAGGAAAGAGACTTCACCGCCACAACCCTGGAGCCGCCGCTCGGCAACGGGCCCTACCGCCTTGCCGAGGTGGAGGCCGGACACAAGCTGGTCTTCGAACGCGTAGAGGACTACTGGGGCAAGGACCTCAACGTCAATGTCGGCCACCACAATTTCGACCGGATCGTGCATACCTCCTACTTCGACCGCAACGTCATGCTCCAGGCAATGCGGGCCGGCTTCATAGACTTCTTTTTCGAAGAGGACGAAAGCCACTTCCACACGGCCTACGATTTCGACGCCTATCACAAGGGGCTCTTCAAGCGGGAGACCTACCGAATGGGCTATTCCTACGGGATGCACGAGAGCGTCATATTCAACACCCGCCGCGACCTGTTCAAGGATATCCGGGTCAGGGAGGCGCTGACGCTCGCCTACAACTTCGATTGGGCGAACCGCGTCTACTGGTTCAACGGCCTGGAGCGCAACAACAGCTACTTCATGCGTTCGGGAATGCAGGCCACGGGGCTGCCGTCGGAGGCGGAACTCGAGATCCTGGAACCGTTCCGCGGCCGGGTTCCGGAGCGCGTCTTCACGCACCCGGTGCCGCTGCCGCAGAACGAACCCTACGGGCGCAATCGCGATACCCTGCTCCGGGCCGACGCGCTGCTCGTCGAAGCGGGCTGGGTGATCAAGGACTTCCAGCGCGTCCACGCGGAGACCGGAGAGCCGTTCGAACTGGAGTTCATCGTCAGGTTCGGCCTGCACGAGCGCATGCTGGTGCCCTTCGTCGACAACCTCAAGCGGCTGGGGATCAACGCGGCGCTGCGCAAGCTCGAAAGCAACCTGATGACTAACCGGCTGCGGAACTACGACTTCGATTCCACGATTCGCAAGCTCTACACGTTCATGGTCCCGATCCCCGATCGCATGCGCAGAACGTACAAGTCGCAGTGGGCCGATCAACCGAGCCAGACCAACCTGCCCGGGTTCAAGAATCCGGTGGTCGACTTGCTGGTGGAAAAGGTCCTGGACGCCAAGACGGAGGCGGAAATGAACACCGCCGGGCGGGCGCTCGACCGCGTCTTGCTATGGAACTTCTACGTGATTCCCGAAGGATGTCCGCTTGGGCGCCACCCCGTGTACTGGGACCGCTTCGGCCACCCTCCCATGGGGCGCGAGCACATGAACTGGACCGGTTTCCCGCAGCTATGGTGGCTCGACGAGGCAAAGAACGCCCGCGTCGAGGCCGGTCTGGCTGGAATGGGGCAGGATTAGATCGGATGACCGGATCGGCAATGCGTTTCCTTGCCTGCTGCATGTTGATTCTCCCCATTCCCGCAACGGCCGCGACGCCAAGCCACGGCTTTGCGTACTTCGGCGACCTGAAGTACCCCAGGGACATGCCCCACTTCGACTACGCGTATCCGGATACGCCGAAAGGCGGAACCGTCGGATCGCCGATCGTCGGCACGTTCAACAACCTCCACGTCTACGTAGACAAGGGGGTCGCGGCCGTCTACCTGGACCCCAGGCTCGGTACCCCGCTCTACGAGCCCCTCATGCGGAGGTCGGAAGACGAACTGGCTTCCTACTACGGCATGCTCGCGGAAACCGTGGAGGTGGCGGACGACTACAGTTGGGTGCGCTACACGCTGCGCGAAAACGTCTATTGGCACGACGGCGAACCGGTCACGGTGGACGATGTTCTATGGACACTCGAGACCATAAGGTCCGAAGGGTCCTATAGCTGGAGAGAGAGATACCGCGATATCGTCGAACTGGAACGAACCGGTCCCCGGTCCTTCACGTTTCGTTTCAGCGAGACCGCAGAAAAGAACCCGCAACTGGTGATCCTCACGGCGGGGTTCACGCCGCTGCCCGAGCACTATTGGGAGGACAGGAACTTTTCCGCCACGACCCTCGAACCGCCCCTCGGAAACGGCCCGTATCGCGTCGCCGAGGTGGACCCCGGACACAAGGTGGTATTCGAACGGGTCGAGAGCTACTGGGGCCGGGATCTCAACGTGAACGTCGGCCACAACAATTTCGACCGCATCGCGATCATCTACTTCTTCGACATGAACGTCATGCTGCAGGCGCTGCGGGCGGGCGTCTTCGACTACTACCGCGACCAGAACGAGAGCACCTTCGCCACCGCCTACGACTTCGCCGGCTATCGCGAGGGCCTGCTCAAGAAAGAGACCTATGTCATGGGCACCTCCTACGGCATGCACTACTGCATCGTCCTCAACAATCGCCGGGACCTGTTCAAGGACATACGGGTTCGGGAAGCGTTGACGCTGGCCTACAACTTCGAGTGGACGAACCGCGTGTACTGGCATGGCGGCATGGACCGCAACAACAGTTTTTTCATGCGCTCTGGGATGCAGGCGACGGGACTCCCCTCGGAAGCGGAACTCGCGCTGCTGGAACCGTTCCGAAGCCGGATACCGGAGCGCGTGTTCACGCATCCGGTGCCGCTGCCGAAGAACGAACGCTTCGGACGCAACCGCGATACGCTGCTCGAAGCCGACGCGCTCTTGGTCGAGGCCGGATGGGTGGTCGAGGACTTCAGGCGCATCCACTTGAAGACCGGAGAACACTTCGCCTTCGACTTCATCGTCGCCAGCGCGGAACACGAACGC
Organism: uncultured Pseudomonadales bacterium; assembly: GCA_964518405.1. GTDB lineage: Bacteria > Pseudomonadota > Gammaproteobacteria > Pseudomonadales > Azotimanducaceae > VXNE01. The sequence continues at coordinate 9,589 of CAZFGB010000162.1, read as the reverse complement.
ATGCTCACGCCCTTCGTCGACAACCTGAAACGTCTTGGAATAGACGCCGTATTGCGCAAGGTCGAAAGCAACCTGATGGTCAATCGGCTAAGGAATTACGACTACGACGCGACGATGCGCAAGTTCTATACCTTCAGAATCCCCTTTCCGGCGCGCCTGCGCGATCAGTTCACCTCCCGGGCAGCCGACCAGCCCAACAGGGCCAACTACGCCGGCATCAAGCACCCCGCGGTGGACTTCCTGGTGGAGAAGATCGCCCAGGCGACATCGGAAGCGGACATGAATGCCGCCGGGCGGGCGCTGGACCGGGTTCTGCTCTGGAACTTCTATGTCATACCGGAAGGGCATCCCGTCGGGCGCCATCTCGTATACTGGGACCGATTCGGTCATCCTCCTCTCGGCATCGACCACATGAACTGGACCGGGTTTCCTCACTTGTGGTGGCTGGACAAGGAGAAAAACGCCCGGGTGGATGCCGGACTCGCCGGATTGAAGGGCGACGAACGAAGCAACTAGCCAAGGGATCGTTTCCAGAACATGCAGAACATCCGGGAATTCGCGATCAGGATCGGCTCGTCCTACCTCGCTCGCAGGCTCGCCCTGATGTTGCCGACCTTGATCGGCATCATGCTGGTCAACTTCATCATCATCCAGGCGGCCCCGGGCGGCCCCGTCGACCAGGCCATCGCTCGGATTCAGGGCGAGGGCGTCGCCGCGACCGCAATGATCGGCGGCGGAGGCGGCGCTCCAGGCGGAATGGAAGCGGGCAACCCGAGCAGCTATGAATTCGCGCGGGGGATCGACCCGGAACTCATCAAGGAACTGGAAAGACAGTTCGGCTTCGACAAGCCGGCGCATGTCCGGTTCTTCCAGATGCTGAAGAACTACTTCTCGTTCGATTTCGGCGACAGCTTCTACCAGGACGTCCCGGTGGTCGATCTGGTGATAGAGCGTTTGCCCGTCTCGCTGTCGCTCGGCGTCTCGACGCTGCTCATCGTCTACACGATTTCGCTTCCCTTAGGGATACGGAAGGCGGTCCACGACGGCACGCCGTTCGATATCTGGACCAGCTTCGTGATCCTGATCGGCTACGCGATCCCCGCGTTTATTCTGGCGATGCTGCTCATCATCCTGTTCTGCGGCGGCGAGTACTTCGACTGGTTCCCGCTGCGCGGACTGATATCGGACAACTATTCCGAGCTGAGTTTCTGGGATCAGGTCAAGGACCGGCTTCATCACCTCGCCATGCCCGTCGCCGCCCTGGTTGCGGGTAGTTTCGCGACGTTGACCATGCTGACCAAAAACTCGTTCCTAGACGAGATCAACAAGCAGTACGTTCTGACCGCCCGGTCGAAAGGGCTGACGCCGGCACGCGTGTTGTACGGCCACGTATTCCGCAACGCCATGCTCATCGTCATCGCGGGATTTCCGGCGGCGCTGCTCGGCATACTCTTCACCGGGGGCATCCTGATCGAAGTCATATTCTCGTTGCGCGGCGTCGGCCTGCTGGGATTCGAGGCGATCATGTCGCGCGACTATCCGATCGTGTTCGGCACGCTTTTCGTGTTCACCCTGCTCGGCCTCGTAACGCAGCTCATCGCCGATCTCGTCTACACGTTTGTGGATCCGCGAATCGATTTCGAAACCAGGGGAACATGACCGTGGCCGAAGCGAACATCCCCGCGGACCCGGGCGCCGGGCGCCGCTGGCGCGCCAGCCCGCTGACGCGCCGCAGATGGGCCAATTTTCGCGCCAACAAGCGCGGTTACTGGTCGCTTCGCATATTCCTCGCGCTTTTCACCTTTACGCTCTTCGCCGAATTCATCGCCAACGACAAGCCGCTGGTGATCCACTACAACGACCAGTACTACTTCCCCCTGTTCAAGCAATACGCCGAAACAGAGTTCGGCGGCGTATTCAAGGTCGAGGCCGACTATCGGGAGCATTTCGTTCAGGATCTCATCGAGGACCAGGGGGGCTGGATGATCTGGCCGCCGATTCGCTTCAGCTACAACACCATCGATTACTACCTGCCCGGCACCGCTCCCTATCCGCCTTCCAAGGAACATTTGCTCGGCACCGACAACGTCGGCAAGGATGTATTGGCCTCGCTCATCTACGGCGCGCGTCTTTCGTTCCTGTTCGGCCTGGTCCTCACGTTCCTGAGTTCGATCATCGGCGTCTGCGCCGGCGGCCTTCAGGGATATTTCGGCGGCAAGGTCGACCTCTTCGCCCAACGATTCGTCGAGATCTGGGCGGGGCTTCCCACGCTGTTCATCCTGATCATTCTGGCCAGTATCGTCGAGTCCAACGTGTACTGGCTGTTGGGCATCCTGGTCCTCTTCAGCTGGATGGCCCTCGTCGCTGTCGTGCGCGCGGAATTCCTGCGCGCGCGGAATTTTCAATACATCGACGCCGCCCGCGCCCTGGGCGTCAGCGACCTCAGGATCATGGTGCGGCACGTGCTGCCGAACGCCATGGTGGCGACCATCACCTTCCTTCCCTTCATCCTGACGGGATCGATCACCGTGCTCACGTCCCTTGATTTCCTGGGCTTCGGACTTCCGGCTGATTCGCCGTCGCTCGGCCGCCTGCTCGCGCAGGGTCGCGCCAATATCCATGCGCCCTGGCTCGTGCTCACCACGTTCACCACGCTCGCGGTCATGCTGACGCTCCTCATCTTCACGGGCGAAGCGGTGCGCGACGCCTTCGACCCGCGCAGGGACCCGGCCGGCTCTCTCCAGGCGAAGAGCTGACTCGCGTCGCCTAGCCCAATTCTCGAGGAAACGCCGTTGGTCGCCAAACCAGTTCGCCGTCGCTTGACCGCCGATGATTTCGAGCAGATGTGTTCGGCGGGAATCCTGACCGCCGACGACCGCGTGGAACTTATCGACGGGGAACTCATCGAAATGCCGCCAATGGGCCCCGCCCACACGGGCATCGTGAACCGGCTGGCCGAGGTCCTGTTCCCGCGCCTGGGCGATACCGCGAAGCTGCGCGTCCAATCTTCCGTTCGGCTTTCGAATCACACCCAGCCCGAACCCGATCTGGCGGTCGTGAAGCCCGATCCTCGCCACTACCTGCTGCGCCATCCGAGGCCGGCCGACATCCTGTTGGCGATCGAAGTGGCCGATTCGTCGCTCGACTACGACCGCGAGCAAAAGATCCCGCGCTACGCCGCCGCCGGCGTCGCCGAAGTGTGGCTGGTCGATGTCGGAAAGAAGCGGGTCACAATCTACAAGGCACCGTCTTCCGGCGGCTATGGTCATTCCCGGACAGTCGCCTGGGAGGAGGAGATCGTCGCCCTCGCGGTTGAAGGTCTTCGCGTGACTTTCGAGGAGTTCTTGCCGAGGGCGCATTTCGAGTAGCCGGCGACGCCGCGCGTTGTGAATCGGGCCGGCGTCGAGTGGTCCTGCGCGTTCCCTTCTACCATGACCGCCCTCTTCACCCATTTGAACTGCCTGGACCACGAAATGGGCGACCGCCATCCGGAGCGGCCGGAGCGGCTCGCCGCCGTACTGCAGCACCTTGACCGAAGGGGGCTGATAGCCGAACTCGCGGTATACGAAGCCCCCGAAGCGCTTCGCACCGACATGGCGCGGGTGCACGGAGAAGCCTTCCTCGACAGGCTCGCGCAGTTGTCGCCGGAGGAAGGACTCGTCCGCCTCGACCCCGATACCGCGATGGGACCGGGGTCGCTCCGCGCCGCCCGAAGAGCGGCCGGCGCGGCGGTGGCGGCCGTCGAGTTGGTGCTCGGCGGTACTCAAAACCGGGCTTTCTGCGCCGTGCGGCCCCCGGGACACCACGCCGAGGCGTCCCGGGCGATGGGTTTCTGCTTCGTCAACAGCATCGCGGTGGCCGCGGCCCGGGCCCTGGATGATCCCGGCATCGACCGCGTCGCCATCCTCGATTTCGATGTCCACCACGGCAACGGCACCGTGGCCGCCTTCATGGACAACCCCGATGCGCTCGTCTGTTCCAGCTTCCAGTTCCCGTTCTACCCGTACCGGCTGCAGGACGTGCAGCGGCCCAATATCGTCAACACGCCGCTGCCCGCAGGCACGCGCGGCGGGGCGTTCAGGGAAGCGGTGGAGCGCGACTGGCTGCCTGCCCTCGACGAATTCAGACCCGACCTCATCCTCGTTTCCGCCGGCTTCGACGGCCATGCCGACGACCCCCTGGGCGGATTCCTTTTGACCGAGGAAGACTACGCCTGGATAACCGGCCTGATCACGGATGCCGCGAACCGCCACGCGGAAGGGCGCATCGTCTCGATGCTGGAGGGCGGCTACCACCTCGGAGCGCTCTCGCGCAGCGTGGCCGCGCATGTCGAGGGTCTGTGAACCGCCGGACGGAGAGAGATTCATCGCGCCGCCAAGGGCGGGAGTCACCGTACGCCGGCGAGTAGTTTCTTCAGCGTGTCTGGTCTACCTATCCCGCCGCCCTTGGTGACGAGGCATCCACCCCGAAATCGCGCCATGGGGACCGCCGTATCCACCGTGCCGAGCACGTCCAGCGTTTCGTCGCCAACGACGGCGGCGGCGGTGTCCCCGCCCAGGACCACCAGCGTCCCGTTCCCATAGCCGCTCTTGAGGGCGCCGCGCGCGCACTGCGCCATCGCCGAGGCAACCCGCTCCGCCTGCCTTGGAGAAATGGCGCCGGACGGTTGCGGCGTCGCCACGACGGTGATGGCGCTTTCCGCGGTCTCTGGCCGCGGCAGTCGAAGGTCGGCCGAAAGCGCAAGGACCGGAACCCCGAGTCTCGCGATCTGCCCGCGGCTCATGGCGTTGAGGCTGCCGCAAAGCACCAGAACGGGCGGCACGACAGCGACTTCCCGACGCGCATGTTCCGGGAATACGACCGCGGCGTAGGCCGCGACGGCGCCGCTCGGGCCGACCATTGCGCGTCCTTCGTCGTGGCATCGCCGGGCGGCGGCGGCGAGTTCCGCGTTGTCGCCGGCATCCCAGACCACGACATCTCCCGCCGCGCATCCGGTCGTTTCCAGGATCTCCATGGGCCGGTCGCTCAACGGAGCCGTCAGCGGATCCTTGCCGAAAGGGGATTCCAGCACAGGCACATCGTCCACAAAGACGACGCCGTCCACGCAGCGGCGGCCTGCGTCGGGGAAGCTCGGCACGACGGCGACCCCATGTCCGAGCTGCAACAGTCCCTTGACTTCGAACGGCCAGTTGCCCCTTAAGCCCGAGTCGATCTTGTGACACCGATGGCGCGCGCTTCTCGCATGCGCGCGCGCGGCCCGGCGCTGCGCCGCCGCCGGGTCCAGGTGCCGCGATGCAATATCGACCACGCAGCAGGTTTCGTTGTCGGCACGCGGCCCCGTGGGCACCGAGAATCTCTCGTTGGCGATCGTGCCCGCAATTTCAAGGGCGCCGGTGCGGTCGTCCGAGGTAATGAACAACGTCCGCGCCGGCTCATCCCGCCCACGCGAGGTCGTGGGCGCGTTCAAGTCGGATCGAACTCCACGAACACCACTCAGACGATGGCCCGCAGAGGTTCCCGCAGTTCCTCGACCTCATCGGTGGTCAGACCCAGGTACGGGCCTTCCACCTGCCGCAGCCAAGACTGGCTGTAACCGACATCCCTGATCTCCCGGACGGCTGTTTGAATGTCGTGCATTGGCATCGGCTATCGGCGGCGCGATATCGCCTCGGCGAACATTGCGAAAACATTGTAGCAACGAGTCGGGCCAGATCGCCCGATCCCGGTATGATCCAAACACTCCTCGGCAGATTCTCCACTGGAGAGTATGGGTCAAGACAAGGTGTATTTCGTTGCCGGGACCGACACCGGCGTCGGCAAGACGTTCATCGCGAGCGCGATCTTGCGGGCGGCCCGGTCACGCGGCCTCGACTGTGTCGGCTACAAGCCGATCGCCGCGGGAGCGACCCTGCGCGATGGCGCGCTGGTCAACGAAGACGCCCTGGAACTCATCGCGGCGGCCGAAACCGAACGGGACTACGCGGAAGTCAATCCGGTGGTCCTGGCGCCCGCTATCGCCCCGCACATCGCGCTTTCGCAAACGGGCCGCCGCGTGACCGCCCCGGAACTCGCGGCGGCGTGTCCCCGCGGGGCCGCGTTCACGCTGGTGGAAGGGGCGGGCGGATGGTTCGTTCCCCTGAATGACAGAGAGACGCTGGCCGACGTCTGCGCCGCCCTCGGCGCGAAGGTTATTCTTGTGATCGCCATGAAGCTCGGTTGCCTGAACCATGCCCTGCTGACCGCCGAAGCGGTCAAGAGCGCCGGACTGGACCTGGCGGGCTGGATCGCCAACTGCCCCGACGGGCCCATGCCGTTTCTCGCGGAGAACATCGACGCCCTGCGTCGGCGGCTGCCCGGGCCGCGTCTCGGTACCGTGCCGCATGTGCGCAGCCCGGACGACGCCGTGCGGTTCCTCGACCTGGGGCTGCTGTGCGACTGAAGGAATCCCTCGACTTCGATCGCCTGCACATCTGGCACCCCTACACGTCGATGACGGATCCGCTGCCCGTGTATCCCGTGGAGTCGGCCGACGGGGTGCGCATTCGACTGGCGGACGGGCGGGAGCTGATCGACGGCATGTCATCGTGGTGGTGCGCCATTCACGGCTACAACCATCCGGCATTGAACGCCGCGGCGCGGGCGCAGCTCGAAAAGACGGCGCACGTGATGTTCGGCGGATTGACGCACGAGCCGGCGATCGAACTTGCTCGAACATTGATCGACATCACGCCGGACCGCCTGCAACACGTGTTCTTCTCCGACTCCGGCTCCGTGTCGGTCGAAGTGGCCATCAAGATGGCCATCCAGTACTGGGGCGCGATGGGACGGCCGGAAAAGCACCGCCTGCTCACCATCCGGGGCGGCTATCACGGCGATACCTTCGGCGCCATGAGCGTCTGCGATCCGGTCACCGGGATGCACGAGCGTTTCCGCCCGGTGCTGGCCGCGCACATCTTCGTCGAGCGGCCGGAGTCGGCGGTCCGGGAGCAGTTGTCGGCGAAGGACGCCCGGCACATCGAAACGGCCCTGAGGGACCACCACGGCGAACTCGCGGCGGTGGTGCTCGAGCCGGTCGTGCAAGGGGCCGGCGGCATGCGGTTCTACTCTCCCGAGTACCTGTCTCGCGTCGCCGACCTCTGCGCGGAACTGGACGTGCTGCTGATCGCGGACGAAATCGCCACCGGTTTCGGCCGTACCGGACTCCTGTTCGCGTGCGAACACGCGAACGTCGAACCCGACATCATGTGCCTCGGCAAGGCGTTGACCGGCGGCTACATGAGCCTCGCGGCCACGCTGACCAGCGCGCGGGTCGCCAAGGGCATCTCCGCAGACGGCGGCGTGCTGATGCACGGACCGACGTTCATGGCCAACCCGTTGGCCTGCGCGGTCGCGCGCAAGAGCATCGAACTGCTGCGGGCCGGCCCGTGGAGGCCGCGCGTCGGCGATATCGAAAGTCAGCTCCAGCGGGAACTGGGCGGCTTGCGGAGGCATGCGGCCGTGCGGGACGTGCGCGTTTTCGGCGCCATTGGCGTCGTTCAGACGCATCGGCCGGTTCCCGTGGCGGAACTGCAGGCCGTTTTCGTCAAGCGAGGCGTTTGGATTCGACCCTTCGCCGACCTGATCTACCTGATGCCGCCATATGTCATCGGGGCCGATGATCTGACTCGCCTGACATCGGCCATCGGCGGCGGTTTGAACGCCCTATGAGCCTGTCGGTCCCGATATTCGGCCGAGACGTCAACGGGTGTAGGCCTGGACCCATGTCCCAACCGCCCGCATCGACGCGCTGCATCAGCCGAGCAGTTCGTCGATTTCCTTCATCTCGTCGGCGGAAAGGCGCATCGTCGACGCCTCCACGTTGGCCCGCGCCTGCTCCGGCCGGGTGGCGCCGGCGATCACCGACGATACGCACGGGAACGACAGCAGCCAGCCAAACGCCAGTTCGAGCAGCGAACGGTCGCGTTCCCGGGCAAAGGCCTCGAGTTTCTCCACGCGGTCGAAGTTGTCGTCGTTCAGCGAGCGGGCGGCCGCCGCCGGAGCGGAGAGCCGGGTCCCCTCCGGGGCCGGTACGCCCCGCTGGTACTTGCCGGTCAGGAGACCGCTCGCCAGCGGGAAGTACGGAAGCATGCCGAGTCCGAACCGCTCGCAGGCGGGAATGACCTCCTTCAGCACGTCCCGCTCGAGGAGGCTCATGTGGTTCTGGGCGGTGACGAACGGGTTTAGGTGGTCGCGCAGCGCGGTCCAGTGGGCATCGGCAATCTGCCAGCCTGCGAAGTTGGAGTGACCGATGTAGCGGATCTTGCCGGCCCGGACGCAGTCGTCGAGCGCGCGCAACGTCTCGTCGATGGGCGTCAAGGGATCGGGAAGGTGAATCTGGTAGAGGTCGATGTAGTCGGTGTCGAGACGGCGCAGGCTCGCTTCCACCGCCGCGACGACGTAGCGCCGGGAGGCGCCGCGCTTGTGCGCCCCCTCGCCCATCGGATAGCCGCACTTGGTCGCGACGATGACGTCGTCCCGCCGACCCTGCAGGGCCTGGCCGAGATATGCCTCGGAGCGCTGGGAACCGTACATGTCGGCGGTATCGAAGAAATCGATCCCGACGTCGATGGCGGCGTCGACCACGGCGCGCGTGCCCGCCGCATCGAGCCGCTGGCCGAAGTTGTTGCAACCGAGGCCAACCTCGGAAACCAGCAGGCCGCTGCTACCCAGTCTTCTTTGTTCCATGTCTCTTCCCGTGTCAGGCAATCGCGCGCATATTGAATCAGATCGACCCTCGGAAGGCTAAGGCGTCGCTGTTCCCCGCGGTCATGGGATGACGCGATAGAAGCGCGTCGCGGTGTCGTGGAACAAGGCGGCCTTGTCCGCCGGCGAGAAGTCGGCCGCGATCTTCTTGAATGCGTTCCACAACACCTGGTACGAGCAGCTCTGCTTGTCCATCGGAAAGTTGCTCTCGAACATGCAGCGCGCGGGGCCGAATCGGTCGATCATGTGCAGGAAGTAGTCGCGGGTCGCCGAGACGACTTCGTCCGACGACGGCGGGACGGCGCGTTTGTGAAAACCGAATCCGTTGAGGGGCATGACCAGGCCGCCGAGCTTGGCGACAACGTTCTCGCACTTGGCAAGATCCGCGACGTCGAGTCTCCACCTCTCGTAGATCTCGCCGCGCTTGCCTTCGTATGGCCCGATCCCGAGAGGTCCGCCGAAGTGGTCGATCACGATAGGCTGCTCCGGGAACGCTTTCGCGAGCGCCGTCAACTCCGGGATGTTCGCGTGGTAGAGCCAGGCGTCAAAGGTAAGGCCGCGCCGGCCGAGTTCGGCGAACCCCTCGCGAAACTTCGAATCTCCGAGGAGCCCTCCCTTCGGATTCGTATGCGCATTGCGAATCGAGGCGTGCGGGTCCCAGGCGGAAGCGTGACGGATACCGCGGAAGCGCGGGCTGGCGGCCGCGTGCGCGTCCAGCACATCGCCGACGGCCGCACCCAGCGCCAGGTCCGCGAAACTCACGATCGACGCGCACATCCGACCGTCTCCGTACCCGCACCTCGCCACCATGGCGACGATAACACCGGTCGGCGAGACCGAGTTCGGA
>CAZFGB010000161.1:0-3439 GCA_964518405.1 uncultured Pseudomonadales bacterium | reverse complement strand
ACCTAGAGGTCGGATATATTGGCGCAGACCAACGTTCAGCAAGAAGGAACAGGTGGACATCCCGGGAGCGAACCATATATTGAACAGTACGTTGAGCACGGCAAGCAAGCGCAACGAAGTCCTGGCGGTCGTATCGTGTGCTTCGACCGTCGGGTGGTGAGAAATGCAGGTTAAGCCCACAGGCTTCTCCGGCCCGAGCGCAGCAGCCAGATGAAGAACGGTCCCCCCAGCATGGCCGTCATCACCCCCACGGGGATCTCGCTGGGCGCCAGCGCCGTTCGCGCAACCGTGTCGCAGAGCATCAGGAACCCGCCGCCCACGCAGAACGATGTCGGCACGAGCAGCCGGTGATCCGCGCCGACCACCATCCGAAGCGCGTGCGGCACGATCAGGCCGATGAATCCGATCGGGCCGGTGAGAGCCGTGATCGACGCCGTGAGAAACGACCCCAGCAGATAGCAAATCAGCATCAGGCTCGTTAGATGAACGCCGCGCGTCGCCGCCCAATCTTCCCCTACCGACAGCAGGTTCAATTGATTCGATTTGACGACGGCAATGCCCACCCCCGCCGCGACGCCGGTCGTGAGTATCGCAAGGGTGTTGTAGGGCATCGACTCGATCCCGCCCATCAACCAGCGCACGATCGTGAACGATTCGGTGAACCCGGCCGTGTAATGCAGGAACAGAATGCCCGCCATGCAGATGGCGTTGATCGTGACGCCCGTCAGCAGCAGCGTGAATGACGACATGCGGCGGCCTTCCGACGCGATGCCGACGACAACCATGATCGTGATCGCCGCGCCGACGAGTCCGGAGAACCAGACCGCCGGGAAGGCGCCGATGGCGCGCCAGCCGAAACAGATCGCGATGACCGCCCCGAGCGCCGCTCCGCTTTGCACGCCCAGCGTGTACGGAGTGGCCAGGGCGTCTCGAAGCAGGGCTTGAAACACGACGCCCGCCAGCGCCAGCGCGCCTCCCGCAAGTCCCGCGAGCAGCACCCGCGGCAGCCGCACCTGGAACAGAATCTCCCTGTCCGGCGACTGTCCCGCCCAGGCGCGAGAGAAGGCGACGTCGCTGGATCCGATGAGCGGCGTCACCGCGAGCGCAAGCAGGAAAAAAAGCGCGGCGGCGCCGACAGCGGTCCAGAACCTGCGGCGGTCTACCATGGGTTCCGCCCCTGCGTTGGGAGTTGCCCCGCCGGTTGCTCATACGACACCCACGGGCGTCCGTTCGGTCCGCTCAGAATCTCGGCGTCGACTTCGAACACCTCGTTCAGTAGTCTCCTGGTCAGGACCTCGCCGGGAACATCGTCCGCGGCGACTTCGCCATGCGACAGGACCACCAGGCGGTCCGAATAGCTTGCCGCCAGGTTGAGATCGTGGGTGACCGCCACGACACAAATGCCCTCGCGCGCCAGCTTTTCCAGCAGGACATAGGTGCTGATCTGGTGCTTCAGGTCAAGAAATGTCGTGGGTTCGTCGAGCAGAAGAACCGATGGTTCTTGAGCCAGTGCGCCCGCCAGGATGACTCTTTGCCGCTCGCCGCCGCTCAGCACCCGAAAGTCGAGACGGGCGAACGGCAGGGTATCGGTGGTCTCCATCGCGCGGCGCACGGCTTCGCGGTCTTCGGGGGTCTCGAACAGCCCGTTGCAGTGCGGCGTGCGGCCCATGTAGACGACCTGCTCCGCCGTGAACGGAAACTCGATGCGAACATTCTGCGGAATGAACGACAGCCTGCGCCCCAGATCGCCCTTGCGCCATTGCGAAATCTCCACGCCGCGGAACCGGCACTCTCCCTCGTAGTCCTCCCGCATGCCGGAGAGAACCGACATGAGCGTCGACTTCCCGGCGCCGTTCGGCCCGACGACCGCGGCCAACTCTCCTTCGTGGAACCGCAGCGAGATGCCCCTCAAGATCTCCGCCGAGCCGAGCCGGACTCGAACGCCGTCCAATGCGTATACCAGCGTCACGGGGCGGCCTCGGGATGGATCATGCGGAAAAGAGACTGCGCCGCCTCGACGACGCGGGGGCCGGGTACAACGAAGATATCGTTGGCGACCGCGTAGACGCGCCCATGTCGGACTGCGGGCAACGAGGGCATCTGTTTCCACAGTTCCGTGACGGAGCGTTTGTGTCCCTCGGTTACCTGGTCGGTTTCGGACATGTCGCCCATGTCGATGATGATGTCCGGACGGCTTGCGTAGATTTCTTCCCGGGGGATGCGCGGATAGAAGTTCCTCGCTTTCCCGAAGACATTGCGTCCCCCGGCAATGTCGATCAGCTCATTGAGAAACGACCCCTGGCCGACGACGGTCAGATCCTGAATCGTCGCCGGTGTGCGGCCGACGATGAACATCACACCACGGCGGGGCAAGCCGCTGCTCCTGCCGCGGACGCGTTCCAGCGCGGTCCGGATTTCCACGATGCGGCGGGCGGCGGCGTCAGGCACGCCGGTGCGGTTCCCCAGAGCCTGCAATGATTCGAAGATGCCGTCAAGGTCGTTGTGCCTGAGCTCGAATACGTCGAGTCCAACGCCTCTCAGCCGGTCCGCAAGAGTGCCTTGTTCCTTGAGCAGAACGACCAGGTCCGGTTGCATCGAGAGGACGGTTTCGACGTTCGGCCGCAGAAAGTCGCCGATCTTCGGCTTGTCACGCACTTCGGGGGGATAGTGGCAGAACTCGGTGACGGCGGCGACCCGCTCTCCCAGCCCGAGCGTGTAGAGCATTTCCGTGATGCTGGGCGCGGTCGAGATGATGCGGCGCGGCGGTTCGGCGTGGACGCAGATGACCGCGGCCGCGACAACTGCTGAAAGGCGGAACCCGAACCAGAGTCTTCTTGCCGCCGTTGTCCGGCCCTGGTTGGCGCGCGCCGCCGTTCCAACACTCATGCCTGCCCTCACAGCCCCTCTCATCAGACCGGGCAAACCAGGCGAAGGAGTGTCGCGGGCGTTCCGCAAGGAAGACCGGCCGACATACCCTGCTCCGCGAGGCGCTGTCCGGCTGCGCGTTCGGCAGGTCTCCTGGCTCACGGCTTGTCGGCCCGGCTGCGGCGCCTTCCCCGTTCCCTGCCGAGTGGCGGTGGTGTCAGCCGGTCCTCGCCGATTACAGTGGCGGGTCCGCGCGGGATTCTCACCCGCTTCCCTATTCTCTCCGTCCGACGGAGTCGACCGGAGCACCGAACGCGCGGCTGAGCGGCCGAACCGCCCAGCCACCTGCCTGGAAGGTATCAGTTCGATAGGGACCGGTCAAGTCAGGACCGAGCGACCTGAAGGAGGCTCGCGAAGACGATGAGGCGAGCCCGCACCTGATTCCTGCGCCCAGGGCTTCCGGCGGCTCGGCATGAGGCATGGCATGGCAAAATCGCATGGTCAGAAAGGAAGGGTCGACCGGGCGATTGTTATAATCCGCTGCGGAGGTGGCCCCGAGCCATGCAATCACGAG
>CAZFGB010000160.1:0-9303 GCA_964518405.1 uncultured Pseudomonadales bacterium | reverse complement strand
GTTGGAGCCAGAAGATCGAGCGCCGCCTGCCCAGTTCGTTCCTGTCGCCGAACCGCATCGAGACGCGGATGTTCAACGGCTACGATGAAGAGGTCGCCCCGCTATACGCCGGCATGAACCTCCGCAGAAAGTACTGACGCGTGGGCCAAAGCGTTCGCGATCATGCGGACAAACGGTCCGGGCGCCTGTTGCCGGACGGAATGTCCGTGAAGGCCAGGTGGGCGCTGGCCAAGACGCTCCTCTTCGCGCTGCTGGCATCGCCTCTCGGCGTCCTCGGCTACGACGTCTATCGCGAACTCGTCATGCCGGGGACCGTTTTCGGGGCGGACCCGGGGGAGGAGATCGTCCGATACCTGGGCGAGTGGGCGATCCGGCTTCTGATGGCGACGCTTGCCGTGTCGCCCGCCTCACGCCTGTTCAAGCGGCCGCAGTGGGTGCGTTTCCGCCGCATGTTCGGCCTGTTCGCGTTCGCCTACGCGGTTTTGCATTTCGTCGGCTACCTGGGGATGCTGGCGGGATTCGACTTCGGCGCGGTGGTCGACGATTTCGCGAAACGGCCCTACATCACCGTCGGCATGGCCGCGCTCGTCTTCCTGATTCCGCTGGCCGCGACATCGACGCGGGGCTGGCAACGCCGGTTGCGCAGGAATTGGCGCCGGTTGCATCGGCTCGTCTACGCCATCGGCGTGCTCGCCTGCATCCATCTGTGGTGGCTGTCCAAGGCCGGTTACGGGGAGGCCGTTCTCTACACTGTGATCCTGGTCCCGCTGCTCGGCGATAGAATCGTTAGAATCGCGCGCAACGCCCGTCCGTCCTAACGACAGCGCCATGAAAGAGCCTTCAGCCGGGGAGCGCGAGGGGGATACCCCTCGCAGAAAAGATCCTTCCTATTGGCAGGAGAACCTGCGCCTTGTGGCGGTCTGCCTGGCGGTGTGGTTCTTCGTCTCTTTCGGCTGCGGCCTCTTGCTGGTGGACATCCTGAACGAAGTCACGTTCGGCGGCTTCCACCTCGGCTTCTGGTTCGCCCAGCAGGGCAGCATCTACGTTTTCGTGCCCCTGATATTCATCTATGCGTGGCGCGTTACGCGGCTCGACAGGAAGTACGGCATGGACGAATCGGACGAGCCCGACGCGTCGCGGGACGACTGATGTCGCTCACGACGCTCACCTATCTCGTCGTCGGGGCCACCTTCGCGCTCTACGTGGGTATCGCGTTCTGGTCCAAGGCACGGGACACCGGGGACTTTTACGTCGCGGGCAAGCACGTGCATCCGGTGGCCAACGGCATGGCGACGGCGGCGGATTGGATGTCCGCCGCCTCGTTCATTTCGATGGCCGGTCTGATTGCCTATCTGGGCTACGGCGGCTCGGTGTACCTCATGGGCTGGACCGGCGGCTACGTACTCCTGGCGCTCCTGATCGCGCCGTATCTCCGCAGGTTCGGCAAGTTCACCGTGCCGGAGTTCATCGGCGAGCGGTACTACTCGCAGACCGCGCGGGTGGTGGCGGTGATCTGCCTGATCGTCATTTCGTTCACCTACGTCGCCGGGCAGATGAGGGGCGTCGGCATCGTGTTTTCGCGTTTTCTCGGGGTCGACGTGTCCACCGGCCTGCTCGTCGGCATGGGCGTGGTGTTCTTCTACGCGGTGCTCGGCGGGATGAAGGGGATCACGTACACGCAGGTGGCGCAGTACTGTGTGCTGATCTTCGCCTACACGGTGCCGGCGGTTTTCATCTCGCTCTCGGTCACGGGCATTCCGATACCGCAGATCGCCTTTGGCGGCGACATCGCGGGGGAGGACGTTCCACTGCTGGTCAAGCTCGACCAAGTCGTCACCGATCTCGGTTTCGCGGCGTACACCAGCGGCGCCAAGGGGCGCGTCGACATGTTCTTCATCACCCTGGCGCTCATGCTCGGCACCGCCGGACTTCCGCATGTCGTGGTGCGCTTCTTCACCGTGCCGAAAGTGCGTGATGCGCGGGTATCCGCGGGTTATGCGCTCCTCTTCATCGCCATCCTGTACACCACCGCGCCGGCGGTCGGCGCACTGGCGCGCTGGAATCTCACCACCACGATCCAACCGGGTCCGGTCGGTGAAGCGGATGCCAACCTGGTCTACGCGGAGCGCCCGGAGTGGTTCAGGACGTGGGAAGAGACGGGCCTCCTGACCTTTACGGACAAGAACGGCGATGGCCGGGTCCAGTACTACAACGACGCGAACCCCGAATTCGCGGAGCGGGCGGAGGACTATGGCTGGCAAGGCAACGAGTTGACGGTGGACCGGGACATCATCGTCCTCGCCAATCCCGAGATTGCGGGGCTGCCGGACTGGGTCGTGGCGCTGGTGGCGGCGGGCGGCATTGCGGCCGCGCTGTCCACTGCCGCGGGGCTCTTGCTGGTCATCTCGGCTGCGGTTTCCCACGATCTTCTGAAAGGCGTCATGGCGCCGCGCATCTCGGAGAGACAGGAACTCCTGGCGGGCCGCATCAGCGCCGCCGCCGCGGTGATGGTGGCGGGCTATCTCGGCTTCGACCCGCCGGGATTCGTGGCCGAAGTGGTGGCGCTGGCGTTCGGCATCGCGGCGTCCACGCTTTTCCCGGTGATATTGCTCGGCATCTTCAGCGTTCGCGTCAATCGCGAAGGCGCGATCGCCGGCATGCTGACCGGGCTCTTCTTTACCGTCGGTTACATCCTCTATTTCAAGGGTTACATGGCGCCCCTGGGCGGGAACGTGGCGGACAACTGGCTGTTCGGGATTTCTCCCGAGGGTATCGGCGTGCTCGGCGCAGCGCTCAACGCCGCCGTCGCCATCGGCTTGAGCGCGGCGACGGGGCGGCCGCCGGAGGATGTGCGGGAACTGGTGGAGCGGATTCGCGTCCCAGCCTAGCCTAGACCTAGATGGGCCAATGCCACGAAATCCGTCGCACCCTAACGGGTACGGCGTGTTTCGCCCCCTCCCAGGCCAAACCCATCACTCTGTCGCTCCTGCAAATCCGGCAAGAGCGACAGGGTCTAGCGTCCCTTTTCGCGGCGCCGGCGCGCCGCGACGGCGAGTTTGTCCAGGCACGCGACGGTGTCTTCCCAGCCGATGCAGCCATCGGTCACGCTCTGCCCGTAGACGAGTTCGTCGGCGTCGATGGACTGCGAGCCGCCGACGAGATTGCTTTCTATCATCACGCCCATGACGAGCGCCTCGCCAGCCTCCAGTTGGCCGCAGATGTCGTCGCACACGCTGAGCTGGCGCTGGGGATCCCTCTGCGCGTTTGCGTGGCTCATGTCCACCATGACGCTGCCGAGCAGGCCCGCCTGCTCCAGTATCTTGCTGGCGTAATGCACGGAGGGATTGTCGTAGTTCGTTTCGCCGCCGCCGCCGCGGAGAATGATGTGGCAGTCCTTGTTGCCGGTGGTTTGGAATATCGCCGAATGCCCGGACTTGGTCACTGAAAGGAAGACATGCTCGTTGGTCGCGGATTTCACCGCGTCCGCCGCCACCTGGATGTTGCCGTTGGTGCTGTTCTTGAAGCCGACCGGGCAGGACAGGCCGGAGGCGAGTTGACGGTGGATCTGGCTTTCCGTCGTGCGCGCGCCGATGGCGCCCCAGCAGACCAGGTCGCCGTAGTACTGCGGCGATATGGGATCCAGGTATTCCGTGCCCGTTCCCAATCCGAGATCGACGATATCGTGCAGCAACTGCCGCGCCGTGCGCAGCCCCAGGTTGATGTCGAATGTGCCGTCAAGGTGGGGATCGTTGATGAGTCCCTTCCAGCCCACGGTGGTGCGCGGCTTCTCGAAGTAGACGCGCATGATGACGCACAGGTCTTCGGCGAGTCTGTCAGCCTGTTCCGTCAGGCGTTCGGCGTATTCCATCGCGGCCTTGGGGTCGTGGATGGAACAGGGACCGGCGACCACCGCCAGGCGGTCGTCCTG
The DNA here is from genome assembly GCA_964518405.1 of uncultured Pseudomonadales bacterium. Classification (GTDB taxonomy): domain Bacteria; phylum Pseudomonadota; class Gammaproteobacteria; order Pseudomonadales; family Azotimanducaceae; genus VXNE01. The sequence continues at coordinate 5,375 of CAZFGB010000160.1, read as the reverse complement.
TCCCGCGATGATGTCGCTCAGTCGGCGCCGCATGTTGAATACGAGCTGCGAGGCGCGTTGGGAGATCGGCAGTTCCTCGATCAGGTACTCCGGTGCGGCGGCTTCTTCCATGCCCGAGATCCGCACGTCGTCGGTGAGGTATTGCATCGGTTTGTGTCTGTCCTTGTCAGTGAGGCTCCCCTTGGGGACCCCGATCCATCCGTTTAACGTCAAGACCCCTCGCGGGGGCCCGCCAAGACCCCCTTGCGGAAGGCCCGTTAAGACCCTCTTCGGGCGTCCGGAACCCTTTGGGGTGCCTAATGTAAGGGTGCGGACCGCTGATGTACACTTGTTCGATGTTCGCTTGCATGGAACGAATGTGCCGCCAACGCTGAGCGGGGGAGCGGGAGCGGACATCCCTCGCGAGACAGGGACAGCCTCCGCGTCCCTGGCATATCTCGAAGCCCTCGACATCGACGTCTGGGTACGGCGCGAACTGCTCGCATCGCGTTCACGGGAGGCGGAAAGCGCACCGTCCGTCGAGCCGACAACGGATCCGGCCGTCGAGCGGGAGACTGTCGATGGGTCTGTCGGCGAACCTTCCGGCGAACCCCCTGTCGCGTTCACCATCAGGTGTGTCCGTTTCGGCCGGGCGATGGCCCTGATCGACGAGTCCCTGTGGCCGGAGCGGCGTTTCTTTATCGATGTCGCTCGCGCCATGCATGGTCCGGGGCCCGTCGAACGGCGGAGCCTGCGGTTTGACTGGCCGCAATTGCGGTCGGCGGATTCGGGAATGGACGCCGCGGGCCGCGCGTTTCGCGCCTACCTGGAGACGCAGGTCGTCGCGGACACGCGGGTGTTGGCGGCTGGCGCGCGGGTGCGAGAGTTGGTCGGGACCGATCTCGACGGATACATATACTTGGACCGCGCGCCGCGCGGACCGACGGAGAACAAGTCGCTATGGCGGCGGATCCAGAAGTTGAGATAGTCCGATTCGAGGTCATGCACCTGCGTGACATCGACGCCGTCGTTCGGAACGAGCGGAGCGCGTATGCGTATCCGTGGTCCAACGGCGTCTTCATCGATTGCCTCGCGGCGGGTCACGAGTGCTGGATCGCCCGGTGCGCTGGCGAGGTTGTCGGGCACGCCGTGCTTTCCGTGGCGGCGCGGGAAGCGCACCTGCTCAACATCTGCATCGGCGCGGCGGCGCAGCGCCGGGGCCATGGCCGCGCGCTGGCGAAGCACATGATCGCCCGCGCCATCGGCCGAGGGGCGCTGGTGGTCGTGCTCGAGGTGCGTCCGTCGAACGCGGCCGCGCGGTGCCTGTACGCGTCCCTCGGATTCGACGAAGTAGGGCGGCGCAAACGCTACTATCCTTCGCCGAACGGTCGGGAGGATGCGCAGATACTGGCGCTTCGGCTCGACACCACCCACACTTGACATTTTCCATCGTCGGCGCGCGGGCGCAAACCGACTCGCTGCGGACCTTTGTGCGAATACGGTGCTGACATGAAACCGAGCCGAATCATCCTCTGCATTGCGTTGGCGGCGCTCATTGCCCTGTTCTTCGCGTTCGACCTGCAGCGGTTCATGACGCTCGAGTTCTTCGCCGGGCAGCGGGAAGCCATCATCGCGTACGAGGCTGCGAACCCTTGGACCGCGGGCGTCGCGTTCTTCGTGATCTACGTGCTTGTGACCGGGACGTCGCTCCCCGGCGCCGCCCTGCTCACGCTCATCGCCGGCGCCGTGTTCGGACTCGCGCAGGGCGTGGTGATGGTGTCGTTCGCGAGTACGCTGGGGGCGACGATGGCGTTCACCATCGCGCGCTATCTGTTCCGCGACGCCGTGCGCGCGCGGTTCGGGCGGTACCTCGCGACCATCGACCGCGGCGTCGAGCGGGACGGCGCGTTTTACCTGTTCGCCATGCGCCTGGTTCCGGCGGTCCCGTTCTTCGCCATCAACCTCGCGATGGCGCTGACGCCGATTTCCACCTGGCGTTTCTACTGGGTCAGCCAACTGGGCATGATCTTCGGCACCATCATATACGTGAACGCCGGCGCGGAACTCGGCCAGATCGAGTCCGCGGGAGACATCCTGTCGCCGGCGCTGTGGATCTCCTTCGCCCTGCTGGGCCTGGCGCCCCTGATCGCCAAGAAGATCCTGGACGCGATCAAGTCCCGCAAGGTGTTGCGGAAGTTCAGGAAGCCGAAGCGCTTCGACAACAACCTGGTCGTGATCGGGGCCGGATCGGGCGGCCTCGTCGCCGCGCTCATCGCCGCCACCGTCAAGGCGAAGGTCACGCTGATCGAGCGCCATCGCATGGGCGGCGACTGCCTGAACACGGGCTGCGTGCCGAGCAAGTCGCTGTTGCGCTCCGCCAGAATGCTGTCCTACGCCGCCCGCGCGAAGGAGTACGGCTTCAGGCGCGCCAGCGTCGAGTTCGATTTCGGCGAGGTGATGGAGCGCGTGCAGGGCATCATCAGGAAGATCGAGCCCCACGACTCGGTGGAACGCTATACCGGGCTCGGAGTGAACTGCGTCATGGGGGACGCGCGGATCACCTCGCCCTACAGCGTTCGCGTCGAAGGCCGGGAGATCACCGCCCGCAACATCGTCATCGCCACCGGCGGCGCGCCGTTCGTACCGCCCATCCCCGGGTTGGCCGAAGCGGGCTACTACACGTCCGACACCATCTGGGAGATTCGCGAGTTGCCGTCGCGCCTCGCCGTCCTGGGGGGTGGTCCGATCGGCAGCGAACTGGCCCAGGCCTTCCGCCGGTTCGGTGCAGACGTCGCCATGGTGCAGCAGGCGCCGCACCTGCTGATGCGCGAAGACGCGGACGTGATCGACCATATACAGCGGCAGTTCGTCTCCGAGGGCATCCAGCTTCTGACCAGCCACCGCGCCGCGCGCGTCGAGTCGGATGACGGCGAGCACGTCCTCGTCTGCGAGAAAGAGGACGGCGACGAGGTCCGGGTTCCGTTCGATGCGATGCTGGTCGCGGTCGGACGTCAGCCGAACACCGAAGGGCTGGGCCTTGAGGATGTCGGCGTCGCCATCGGCGAACGCGGCGAGGTCGAAGTCGACGAGTACCTGCGCACGAGCGTCCCGACGATATACGCCTGCGGGGACGCCATCGGACCCTACCAGTTCACCCACACCGCATCGCACGAAGCGTGGTACGCATCGGTGAATCCGCTGTTCGGCCCGCTCAAGCGATTCAAGGCGGACTACTCGGTCATTCCCTGGACGACTTTCACCGATCCCGAAGTGGCCCGCGTGGGCCTGAACGAACAGGAAGCGGAGAGGCGCGGCATCGATGCGGAGGTCACGTACTACGAACTGGAGGAACTGGACCGCGCGCTGGCGGACGAGGAAGGCCGCGGCTTCATCAAGGTTCTCACGCCTCCGGGCAAGGACCGCATTCTTGGCGCGACCATCGTCGGCCACCATGCCGGCGATCTCATCGCCGAGTTCATCGCGGCGATGAAATGGGGCAAGGGCCTCAAGAGCCTGATGGGGACGATCCACATCTACCCGACGCTGACCGAAGCCAACAAGTTCGCCGCCGGCGCCTGGCGCAAGAAGCATGCGCCGGAGGATCTGCTCGCCTGGGTGGAGCGGTTCCACCGTCTGCGCCGCGGCCAGGGCGAGAGACCCGCGCCTGCCGACGCGGCGGAAGGCCGATAGCTCCGGGACGCCGCGCGGCGTCCCGCGGCGGCGCCAGCCCCGCCCTAGGAGGGTGCGCCGTAGAACGGCACGTCAGTGCCGATCAAGGCGCAGCATCGCAGGTGGGCTTGGGCTGGGGTGAAAGACGGCACGCCCGAAGGGCTGACGGATTTCATGGCTACGGTTGATTGAGATCCCAGTCGTACTCGTAGTCTATGGCGCCGGCGAAATCCTCGAGTTTCGCCGCCAGGCCGTCGTCCGCGTACTTGACCAAGTGGGCAACCACGCCCTCCTCGGAGTCGCCGAAGTCGAGGACCCACCAGTCGTAGATGCTTGAAACGACGATGAAGTCCTCGTCAACCACGTCCACGCCGCGCGGGTGGTTGACGAACTCGCGGGCGCCGCGGTTCAGCAGGTCCTCCATGTTTGCCGCCGTATACGCCTCGGCGCCGAGGTTCGGGCAGCCGATCGCCGCGCAGTTGACGGCGTAGTGGATGCGCTCGTCCCGCCAGACGGGTCGAAGAATTCCGTGTTCGATGTCGTCGAGGGTCAACTCCTGGCCCGCGACGTTCGCGCGCACGTCTTCCCACGGACCCGTCAAGGGTATCCATCCTTCGTGAATCTGCCTGATGGATTTCACCGGGTAGGCATCGGTGACCAGCTTGACCGTCAGCGCATTGTAGAAGTTGATCCAGTACGCCTTCTGCTCGGCCCGCGAATACGCCCGCGGATCCGTAGCCTGAAGGCCGTCGAGGTAGGCGTTCAGCTTCGCCCGGTCGCTCGGCGCGGCCTTCAGGCCCGCATAGTCGAACCGGTTCACGCCGGACGGATGGCCCGAGAGATACGCGTCGAGCAGTTCCTGCCAAGCGGCATGATCGATCATCGCCGCGTTGGTGTCGTCGCTCGAATCCCAGAACGGGATCAACTCCGGCTCTTTCGCGGCATCGGCACCGAAGGCAAGGGATACCGCCAGGGCCAGAACGAATCGTCTCATGCGCTACTCCACCGGTGCTGCCCGCGCCGCCGGGCGCGGCGCCGGATTCAGGATCATAGCGGCGATGTCGATGCTTGCGCTCCCCGGATGGCGCCGCCGACCTTCGATATGCCGCGGCGTGCCCACCGAGACTTCGACGACGCACATTTTCTGCTGAATCGCGTTGATCTGCATCCCGATCTTCAACGCCGCTCCCACGGTTCGATCATCGTGGGGCCGCCATTCCTGAACGCTGTCCGCGCGCGAGGTCCCAGAGCAATGCAAGGCCGATGACGCCGAACTCGAGCGGCCGCACCCACGAAGGGTGCCCGTAGGGTTGCATGGCGTAGTCGCCGAGGGTCAATCCCGTGATGTAGGAAAGCAGTACGGCGACCGAGGCTGCCCACGCCCAGAGACTCGGGTACGCGGCCGCGAACGGCAGCAGCCAGAGCAGGTACCAGGGGTTGATCACCGGCGCGGCCAGCAGAAACGCGCCGTACACCCAATCGCCACGCGGCACCGCTGCGCCCTCGCGCCGATGGCGGCGACAGTACCAGACCCAGAATATGGCGCAGGCGATGCCCAGCGCGACCTTGGCCTGCATCGGTGACAGTACGACCGTTAGCAGGCCGAACAGGGCGGAGTTGAATTCCCACTCACGCGCGAACACGGCAAGGGATTCGAACTCGGTGGCGCCCATGGCGGCGAAGGGCGCGTACAGCACGGCGAGCGCGGCCGCGAAGCAGCACCAGTG
>CAZFGB010000159.1:0-20129 GCA_964518405.1 uncultured Pseudomonadales bacterium | reverse complement strand
GTCGCCCCTACCGGCAGCCCGATCAACCAGTAGGCGACGAACGCGATCACCATCGGCGCGCGGGTATCCTTGTAGCCGCGCGCCGATGGTGATCGCGTTCGTCGCCTACTGGTTGATCGGGCTGCCGGTAGGGGCGACGCTGTGCTTCGGGACCCTGGGCGTGCCGGGCATTGGCGTGTACGGCATGTGGTGGGGCCTCGTGGCCGGACTCGTGGTGGTCGCCGTCGCGCTGTTCGCGCGGCTTGCGCGCATCTCGCGGGATCCGGTACGGGTGGCGCAGCTCAGGCTGCGGTGAATCGGTAAACGTTAGTTGGGTTGCGAAACTTGTCATTCGGACACCACTGTCCGATGATTGGCTAGTGAGAGGCAAAGCGTTCATCGAACGGGTCGCCGAACTGGGGCGCGAGCGCGGCGTGCCCGTCCGTCTCGACGCGAAACGTGGCAAGGGCAGCCACCTCACTCTCTATTACGGCAACCGGAAGACCGTAGTGAAGGACCGTCTCAAGGAAATCGGACCCGGCCTGCTGGCGGCGATGATCCGGCAACTCGATCTTGATTCGAGCGACTTCCGCTAGCAGGGATCAAAGGAGAAAACGCATGCGATTCGTATATCCCGCGAACTTGAGCCGGACGGCACCGGACGAAGTTGTAGTCAGCTTTAGGGATCTCCCCGAATGCCTGACATCCGGCGAGGACATTCTGGATGCTCTGTCCGCAGCGGCCGATGCGCTAGCGGAAGCGCTGGCCGGGCGCATCGATGACGGCGACCCGATCCCCGCACCGAGCCCCAGCCGGCCCGGGGAGCGCGGCGTGGCCGTACCCCCCGGCATGGCCGCCAAAGCCGCCCTGGCGGCCGCCTTCCGGGAAAGTGGCCTCACCCGCGTCGCGTTTGCCGCGTCACTCGGCGTGGACGAAAAAGCGATCCGACGGATGCTCGATCCGCATCACGGCACTTCTCCCGACAGGATTGACCGAGCGCTTCGTTCTCTCGGCCGCCGCATCACGGTCCACGTAGACGCGGCCTGACCTCGTCTCGGCCCGATCCCGTGCGCGACAGGTCATTGACCCGGACGCGCAAGACGCGACTGAGGCCAGCCCCGGGCGACCAGGCACTCACGAATCACGATAGGCCAACCTCACCGGAGGTGCTATCGGACATCGACCACTTGGACGATGACCAATCGCCGCTCTTCGGGAGGACGGACACCGTCGCTCGCGTGAGAAACGGCCGCGTCTCGTGCGGGCCGCGCGTTACGTGGATTGAGGGGTCAGCCCATGAAGTACGCGGAAACGGGCATGGTGACGCGGGAGCGGCTCTGGCTGATCGGACTGCCGGTGGGCGCGACGCTGTGCTTCGCGCTGTTCCGCTTTCCGGGCATCGGCGTCTACGGTATGTGGTGGGGGCTGGGGGCTGGTCTCGTCGTCGTCGCGGCGGCGCTTTTTGCCCGGCTCATGCGCATCTCCCGCGACCCCGTGCGGGTGGCGCAGCTAAGGCTGCGGTAACGGGGCGGGAGGCAGCCACAACCTCTGCAACTTCGCGAGGCTAAGCGGCAGGGCCGCTATCCCGTTCGGTCCTATGGGCGTGTCATGTCTCCTCAGGCTGGCAGGACGTGAACCCCTCGAACAGGCCTTCGATAGGTGCCATGCGTTCGCGCAGGTTGCCCGTGTCCACCATTACCTTGAAGATCATCCCGACAATGGCGATGTTGAAGGCCATCATCGTGGTCACCACGCCAATCAGTTCAGGTGACATCGTCCAATCTCCCGGTCGGGAATCAGGCGCTTCCCTTGAATATCACGGCCACCGCGGAGGCGAGGACTGTCGCCAGGAGGACCCACAATCGGTTGTCGAGCTTGCCGATGCGTTCGTCCACCCTGCCGATGCGTTCTTCCACGCTGTCAATGCGTTTGTCGATCCTGCCTTCGAGATTCCCGATCCCCTGATAAGCAGGGATGACAGCCGATCAGCGCCATTTCGGGCGGAGTGCGGCGGGAGCGGCATGCGGGAGTCGGGTACAGGCGCAACGGAACGGTCAAATGGCTCCGAGAGGACGCCCGATCCAGCTTGCGGGGCATTCGATTTCGAGACGCGCGCGAGCGCGTCCCCGCCGCGGGGCGGCGTCGGGCGATTTCGGGGGATCAGGCCGGCGTCGCGGGCGGCGGGGCGCGAGCCTCCAGCGAGATCATGGCGTGGTACAGCCAGTCGAGCCGGTAGTTCGTCTTGGCGAAGCGCACCGCCACGCGCCGCGCGGTGCGCACCATGTGCGCCGCCGCGCGGACCACGTAGCGGATCACCGACCGGATTCCGTGGCGCCGCGCGCTCTTCGGCAGCGCCGCGTACTGCACCGCCCGCAGCAGGACCTGGGCGATCTGCCCCAAGGCGTAGAACGCCTGGTTGGCCCGGTACGACCGGCACGGCGGATGGTGCAGGTCCATGTCGGTGAGCGGACCCTTGAAGGCGTTCTCCTGGCCCTGCTTGCACCGGTGGCGACGCACCAGTTCTTTCAGAGGCAGGTCGTTGGTCGACACCAGGATCACCGTGTGGTGCGGCACCAGCAGCAGCTGGCCGCCCTGGATGCGGCGCCGGACCACCGCGTAGTGCTGCTCCCGCTCCCATCCGCCCGGGCGATGGCTGGCGAAGATCGCCTCCTCCTCCATGCCGATGTCCGTCCACGCCGAGTCCGGGAGCCCTTCGATCTGTTCCAGCACCGGCTTGCGCCACCCGTCGTGCGTCAGGCTGATCGAGTAGTCCCAACCCCGGGCGGCGCATTCGCGCACCAACTCCCCCTTGTAATAGGCGTTGTCGGCGCGAAGCCAAACCGGCGCGCCGTCGGGCACCATCCCCGCCGTCCAGTCGAGCAGCTTGCGCCAGTTCAGCGTCACCCGGCCGCCGCCCGGCTGCAACTGCCCCGCCGACCAAAGGCCGCCCAGGAAGGTGGCGTGCAGCCAGTAGCCGCGGCGGCCGTTGTAGTCTTTCCTCGCCCATTGAAAGAGTTGCCCGTCCACCTCGATGCCGGTGGCGTCGATGAACAGCGGAACGTAGCCCTTCGTCCGCGCCTCGTGCTCGATGACGGCCGGCGCCACCCGGGCGGCGAACGCGACGGCCGCCTTCCACAGACCCTTCACGTCGACCGGCCTCACGCGCCCGAGCCACTCCCCGGCGCGGCGCGCCTCGGGCACGCGGCCAAGTCCGAGCAGGGCGCTGGCCACGGTGTCGGCGCGCAGCGCGTCGAGGTCGCTGAGCGCGCCGTGGCCGCGGGCCAGCGACGCGACGATGGCCCACAGCGTCTCGGCGTCGGATGCGCCTCGGTTCCTGACCTTCACCGAAACCGCATCGTCGAGCAGCTCGAACAGCCCGAAGCGCCGCGCCGTTCGCGCCAGCACCGATGCGCCGCCGAAGGCGGTCAGGTCCAGATCGGTGAATTCGAACTCGACCTTCGGCGGGCGGATTTTTCTCTTCTTCAATCTTCACCTGCGAAGTGAAACTGCCGGAAACCCGATTTTCGCATGTAACACCCCGCCACCAAAGAATATTCCAGTGACTCAGGGAAATCCTTATCCGGGCATCAGGGCTAGAACCCGACTAATGACGCCGCGCCCACCTCGGTCGTCCGGCATGGCTGTACGATGACCAAGTGGTCCGGGTTCTCCGACCGGCGGTAGGCCCCAGCCCGTCCAGGAACAGGATCTGGGAGAACGCGTGATGCCAAGCTCACCCGCCGTCTCGGGCTCAGAGAACCACTCCGGCGGCAACGGATTTGCTTCGCCACCAAGGACGCATGCCAGCGCGATGAGAGCAATCAGCGCAGCAGGGCGGCGCTGCCCAGCCATCACGGAGACGCTTCGCCAGCCTCGGGTACGTCGCTTCTCATGATCGGCACCAGAACCTGCATGAAGAACGAACGCGTCGCGCAGAAGGCCTCTCGCACATCCGCGGCCGAGCAATCGGACAGCACGGATTCCAGCGCGGCGGCCTCCCGCCGATCGATGGTGAGTTCATAAGCCTTGCGCACCTCGACGACCCGGCCAGCGAACCAGCAGCGGTTCGTCTCCGGCAGCCATTCGGCGGCGTCCCTGGCGCCTTTCTTGCGGTTGACGGCGGGCGCGGCCAAGGTCAGGTTGCGCAGATCGGAAGCGAAACGGCGCCTGGTCTGCAGGTCCGCCATGCACAACCCGCTGTCATGGGCTTGGGAAACGGCGACCATGTGTTCGATTTCCGTCTCTCTGCTCGACCCGAACTGGGCACACGTGTAAGGGCTGAAGAGGTCCCCCAACCCAGCGATGATGTCGTCCTCCACGGACTGCGGGTACCGGTAGTCGCCGCGATCATAGGGGGCGCAACGGCTCTCGGGCGCGACGACCAAGCCCCTCCATATCGTGTCTCCCTCGCTCATCGTTGCGCAGAACAACAACAACCCGGCCAGGTACCGAAACATGCGGAGGACTCTGTACGCAAATGGCGCAGATCACTGTGCGACATCCGCTGTTTACACGCAAGCGACCGCCGCCAGGCCGATCGGCAAGGCAGCAATCCCACCCACACGACACCGGAACTGCTCGAAAGGCTGGTAGGCTTGCACCGCCAAAGCAAGACGGGAACAGGAGAATCACCGTGCCAAGACCATTGATGATTGCTGCCGCCTGTCTTATTGCCACTTTCTGTGGCACGAGCGCCGCCCAACCGCCTTCAGTCGAACCTCAACACACTTTGGAGACTGCGATGACCACAAGTCGCGAGCTACCTCACGGAAGCCCGGAAGACGTCGGCATGTCTACCGAACGACTGAAAGAAATCGATGATCTTGTTCAGGAGTACATTAATGACGGTCGCATCCGGGGAGTCGTGATTGGCATCACCCGACGCAACAAAGTGGTCTATTTGGAGGCTCATGGCGTAATCGACGACACGACCAAGAGGCCGATGCGGAAGGACGCGATGTTCCACATGGCCTCCTCGACCAAGCCGGTGCTCGGCGTGGCCGCCATGATGATGATCGAGGAAGGCCTGATCAATCCGGAAGACCCGGTCGAAAAGTACATTCCCGAGTTCAAGGGTATCCAGGTGGCCGTCGCCAAGGAATCCGCCGGCAAGGACATCATCAAGTCCAAGGATGAGTCCAACAAGAAGTTCAAAAAACAGAAGGTTCCCGACCATCGGCTTGTGGATGCGAACCGGCCCCCGACCATTCACGATCTGTTGACCCACACGGCCGGGCTCTATACGGGCGGGATCGGGTCAATGGTCTCGAAACTGGAGAGACCCGGAGAGTCGGATACTCTCGCTTCTTGGATCCCCAAGGTGGCCTCAGGTCCGCTGGACTTTCAGCCCGGGACCCGCTGGGCTTACAGCGGCACTGTCGGTCTGGATGTCGTGGCGCGGATCGTCGAGATCGTGTCGGGCACACCGTTCAACGAGTTCGTTCAGACACGCATCTTCGATCCGCTGGACATGAAGGATACGCACTGGAATGTGCCGGAAGACAAACTGGACCGGATGCCGGTATTCGGCAATGACAAGGGACCCTGGATCAGGTCCGACGACTATTTCTCGGGTTCCATCGGCCTGGTCAGCACCGCCCGGGACTACATGCACTTCGAGCAGATGCTGGTGAACGAGGGAACCTTGTTCGGCCATCGGCTCCTCGAGCCAGAATCCGTCGCCATGATGTCGACCAACCAGGTGGGGAATCTGTTCAACGAAACGGAAAAGGGAGGATCCGGTCGAGGGTTCGGGTATACGGTCGGCATTACCGTGGATCCCGACAAGACCAAGGATGGCCGAACGGCTGGCGCATTCGGCTGGATGGGGGCCGCGGGCACCGTGTCCTGGACGGCGCCGGAGGAGGAACTGACGGTCGTATACATGGTTCAGGGACCGACAGATCTGCCCTGGAAGATCGCCGAACTGGTGAGAGATGCGATCATCGAGTGATCTGAAGCCACTTCGCTCGATGCGGGAAACACGGAAATCGATGGAGACCGCGTCGTGTGGTGCAGATTAACGTCGCGAGTTTCGGATGAGAACATCGATGCCCTGCTTGGACGGGCCGATGTGCTTGTCTCCTCATCTGGCAACAAGGAGTCCTTGCATTGGGTCGGCAAGGATTTCTTTGTCGGCGCACTGCCGGAAGACAACAATTTTGACCTGTTGAGACTGTTCCACCTGGAGATATGGACGGAGATCTCCAACATGGTGGCTTTCGATGTCCCCGTCATCGACCACGCCAGCCTGTTGATCAAAGGCGCCGGCGCCGCCCGAACGGCGCTGCACCAGGACCGTCCCTACTGGATCGGCAAAGAGGCGTCACCAACGATCTTCTCGGTGTGGATCGCGCTTGAAGACATGTCGGAAGAAAGGGGCGGCCTGATGCTGTCGCGTCAAAACCAGGTCGCCGTCAGTGAGATGTCGTCATTCAATACGGGATCAATCCTGGAACACGAGGAGGGTACGGAACCGGCGGGCGGCTTCCCGATCTCCATTCCGCATCGAATTGCATCTCGGATGGCGGAGTCCATGGGTTTGGTCGACCTGACAAGAGGAGAAGCTGTCGCGTTCGATAGTTTTGAACCGCATATGTCGGGCCCCAACGTGACGCTTAACCCCCGACTCGCGATGAAAATCGCCTATGCCGAGGGCAAGGAGAAGACGCGATACCTGACGCGAACAGATACGTTGGAGCGTAGTTCGTAAGTACGTGAGAAAACTGCTGAAGATCGCGCTTTGGGGGCTTGGCGCCGTCATTGTTCTGCTGCTGGCGCTGGTGTTGCTGGGGCCAGGCGTTTACGGATGGATGGTCGCGCCCAAGCACCGCTTCGGCGACAAGCCATTGCCGGACGCGCCTGACTATACGTTGCGTGCGCATTGGGCGGCCTGGCCCGACGATGCAAGCCCCGCGGAGCGCCGACCCGACGGCGTACCGTCCACGCCTCAGGAGACGCGGCTGGCGGACGCATTCTTCCTGCACCCCACCACCTACGGCGGAAAGGAACACTGGGTGCAGCCGATGGACGACGAAGACGCGCGACGCGGGACCGACATCGGCTCGATTTCAAGGCAAGCGTCCGCATTCAACGGATGCTGTCGGGTGTACGCACCACGCTTTCGACAGTCGAACATCATGGGTTACCAGGAGGATGAGGTAAACCAGATCATGGACATTGGCCACCAGGACGTGCGCGCAGCGTTCCGCCTGTTCGTCGCGGAAATCGATCCGGACAGCCCCATCGTCCTGGGGAGCCACAGCCAAGGTACGTTTCAGATGGTCCGGCTGATCATGGAAGAGATCGAGGGCACTCCGGTGATGGACCGGCTGGTCGCGGCGTATGCCATCGGCCACTCATTGCCCAGCGCCTTGATCGAGGAGGGGTTTCATGACATCGAAGTTTGCAGTTCGCCCGAGCAAACCGGTTGCTTGATTACTTGGGATGCGCACGAGGGCGACAGGACGCCGTCTCCCTGGAGCAACCGCGATGACCAAAAGAACTGGAACGGCACGGATTACTCCGGCTTCGCCCCGAGCCAGAACCTCTGCGTCAACCCCATTACATGGACAACCGACAGCCGCCCGAGCGACAAGGCGGATCATTTGGGCGCACTCACGATATGGAACAAATCTAGCGAACTCGATGCTGCGCTCGGCGAGTTGGTTGCAGGGACCGTATCGGCCTACTGCGAGCGGGGCGAGCGGTCCAACTGGTTGTTTGTAAACGCTGACCGAGATCCCAAACTGAAATACGGGGGATGGTGGTCACTGTTCGGGAGAAACCTGCACGGCTCGGATTTCGACCTCTTCTGGGCGAACATTCGGCAAAACGCCGAAGACCGTGCCCGGGCTTTCATCAAGGCGCGCGAGGCGCTGGCGAACTGAACGCCGACAATCCCGCTCTCCCGCGGACCTCGCTGTGCGAAAATCCGGTGACTTCCAGGGAATGTGATTGGGGCGGATGCCATGAACCCGAAACGGCCGCGAGAAGACCAGTTCATCGGCGCCCTCCTCGGCTGCGCCGTCGGCGATGCCCTCGGCGCCCCGCTTGAAGGAAGGTCGCGAGAGGAAATCGCGAAAGTCACCGATCTCACGGGCGGGTTCCACCCGTTTCGATCCTATTCCGCCGGGCAGTTCACGGACGATACGCAGCAGACGGTTGCGATCGCGCAGAGCATTGTGGACGCGGGCCGCGTCGATGGCGCCGCGATCGCCCGCGAGTTCGCGAAGCTGTGGGAAACCGGCGAGATCGTCGGCCAGGGTCCCGTCGCGGACCGCGCCGTCAAGCGCCTGATCGAGGGCGTGCCCTGGCACGAAGCCGCGGAAACGGACGATCTCCCGCTGAACGGTTCTGCGATGCGCGTCAGTCCCGTCGGTCTCTGGAACTTCGACCAGGCCGATCAGCTTGCCGCCGACGCCACGATTTCGAGCATCGTCACCCACCAACATCCGCTGGCTATCGCCGGGGCGATCGCGACCGCGACAGCCGTCGCCTGCGCCTGCACTTCGATCAAGATCGACACGGACACGTTCCTGCGGCTGACGAGCGAATCCGTCGCCGGGCACAGCCCGGAGTTCGCCTCTCACATTCTCGCGTTGCGCGACTGGCTCACACTCGACGAAACCGCCGCGCTCGAGGCCATCGTCGCGGCCGGTGGGGAGCCGCCGTGGGCAAAGAGCAGGGAAGGCTTCGGCATCCCCCCGACCGTCGAACCTACCGTCCTCGCTTCGCTATACGCCTTCCTCAAATGTCCGGACGACTATCCCGCGGCAGTGGAATGCTCGATTCGGGTGGGCGGCGACGTCGACACGACGGCTGCGATCGCCGGGGCGATCTCGGGCGCGCACAACGGCGTCGACGCCATTCCCGGTCACTTGGTCGCAAGCGTCAAGGACAGCGCGAAGTTACAGGAACTGGGATCGCGGCTGTTTTCGGCAAGGTTCGCGTAGAACTTCCAATTCGGACCCACGTGCCAGGGAAGCTCCGATCGGCCGTGGACGCCGGGCGTTCCGGTCGATGAAAGCGCCCTGAACCCAGCCGTCCTGATCGAGCAACACCGTGAACAGATGGAGGCGCACTGGCTGACGGCTTTGGATCTTGGGCGCCCGCCCGTGGACCTTCACGCTCAAGAACCATCGCGATGCCACCGCCGGTGTCGAGTGCCGCAAGGACGCAGGAGTCATCGACGGGACGCCCGGCGCGTACAACGACATCGATGCCGTCATGGAGGCGCAGACATCGCTAGTGGACGTGGTGCACACGCTGAAACAGGTGGTCCGCGTCAAGGGCTGACCGGCGCGCTCATATCTCGCGATGTCGCGGTATGATCGTGTCCACGATCCGGGGAGGGCTTCACATGCGCAACGGCTATCGCGTCATCGACACCGACTCCCACCAGATGGAGCCGCCGTCCATCTGGCGGGAATACATCGACCCGGCATTCGCCGACCGCGCGCCGAAATTCGACGACATCGGCCACGGCCGCGCCGGCCTCACGGTGGAAGGCGAACCCATCGCCAAGCAGGACGGAACTTACCCGATGCACGCCGAGGAGTTCCACGCGGCCTCCAGGAAAGCCTCCATGGAAAAACACGAGGCGGCGCGCGCCGCCGGGTTCAGCCCGGAAGTTCGCCTGTCCGACATGGATGAATACGGGGTCGATGCCCAGGTGCTCTACCCCACCCAGGGCGGGCAGATGCTCGGCAGGCCATTTCGCGATCCAGAGTTGCTGGCCGCCGTCTGCCGCGCCTACAACGACTGGAGCTTCGACTATTGCAGCCGCGCCCCGGAACGCCTGCGCATGTCCGCCATGCTCCCCATGCAGGCGCCGGACCTCGCCATCGAGGAAGCGAAACGCATGGCCGAGCAGGGCTGCGCCTGTTTCTTCGTGCGCCCCAATCCCGTCGCCGGCCGCAACCTGCACCACCGGGACTACGACGAGGTGTGGCGCACGATCGAGGAACTGGACCGCCCGGTGTGCATCCACGACTCCGGTTCGCCCTACCTTCCCTCATTCGGCGATCGCATGGAAACGCACACGTCGGGCCACATCCTGTCGCATCCGTTCGAGGCCATGGCGGCGATGATGAGCCTGATCTGGTTCGGCACCATCGAGCGTCACCCGAAGCTGTCCATCGTGCACGTCGAGGCGGACGCCGGCTGGCTGCCCTACTGGCTGCAGCGGATGGAGCAGCACTGGGACTTTTCCGGCAATGCGGAACATCCCGACCTCAAACAGCGGCCCACCGAGTATTTCAAGTCGAACTTCCTGGTGGCCTGCCGGGGTGACGAGATGACGCTCGGCGCCGTCTGCGACCTGGTCGGCGACGACTACGTGACGTTCAATACGGACTACCCCCATGCCGACGGCACGTGGCCTCGGGGCATGGAAAACCTGGAGCAGCAGGGGTTGCCGGAGGACAGCGTCCGCAAGATATTCTGGGACAACGCGGCACCGGTATTCGGTCTGGCCTGATCCGCGCCGATACTGCCTCGCCGCCTACTGCGCGCGAATGATCGTGTGGTAGCGCTCGCCGTCGAACCGGTCGAAATGTTCGCCGAGCCAGGGATGTTCGATCTGGCTCAAGTCACCGCTCGCCTCGAGATGGCGCTCGGCGACATAGGTGCTGTGGAGCGCTCCGTCCACCAGCACGTGATACCAGGGCCGATCCTTCGGCGGCCGGCTTCTCGCCATCTCCTCGTACCACTCCTCGCTAAGGCTGAACCCGGCATCGACACCGCACACCACGCCGCGGTAGCCGAACCGATTGTGCGAGACGATCTGGCCAACGAAGAACCGCGCGTTCAAGGGACATTCCCCAACCTCGGATGAGGCTCGATTATCCGTCAAATCCCGGCTTTGCGTTACGCTTGACGCAACCTCTCGCGGAGATGCATCCATGACGACAGACCGCCTGCTCGACCGCGACTGGCGCGAGCCGGTGCCCTATCCCGACCCCGCCGTCGAGGTGATCGATCCGCGTTTTCGCCAATACGTGCTCGGCAGCGCGGCGCTGGAAAGACTATGGACCGGGGCGCGGTGGACCGAAGGTCCCGTCTGGTTCGGCGACAGCCGCCATCTCGTCTTCAGCGACATTCCGAACAACCGCATGTTGCGCTGGTCGGAGCTCACCGGCGAGGTCGACGTGTTCCGCTCGCCGTCGCACAACGCGAACGGCAATACCCGGGACCGGCAGGGCCGTCTCGTCACCTGCGAGCACGGCAGCCGGCGCGTCACCCGCACCGAGCACGACGGCACGATCACGGTGCTGATGGACCGGTTCGAGGGCAAGCGGCTGAACGCGCCCAACGATGTGGTGGTGCACCCCGATGGCGGCATCTGGTTCACCGATCCGGGCTACGGCATCATCTGGAACTACGAAGGCAACAAGGCGCCGTTCGAGCTCCCCACCCGCGTCTATCGCATCGACCCGGAAACGCTGGAAGCGACCGTCGTCATCGAGGAGATGGAGAAACCGAACGGCCTCGCCTTCTCGCCGGACTGCTCCGTGCTTTACGTGGTGGACACGGGCGCCTCCCACACGCCGGGTTTTCCGCGCCATATCAAGGCCTACGATGTGGTTGACGGCAAACGCGTCGACAACGGCCGGGTCTTCTGCGATCTCGGCAGAACAAGCCCCGACGGTCTGCGCGTCGATACGGACGGGAATGTCTGGTCCGCGGCCGGCTGGGCGGGCGAGGCGGAGAACGGCGTCCATGTGTTTGCTCCGGACGGGACCAAGATCGGCGCGATCCACCTGAAAGAGACCGTCTCCAACGTCTGTTTCGGCGGCGTCAAGCGCAACCGGCTCTTCATGACAGGCTCGCAGTCGATCTACTCCCTGTATGTCGAAGCGCAAGGCGTGCCCTACGTTTGAACCATTGCCGGCAGGAACCCGTTCGGGAACGCGTCTGTCGCGGTTGATTCCCGCAGCACCGACAGACAGGATACGGCCATGAAGATCGTGCACTTCGCGGACCTGCACCTCGATGCGCAGTTCGCATGGGCCGGCGCCGGCGGAGAAACGGCGCGCCGGCGACGCCATGGGTTGCGGGACGCGCTCGGCCGCATCGCGGACCTCGCGAGAGAGACCCACGCCGACGCCCTCTTTTGCGGCGGTGATCTGTACGAGAACGACCGCATCGCGCCGGACACGGCGGAGTTCCTGCGAACGACCTTCGCCGAACTCGATCCCCTGCGCGTCTTTCTCGCCCCCGGCAATCACGACTGGTACGGTCCGCAGAGCATTTACCACTTGGTGGAGTGGAGTCCCAACGTTCACGTCTTCCGCGAGTCCACGCTTCGACCGGTGGAACTCGGCCGCGATTTGACCCTCTGGGGCGCCGCGCATCGCGGTCCGGCCAACACACCCAACTTTCTCGACCGGTTTCACACCGCAGGGCCGGGCCGGCATATCGCTCTGTTCCACGGTTCCGAGCACTCCTGGTTGACAGCCCAGGGCGATGGCAAGCAACCGCATGCGCCGTTCGAAGCGTCCGAGATCGAGAGCGCGGGCCTCGACCATGCCTTCCTCGGCCACTACCACCGGCCGAGGGACGCAGCCCGGCACACCTACCCCGGCAATCCCGAACCCCTCGCCTTCGGCGAGGACGGCGAGCGCGGGGCCGTCATCGCAATGATCGATTCGGACGGCATGGTCCGTCGCGAACGTCGTCGGATCGCCGCCGAAAGAGTCCACGACGTGAGTCTCGACATCACCGGCTGCGTCATGCGGGAACAGGTCCGGGAACGCCTCGACAAGGCAACCGATGGTTTCGCGGGCGTGGTCCGCCTGACAGTCAGTGGTGAGATCGATCCCGGCGTCGAACTGCACGAAGACGAACTGCGGGACTTTCTGCTGACGCGCTTCGAAGCGGTGCAGATCCGGCGCGGTCAGTTGCACCCCGGATACGATCTGGACGCGATCCGGCAGGAACCTACGGTGCGCGGCCGATTCGTCAATGACGTCATGGAAGCCGGTTTGCCGGCGGACGAACAGCGGCGCGTACTGATCACCGGCCTCAGGGCTCTCGACGGCCGCGAAGACCTGGAGGTCCTGTAGTGCGCTTCGAATCGGTTGCCGCCCATGCCTTCGGGCCCCTCGTCGAGGAGAAACTGGAACTCGCCCCGGGGATGAACGTCGTATACGGCCCCAACGAAGCCAGCAAGTCGACCTGGCACGCCGCGCTGTACGCCGGATTGTGCGGCATGCGGCGCAGCCGCGGACAGACTACCCCGAACCGCGACTTCGCACGCCGCCACAAACCGTGGAACGGAACCGACAGGTGGGAGGTCAGCGCCGTCGTGGCGCGAGACGACGACGTTCGGGTCGAGTTGCGGCACGACCTCGCTGCAAGGACCGGCACTGCTCAAGACGCGGACATGGCGGGACATGACTATGCGCCGGACATCATCCGCGACGGCGCGCCGGATGGGGCGGTCTTTCTAGGACTCGACCGCAGGTCCTTTCTCGGCACCGCGTGTGTTCCACAGGCCGACATCGTGCGGGTGCTGGAGGCGGCGGACAGCTTGCAGGAGGCCCTGCAGCGCGCAGCCGACAACGCAGGCGCGGACGCCACGGCGGCGGCGGCCATCGACGCGCTGGACAGGTGGCACCGGGACAACGTCGGTTCCGCCCGCGCCTATAAGAAACCCCTGCGCCTCGCCGGGCAGCGGTTGGAGCAGTCGCAGGAACGCCTCGCCGAAGCGCGGGACGCGCACGAGGAATACCTCTATCGACAGGCTGAAGTGGAACGCCTGCACGCCGCGGCCGATCAGGCCCAGCGCGACTCGTCACGCATCGAAGAAGGTTCACCGCTACGGCGTTCGGCAGAAGACGCGGAGCTAGCGGCGCGAATCCGGGCCGCAGTCGACGCCTGGTCTTCGCTGCCGCCGGCGCGCGCGCCAACCGGAAAGTCGCTTGCGCAACTCGGTGACGATCTCGCCAAAACCGACAACGAGTTGGCCGCCATCGATTCTTCAGGATCCGTCTCGCGATGGCTCTTGGCTTCAGTCGGGTTCGGCATCGCCGCCACTATCGCTTTCGCATACGCCGGCCCGGAGTTTGTCGCCGCCGTAGTGTTCGCGTTTACCGCCGGGATCGTCGCCCGGCGCCAAAGCCGTTCCCGCCAACTTGCCACGCTTGCGGAGCGACGGGCGCGTATCGAATCCGTAATCGAACATCGACGCGAAGCCGACGGACGTTACCGGGAAGACGCCCGAAGGCGCGACGATGTCGAACGCGACCTGCACCGCGCGGCCGATCTCGGCGGCGTCCCGCCGGGCGCAACCGAGGAACGCAGCTCGGCGTTGGAAAGATGGTGGCTGGACTGGCAATGGGAACTGGCGGAATCCAAGGAGCTGAGCCGACGCCTCGACGGCGCGCGAAACGACGAGGAGCGAGCCCGCGGCGAACTGGACCTGTTCACCAAGAGCATGCCGGACGTATCCGCAGCGGAAGAGGCCGAACAGGATGACCGACTCGAGTACGACAGGCTGCAACGTCTCGATGCGACCCTGCAGAGAACCATCGATTTCCTGCGCCGCGCCGAGGAGCGCGTTCACCGGGATATAGCGCCGAAACTCCGCGACAGTGTCGTCGATCACCTTTCCCGAATCACCGGGGGACGCTACACGGATTGCCGCATCGATCCCAAGTCGCTCGCAGTCGAGGTCAGGGGCGGCACCGATCCATGGCGAAGGGCCGAGCGGTTGTCCCATGGCACCGCCGAACAGATCTACCTGCTCCTGCGCATGGCGCTGGCGGAACACCTGTCCAACCCGAACGAAACCTGTCCCCTCATCCTCGACGATCCCATCGCCACCAGCGATACAGCGCGGCGTGAAGCCATACTCGACACGTTGCTTGCCATCAGCGCCTCCACCCAGGTGATCCTGTTCACCCATGACGCCGACACGCGGGACTGGGCGCGAGAAAGACTGAAGGAACCGACGGGACGGCTGCAGGAACTCGACCGCACCGGCATACCCGCATAGGGCGGCCGGAAGCGGCGCCTCACGGCAGGATGATTTTCGGGGTTTCGGCCTTTTCTTCCGGCGCCGGGTCCACCTCCGGGGCGCCCCCATAGAGTTCGATACCGCCATGCGCATAGCCGGCGAACTTCAGGTGTTCGCACAGCGCGCGATCGACGACCTCTTCCATCTCCGCGTCGAGTTCCTTGACGTCGAGTTGGGGAAACCGCCGCACCAGCGCCCGCCGGTTGTACACGAACGCGCGTTTCATGGAACCTGAAACGAAACACTCCTCCGCCAAGGAGTATTCGAAACGGATGCGGACCGGCACTTCGACCAATGCCGAACCCGCTTCGATCACGTGTTTGATGACCTTCTTGTCGACTACCCAGAGCATGTATCGGCGAGGCGGCGAGCTGTTCGGAGGCCGACGCGGCGCCTCATGCAAGCATGCGGTGTGTCGCCGGCGCGAACGCGGGCAAATCTATTCCATGCGGACACGCACCGGCGCACGGCGCCCCTGTGCAGGACAGGCACGCAGCGGCGTTCTCCTCGAGCCTGGAATATTCCTCACGGGCGAACCGAACATCGCCGTAGTCGGTCGCGTACATCCGCGTACGCAACACGTCGGGGATGGGAACGCCGTAGGGACACGCCCCCTCGCACTGGGAGCAGGCGTGGCGGCAATAGGTGATGCCGTTGGTCACCGCGTAGCGTTCGAGCAGCGCGACGTCTTCGCTGGACACGGGCAGGCCGCCCGATCCGCCCAGATACTCGTCGATCTGTTCCTCGCCCGTCATTGAAACTACCAGCGCATCAACCTTCGGATCCGACAGCACCCAGCGAAACGCCGCCTGGGAGAATGTCGCGCCGCCGGTCTCGTAATGCCGCATGTCGTTCAGTCGGGCGCCCATGAGGGTCTTCATGGTCACAACACCCACGTCCCTGGCCTTGGCCTTCGCGAGCACGCGGGGCAGGTCCGGTTGCTCCGGCAGCCTGAACGACCGCGTGATATTGGACAGGAACGAGGGATCCTGGCCGAAGTTGTAGGCCACCAGGACGACATCCACGAGGTCCCGGTCAAAGACGTAGTCGAGACACTCGATGAGCCTCGGGCCGTGACCCGACATTCCGGTGAAACGGATCTTCCCCTGCTGCTTCGCCATCGCCGTGAACTCGTGCCACTCGGGGTTCGCCATGCGCGCGACATCGTTCACCGCGTGGTTGAAATACACGTCGATATGGTCCGTGCGCAAGCGCCGCAACGACGTATCGAGCGCACGCATCAGCGACATGCGCGTCTCGTCCGCGCCCGCCACGAACTTCGACGCGATGACAACCTTGTCGCGGCGACCTTCGAGCGCCCGCCCGATCGTATGTTCCGACGCCCCGGCGCTATAGCCGTCCGCCGTATCGAAGTAGTTGATGCCCTTGTCCAGGGCATGGTGAATCAAGTGCTCGCCGCCGCGCCGCAACCTGCTTGAGCCGAACGAAATGTCGGAAATCTCAAGCTCAGTCCGACCGAGGCGCACGTAGCGGCGGATTTCTCCCGCCAAAGGCGACTCCTGGCGCGCGGCCGCCGATGCGATCGGCATGACGCTCGACACGGCTCCAAGACGCAACACATCGCGACGACCGATTGCTGGCATGACCGATCTCCCTTGATTCGACAAGCCTAGATTACGTCCGATCGCCGAGCGTGTCATCCGTCCGATCCGTTACAATCCCGGTCGAGAAAAAGCGGTTTCCTTCAGGGGCCGCTGGAAGGAGACCGCCATTCCCCTGTTAGAGATCTACATGATCGTCGGGTTTCTGCTGGCGGCCTATTCCGTGGTCGCCAACGACTCGATCCAGACCCTGGGGACGTTCCTGGCCTCAAACTCGCACCGGCCCTGGTGGGTGCTGTGGATCTTCGCCGGGAGCATTCTCCTTGCCGTGCTCTTCTATGGCTGGACCGTCAACGACGGCGACCCCGCCTACGGCCGCCTAGAGAAGTTTCCGGTGCCGGATGGGGGGGTGTCGTGGATACACGCCATTCCGCCGCTGGCGCTGCTGATCCTCACGCGTCTCGGGGTTCCGGTCAGCACGACGTTTCTTGTGCTCACCGTGTTCGCCGTCACCGGCGGCCAAACGAGCAATCTCGGCGCCATGCTCACCAAGTCGGCCCTCGGCTACGCGGTCGCCTTCATCTCCGCGATCCTGTTGTTCAGCTTCGTGTTCAAGCGCGCCACGGAGTACTTCCACCGGACGCGGGGCGAGGAAATACCCGCTTACTGGGTGGTGCTGCAATGGGCATCCACCGGCTTCCTGTGGAGCCAATGGCTGATCCAGGACCTGGCCAACATCTTCGTCTACTTGCCGCGGGAACTTTCCCCGCTCTGGCTGGCTTTCGGCGTGGGCGCGCTGCTGATCATGCAGGGGTACATCTTCTACCAGTTCGGCGGCGAGATTCAGAAGATCGTCACCAGCAAGACCGATACCACCGACATTCGCGCGGCAACCATCATCGACTTCATCTATGGCGTCGTGCTGCTGGTGTTCAAGGAAATGAGCAATATGCCGATGAGCACGACCTGGGTGTTTCTCGGCGTGCTGGCCGGGCGCGAGTTCGCGCTGTCCTTCTATCTCTCCGATACGACCACGCGCGGCACCGCGCGCAAGGTGATCTCGGACGCCGCGAAGGCGCTGTCGGGCCTCGTCGTCAGCGTCGTCCTGGCCTTCGGCCTCCCCTGGCTATACGACTTGGTCTTCGGATAGGCCCATGGTCCGGCGGCTGCCGATTCGGCGCAGGCTGACGACCTGGGAATGAGCGTCGGCACGTTGTACGCCAAGATCGCCCGACACGTATTCTTGTTGTTGTTTGCGCGCTAGCCGGAGTGCACCAGCCACCCCATGGAATCGAACGCCCCACTACTGCTCATCGGATACATGGCGGGAATCTTCGCCGCTTCCGTCATCGGCGGGAAGCTGTCGGAGCTGGGGAGGATGACGCACACGCGCGTCCAGGTCGCGATGAGCCTGGTGGCGGGTTTCATCCTCGGCATGGCGGTGTTTCACCTGCTTCCGCATAGTCTCGAGCGCGTCCAGGGCCATGAGGGCGTCGCGTCGGTCGCCGGATGCATGGTCCTCGGGATGGTCGCGATGGTCATCCTGTTGCGGGTCTTCCAGTTTCACCAGCACGACTTCAGCAGCGAGGCGAGCGACCTGTACGGCGACAGGCGCGGACACGACCATGCCGGCATCAGCTCGAGCAGTCTCCTCGGCATTGCCTTGGGACTCAGCCTGCATACCGTAACCGAGGGCGTCGCCCTGGGCGCCAGCGCGCGGATCGACGAAGGACTGCTGCCGGGCTTGGCGGTCTTCATCGCCATCATGCTGCACAAGCCGCTGGACGCGTATTCCATCATCGTGATGATGAACTCCGCCGGCTTCAGACGCCGCGCGCGCAATCTCGCGAACCTCGCATTCGCACTGCTCTGTCCCTTGGTCGCCGCGGCGAGTTTCTGGGGCATCGGCATGATCGGGCATCTGGACGAAGGGGCCGTGATCGGCTATACGCTGGCCTTCGCGGCCGGCGCGTTCCTTTGCATCTCCCTGAGCGACCTGCTACCGGAAGTCCAGTTCCACAGCCATGATCGCGGCAAGCTCCTGTTGGCGCTCGTACTCGGAATAAGTCTCGCGTACGGGCTTTCCTTCGTCGAGGGAGGAACCGAGCATGGGATGGAAACGCACTAGACAGCGCCGACGCGGCGGGTCCTGATCGGATCCTCCCCGAACAGCTGCGTCAGCAACGCATACACCGGCGGAAAGGCATCGGCGAGAGTCTCCGGGCCGGTAAAGAAAGTCTCCGCGGCGACGGCGAAGAACTCCGCCGGGTCGGACGCCGCATAGTCGTCTATGGGCGGTTCCAGATCCTGCTCCACCACGTCGCAAAGGCTCTCATAGGCCGCAGAGAACGTCTCTGCCCAGCGCGCATGCGACATCCCCTTCGGCAAGGGCGGGAAGCCGTTGTGATGTCCCGACAGTTCATCCAGCTTGTGCGCGAACTCGTGAATCACCACGTTGGTCGGAAAGTAATCCGGATCGTCGTTGCGCCGGGGGCGCGCGTCGTCCCACGCCAGCACCACCGCGCCGCCGTGCGCAGCCTCGCCGGCGAGTTCTTCGCGACCGGTATGCACGATGCCGTCCTCGTCCTCCACTTCGCGCTCCGCGACGAATCCGCCCTCGTAAACGATCACCGTGCGGCAAGCGCCGAGGTAATCGAAGCCGAGGTTCGCCACCAGCCGACACGCCTGGGCGGCAATCGCGGCGCGCACGGCGCGGTCGACCAAGAATCCGCGCGCGCCGAAGAACCCCTTCTCGGCGATGAACCGGGCCGCAAGATCGCGCACCCGCTCGAGGGTCGCGCCGTCCAATCCGTCAAACAGGTCCGAATCGGCGACGATGCGGCGCCAAAGGGCGTCGTCGATGCGATGTTGCCGAATGCGGCGGGCGACGAGCCACCGCCTGACCGGGTTAGGCACCATGTCGCCCCCGCCATCCGCCCGTGACCGCCGCGACAGATTCGCCGCGCGCCGCGGAGTCAGAAGTCGGCGTCATCCCCGGGGCTCTTGAACAATGCTTCAAGCTTCGCTCGCGCCCTGTCCTCACTCGATGTGCCGGCGGGCGCGTCGCCAGCAGGTTTCTCGTCCCCGTCTCCGCCGAACAGCGCGTCCAGTCGTTCGCGCGCCGCATCGCGCCGCGAGCGCCTGGCATCCTCGTACGCCCCGACGAGGGGCCGAAAGAACTCGCAGAAGTTGGCGTTCTCCTTCTGTACCGGAGGATCGGCGCGATCATCGTCGCACTGGCCTGTCAGGCGCGGGGCGAAATGCGCGCAGAGTCTGCAGCAATGCAGGTCTTCGAAACACTCCGGACAGTTCGCGTGGCGACTGATCGGCCTCGGAATGTCCTCGAGAGAGCAGCCGCAATTCCAACATACGATTTCGGCCATTGTTGAATTATCAAATACATACGTGATGTCTTCAATGTTCGCCATCCTGAGGGACTTGCGCTGTGGCGTTTTTCGGACCCGGGCGACTCTCGTCGTCGGCCCGCCGAGTTGGTGCTGGCGGCTCGGCGGGGGCGCGGCGCCGTCCGCGGGGCGTCCGAAGACGGTTTCGGGGCCGGTTCGAGG
>CAZFGB010000158.1:0-6040 GCA_964518405.1 uncultured Pseudomonadales bacterium | reverse complement strand
GGGGGCTTGCTCACCTACGGCATCCCGAACATGAAGCTCGAGAAGGAGCGCATCGTGGAGCGGCGTCTCGCCCTCATGCGCGAGGAGGGGATCGAGTTCGTCACCAACGCCAACGTCGGGGACGGATCCGACGGCGGCATCGATGCCGAGGCGTTGTTCGAAGCGTCCGACGCCCTGCTCCTCGCCACCGGCGCCACGGTGCCTCGGAACCTGTCGGTGCCGGGCCGGGAGCTCAAGGGCGTCTACTTCGCCATGGAGTTCCTGACCGCCAATACCCGGAGCCTGCTCGACTCCAACTTCGAGGACGGCAACTTCATTTCCGCCAAGGGCAAGGACGTGGTGGTGATCGGCGGCGGCGATACCGGCGCGGACTGCATCGGGACCGCGCTGCGGCACGGATGCAAGTCGCTCCAGAACTTCGAGCTGTTCCCCTCGCCTCCGCCGGAGCGCGCGCCGAACAACCCCTGGCCGCTGTATCCGAACATTTTGCGGACGGACTACGCGCACCAGGAGTCCGGCGCGAAGTTCGGTGGCGACCCCCGGATCTACTGCATCAATACGGTGGAGTTCATCGATGACGGCAACGGCGGCCTTGCGGGCATGCGCACCGTCGACGTCTCGTTGGAAAACGGAAGGTTCCAGGACCTCGAGGGGACCGAGCGGGTATGGGATGCGCAGCTCGTGTTCCTCGCCATGGGCTTTCTCGGTCCTGAACATGCGGTGTCCGAACGGCTCGGCCTCGAGTACGATCAGCGCTCGAACTTTTCCGCCGAGAAAGGGGTGCACAAGACGAACCGGGAAGGCGTTTTCGCGGCCGGAGACTGCCGCGGCGGGCAATCCCTCGTGGTCCGCGCGATCAATGAGGGCCGGGAAGCGGCGCGCGAAGTGGACCGCTTCCTCACCGGATCGACGCTGCTGCCGTAAGTTCGGCGGGACGCACGACAAAAACGTGAAGGCGAAGGCCGTTTTTCGGTTTATATTCGCCGATGGGGTGATCGCAAGGAGGGCTTGAAGTGGCGTATACCACGGAAGATATCCGCAACATCGCGCTGGTTGGACACGCCGGCGCCGGCAAGACCGAGTTGACTGAAGCGCTGCTGCATGCGGCGGGCGAAGTCGCGGCGAAGGGATCGGTGGACAGCGGCGACACCGTCTCCGACTCCGATCCGCGGGAACGGGAACTGAAACACTCGCTGCGCGCCACGTTCTGTCACCTCGATCACGACGGCGTGCACGTCAACCTGGTCGACACGCCTGGATATCCGGACTTCCAGGGAAGGACGCTTTCCGTGCTGCCGGCGGTGGAAACCGCGGCCGTGGTGGTCGATGCGGGGGCCGGCGTGGAGCCGATGACGCAGCAGTTCATGGACGCGGCCGAAGCGCAGGGCCTGTGCCGGATGATCGTGGTGAACAAGATCGACGCTCCCGACGCCGATGTGGGCGCGGTGGTGGAACAGATCCAGACGGAGTTCGGCTCACAGTGCCTGCCGATCAATTTGCCCGCGCAGCGCGGGACGAAGGTCGTCGATGTGTTCTTCGAGGCGAACGGAGCGGATCCGGACTTCGGCTCGGTGGAAGCCGCCCACGAACAGATCGTCGACCAGGTGGTCGAGGTCGACGACGACTTGATGGAACTGTATCTCGAGCAGGGCGAAGTCGCGCCGGAGCAACTGCACGAACCTTTCGAGACGGCGTTGCGGGAAGGTCACCTGGTCCCGATATGTTTTGCTTCGGCCACGAGCGGCGCCGGCGTGCCGGAGTTGCTCGCCATAGTCGAGCGTTTCATGCCCAACCCCAAGGAAGGCAATCCGGCGCCTTTCGTGCGGGGCGAAGGCGAAGACGCGGCGCCGGCATCGATCACCCCCGATCCGGAACTGCACGCCGTGGCGCATGTCGTTAAGGTCGATATCGATCCGTTCAGAGGGCGCATGGCGACGGTCCGCAGCCACCAGGGCACCATCCGCCGCGGCGGCCAGATATTCATCGGCAGCGGCCGCAAGCCGTTCAAGATCGGCCACTTGCTGAAGCTCAACGGCGCCGAACAGACCGAGGTGGAAACGGCGATTCCCGGCGACATCTGCGCGATTCCCCGGGCGGAGGAAATGACCTTCGACGCTGTCCTGCACGACGCGCGCGGCGAAGACGGCATTCACTTGCGATCCATGCCGCTGCCGGAACCCATGTACGGGCGCGCGATCGCCGCCGAGTCCGATGCGGAGGCGCAGAAGGCGAACGAGGCGGTATCGACGCTCTGCGCCGAAGATCCGTCGCTGCGGCTGGAGCAGATCGCGTCGATGAACGAAACGGTCCTGCGCGGCATCGGCGAACTGCATATGCGCATCACGCTCGATGAAGTGCAGGAAAAATACGGCATCGCGTTGAAGACCTCGCTTCCCTCCATCGCCTATCGCGAGACCATTGTCGGCAAGGCCGAGGGCCACCACCGGCACAAGAAGCAGACCGGCGGCGCGGGGCAATTCGGGGAGGTCTTTCTGCGGGTCGAACCGCTGCCCCGGGGCGAGGGTTTCGAGTTCGTCAACGCCGTGGTGGGCGGCGTCATCCCGTCGCAGTTCATCCCCGCGGTGGAGAAGGGCGTGCGCGAAGTCATCACCGAGGGCGCCATCTCGGGCCACCCGCTGCAGGATGTCCGGGTCACCGTCCATGACGGCAAGCACCATTCGGTGGACTCGAAAGAGATCGCTTTCGTGCAGGCGGGCAAGCAGGCGTTCGTCAACGCCGTGCGGGCCGCGAGGCCGATCGTCATGGAACCGATCGTCGATATCACGGTGACGGTTCCCGACTACTGCATGGGCGATGTCGCGGGCGACCTGTCGAGCATGCGCGGTTCGATCAAGGGCACCAACGGCCTTTCGGGCGGCCGCGCGGAGATTTCAGGGCAGGCGCCGCTGAAGGAAGTGCAGGGATACCACTCGCGGCTGAAATCCATCTCCGGCGGCGAAGGCACTTTCAGCATGGCTTTCAGCCATTATGCGCAGATGCCGGCGACGGATCAGGAGGCGCTCGTCAGCGCATTTCGGCACGGGGACGGATAGAGCCCGAGCCTCCGTCGGCAGGAAGGATTTGACGCGGGTTTCATTAATCCGCACGATTAGCCGCCCGCGAAAACGTGATCGTTGGACACCTCTCGGTCTCACCCCTCTGCCTCCTATTGCTGATTGCGTCCGCCAAGGATGTAGAGCAAGGTGCGACAGGAAATCGCGAAACCTTTTGACGATCAGTGGGCGACGAGACCATGAATCAGACCTTATTGGTCGCCGCCGTGGAAAGTTACTTCACGGACCTGCGGCGGATCCGCGCATCCGGCGGCGCGACGGTCGAACGGTCAACTTACGGACCGCTCGGGAACTTGCTGAATGCGGTCGGTGCGACGCTCAGGCCCAAAGTATTCTGCGTGCCCGAGCTTGCCGACCAAGGTGCAGGCCATCCAGACTTCGGCCTGTACGTCTCAAAGCAGGTACAAAAAGGAAGAGG
Organism: uncultured Pseudomonadales bacterium; assembly: GCA_964518405.1. Classification (GTDB taxonomy): domain Bacteria; phylum Pseudomonadota; class Gammaproteobacteria; order Pseudomonadales; family Azotimanducaceae; genus VXNE01. The sequence goes on along the minus strand of CAZFGB010000158.1, from coordinate 2,548 downwards.
TGAGCACTAGCTAGATGCTTTTGTGCCGAAACCACAAACGGAGAGAGTCATGTCGGGAAACCCTAAGTCTGGTTCGATCCTTGCGGAGGAAACGGAGTTCTTCGAGCAGAATCGGGACAGGTTTCTGGAGCGGCATCCAAATCAATACCTCCTAATCAAGGGTCGAGAACTGGTTGGTAGTTTCGATACGCAGACAGAGGCGGTCGACGAGGGAATTCGCCGGTTTTGTGCAGGACCTTTCCTAGTCCGAAAGGCTGGAGAGGATGCCCCTGTTCTGTCGAATCCTGCTTTGGCTTTAGGAGTACCCCTGCGTGCCAATATCGGTGACCCACTTTAGCGGTTCGTTCCGGGACAACCAAGGTAACGAGCAAGAAATACCTCCGCCGCAGGCGTTGCAGCAACGTGGTCCGATCCTAACGGCGACCTTAACGATATCGGACAGGCAACAACAATCTGAAGCTGCGGACGGGATGGAGTCTCGCGCGGTAAGTGGTAGTGCGCTGATCGATACTGGAGCGAGTCGTACTTGCCTCGACCAGAAAGTCGCCAATGACTTGGGCCTCACGATATTTGGTACCGGCCGAATGACCTCGGCAACGCATTCGGACATAGAAGTGCCTCTCTTTGTTGGCAAGATCGTGCTTCCCAACATCACGATCAATGTTGAAGGGGCGATGGGTGCCCGGCTTGAAGAACAAGGACTAATTGCGCTCATTGGAAGAGATTTACTGCAGAACGCAGTTCTCATATACAACGGAGTCGATGGATCGGTGACTCTTACCATCTGAAGGCTAGCTAGGCCGTTGTACGGACCCATTCAGCGGCAACAACCGCATAATCGGGTTTGGAAGATCGGAAGGTTAATGGGGGAGTGGACATCCTTGCGAGATGGCCAGTCAGTCCGCGCAGAGCGCCTCGCCCGCCCCTAGGGTCTCCCTGATCGCGTCCTCCGGCGCCTGATCCGTCAACGCCGCAGAGCCGATCGCGTCGGTCAGCACGAGGCGAATGCGCCCGTCGACGACCTTCTTGTCCATACCCATGGCTTCCAGCATGGCGTCGGCGGAAACCGGCGGGGGCGTTACCGGCAGACCCGCGCGGGCGATCAGGTCCTTGATTCGCTTCGCCTCGCCGCGGGGCAGCCTTCCCCATCGGGACGACAGGTCCGCCGCCATGACCATGCCGATCGCCACCGCCTCGCCGTGCAACAGTTGCTCGTAGCCGGTCAGCGACTCGAGCGCATGACCGAACGTGTGGCCGAAGTTCAGGATGGCCCTTAAGTCCCTTTCGCGCTCGTCGGCCTGCACCACCGCAGCCTTGATCCGGCATGACTTTGCCACCGCGTGGGTAAGCGCTTCGGCGTCCAGGGCAAGCAGGCGTTCGAGGTTGACGTTCAGCCAATCGAAGAAGGCGGGGTCGTGGATGACGCCGTACTTGATGACTTCCGCGAGTCCCGCCCTGAGTTCACGCGCCGGGAGTGTTTCCAGCGTGCCGATGTCCGCGACGACGCAACGCGGCTGATAGAACGCCCCGATGAGATTCTTGCCGCGGGTGTGGTTGACGGCGGTCTTGCCGCCCACCGACGAGTCCACCAGCGCCAGCAAGGTCGTCGGCACCTGGATGAACGCAACGCCGCGCTGGTAGGTCGCGGCGACAAAGCCGGCGACATCGCCGACGACGCCGCCACCGAGACCGATGATGACCGTCGTGCGGTTGTGGCCGCCGGCGATGAGCCGGTCCATGAGCGCCGCATAGGTGTCGAGCGTCTTGAACGCCTCGCCGTCGCCGATGCACTCGCAATCCGCCGCCACCGATGGAAGGCTCGATAGCAACGGCTCCAGGTAGCGGTCCCTGACCGCTTCGTTGGTGATGATGAGCGCCTGTTTGCCGGGGACGTACTCGTCGAGCAGCCGCGGACGCCCGAGCAGTCCGCGACCGATCAGAATCGGATAACTGCGTTCGCCGAGATCGACGAGGAGGTCGGTGCGAGCGTCCATGTTCGTTAAGTTCCCAATTTCGCGACGATCCGTTCGGCTATCACTCGCGGCGAACGGTCATCCGTACCGACTTCGATGTCTGCCGTCCGCGCGTACAGATCCCCGCGCTCTTCCAGGAGTTCGGCGAGCTTTGCCCGGGCATCCTCGCCCGCGAGGAGCGGCCGGCGCATGTTGTTGCGCGCGCGCGCCACCAGCGACTCGAACGGCGGATTCAGGTAGACCACCGTGCCCCGTTCGGAAAGCCTTCGCCGGTTGGCCTCCCGCAACACGACGCCTCCGCCGGTGGCGATCACGACGCCCTGCCGCCGCGTGAGTTCCTCGATGACCACTTCTTCGCGATCACGAAATTTCTCCTCCCCCTCGATATCGAATATCCACGGAATGTCGGCCCCGGCCCGTTTCTCGATGACGATGTCGCTGTCGAAGAAGTCGAGATTGAGCGCTTTCGCGAGGTGGCGGCCGACAGTGCTCTTGCCGGAAGCCATCATCCCGATAAGAAAGACGTTGCGCTTGGGCATGGACGGGACCAGCGAGTTTGGCGGGTAGTCTAGCAG
>CAZFGB010000157.1:0-4733 GCA_964518405.1 uncultured Pseudomonadales bacterium | reverse complement strand
GTCCTTCCTATGACGGACACTGCAACCCCCGCAATCGCAATGCAAGAGAGTTTCGATCCGGAAGGCATCACGATCACTCCCCGGGCCCTGACGCATGTGAAGCGGCAACTGCGCCGGCGGGACGCCGCGGTGCTGGTCCTCGGCGTCAAGGAGAGCGGGTGCAACGGATACATGTACGAACTCGACTATGCCCAAGGAGACTTGGGCCGCGGTCGATCATTCCGTTTCGCCGAGAACGTGAGCGTATTCGTCGAGGAGCGGGACTGGCCCTACGTGCGAGGCACCGAGATCGACTACGAGACCGAGGGACTGAACTCGATGCTCAAGTTCAACAACCCCAACGCCGACGCCAAGTGCGGATGCGGCGAAAGTTTCTCTATCGCGTCCTCGCCCTAAGCGCATCATGCAAAGCCGTATCGTTCCCATCTCGCGAACGGTCGAGGCGCGTCTCGTTCCGACCGGCACGCCGACCAAGATTCCCGAGGGCACATTCGTCACGCTGACGCAGACGTTGGGCGGCGCCTACACGGTGGTGTTCGAGGGCAACATGGCGCGCATCGAGGGCGAGGACGGCGATGCGCTGGGCCTCGAGCCGGTCGTGCTGGAGTTCGAGCCGGCGGCGGACGGCAAGCCGAGCATGGAGCAGGTCCAGGAAGCGCTCGCTTCCGTCTACGACCCGGAGATACCGGTGAACATCGTCGAACTGGGGCTCATATACCGCTGCGACATCGCAGCCGGAGATGTCGTGCGGATCGACCTGACGTTGACCGCGCCCGGATGCGGCATGGGCCCGGTGCTCGTGGAGGACGTCAAACGCCGCGTCGCGCGCGTTCCGTTCGTTTCCGATGTCGTGGTGCAACTGGTCTTCGATCCCCCCTGGTCGCGCGACATGATGACCGAAGAGGCCCAGCTCGCGCTCGGGATATTCTGATCCCCGAAATCGATGACCGATCTCGAAGAAGTGCGTGACGCCTTCCAGCTCCTCGACGACTGGGAGGACAGGTACCGGTTCATCCTCGATCTCGGCAGGTCGGTGCCGCAACTCGAGCCCGAACTGAAGACCGATGACCGCCTGGTTCGCGGTTGCCAGAGCCTGGTCTGGCTGGTGCCGCGCTTCGATGCCGGCGAGGGCCGCCTGCATCTGAAGATCGACAGCGACGCGCATATCGTGCGGGGCCTGATCGCCATCGTCCTTGCCGCCTATGACGGCAACGAGCCCGCAGAAATCCTGGACTTCGACATCGAAGGGTTGTTCGGCGAACTCGACCTCATGCGGCACCTGAGCCCCACCCGGGGCAACGGCCTGCGCGCGATGGTCGGGCGAATCCGGTCGGTAGCGAAAAACTCCGTCCCGGCAAGTTGAGTCCCCCGCAATTGGCGGGTCCGCTCCCGTGCCGGGGATCTCTGCCGTGCGCATGACGCTGCATCGAACCCCTGCTTCCCCGGGAGCACAATACACCAAGGGTGGCAGGGTTTCCCGATGTCGGAGACATCGGAATCCGCGAGTTCGAAGGGGACGGGGATCGCGCCCCCTCCCCGGAGCGCCGCGCGCCGCCCCGATTCCGGCCGGACTCTCTCCTCTTGGCGGCGCGAGACGGTCGGTTGGAGGACTGGCCTGGCCAAACGGCACTCCAGCTCCGCCAATAGCGGATACGCTATAATTGGTCGATGGTGTGGACGGTCGAAACCGTGTCGGCCGTCGATGCGGAAATCGAGGCCTTGCCGGTGTCGTTGTGCGCCCGACTGATTCGGCTACTGGAGACGGTGGAGAATGTCGGGCTGGAGGCTCTTCGCGCACCGCATGTCCGGCATCTCGAAGGAAAGCTCCGGGAGCTTCGGGTTCGGGCCGAAGGCGGGATTGCGCGGGGCATCTATGTGACGGCGGCGGGCAGGCGTTTGGTGGTTCTGCATGTATTCGCGAAGAAGTCGCGCAAAACGCCGCGCCGTGCGCTGGCAACCGCAAGGGAACGGATGAAGCAGGTGATTACATGACGAAGCTGAAAGACCTTAAGGCGCGTTTCATGGAGGATCCCGAGTTCCGGGAGGAATACGCGCGCGTGGACGAGGAATACTCGCTTATCGAGGCGCTGGTGCGCGCCCGCGCCGCAGCGAATCTGACGCAGGCGGAACTGGCCCGGCTTCTCGGCACGACCCAGTCGGCGATCGCGCGGCTGGAAGGCGGACGGGTGTCGCCGTCGTTCTCGACCCTGCGCCGCTACGCCGAAGCCACGGGCACGCGGCTGACCGTCGGCCTCGTGCCGGTTACGCGAGCCGCAGACCGGACGGCTGGAAGTATCGATTCTCGCAGTGGCTAACGATCAGGTCTGGTGTGCCTCTTCAAGACGCGATTTTATTGATCGAGGGTTCGTTGCCATCCTTTCGGACGGAGAGAAAGCATCACGTCTTGGCGGATATCCAGCGCATGGTCAGCGTATCGCAGCACACCTCGCCTCTCCGCAAAGTGATTCGATTCGTCGCTGCGAGCCGCGATCGATCAGGGAGCCGCGCGCCATAGCCACAACGCGACCAACCTACCAACCACACAGCTTGATACTGGACATGCGTACATATATCCTACGTGCATGGTTGATACCGTCCTACGCGTCTTCCAGTATGTCCCGCCGCTGATTGCGGTCACTGAAGAGGATTGGCAGAAATTCTGCGGCGGCACGATCCCCCTCCAGGCCGAGTTGCCCGCGCGGCGCATTCATATTCTTGTCGTGACCCTGCTGGCGGCGCCCACCGGCACGACCGACGGCGGGAAAGACGGTGAGATAGACGGTGAGATAGACGGCGAGATAGACGGCGAGATAGACGCCTGCCGGAGCATTGAACCGTTCCTGGTCGATGTGGATGCGAGCGGTTACCTCGTGCCCAAGGACGCCACACTTCCGCCCCTTGGCGCCGCCGCATCGTCAGTGATCGATCTGCGCCCGCGGCTGCTCTCCCGCTACCTGCGCCACGCCTACGCGTGGTCGCCGCCGACGCACGTTCTGTCCGAGGCGCTGGAACGCTCGCTCGCGAGCGTTTCGCATCCGGCGCGCATTTCCCTTTCCACCTGAAACCTGCGTTCGCGCCACCTTGCTGCTGCGCGTTTCGACCGGTCACACCAACATCTTCCGCCAGCGAACGTAGTCGGCATGGTCGTCCACGTCCCACAGGGTATCGAGCAGCACGATATCGAGATCCGCCGCTGCGGCCCGGTCCAGGGTCTGCTCCGCCACGGTGTCCGTGCTCCAATCGATCGATCGAAACAGTTCCGGATGGGGTTCGTTCATTCCGATCAGGCAGTACCCGCCGTCTTCCACCGGCCCGAGCACCGCGTCCGCTCGCGCGAGCGTGGCGAGCGCCTTTTCCACGTAGCCCGCGTCAAGCGCCGGAATGTCCGATCCGACCACTATTTTCACGCCCGCCGCCACGGCCGCGAGCATGCGCCCGCCGAGATCCGTCGACGGTTGTTTGAACGCGGGCAGGACGTGGTCGGACCGCCATCGCCGCAGGTGGTCGTTTTGCGGACCGTCGAACCAAAGCTCACAGTCGAAGGCACCCTCTTCCAATGCCCCCAGCGTGCCCTCGACCAGTTCCACATACGCCCGCAGCGCCGCCTCCTCCCCCAGGAACCTCGCGAGGCGGGTCTTCACCTTGCCGAGTTCCGGCGCGCGCACGAATACGGCAACGCGGCTGCCGTCGCTACTCAAGAGCGCCCCGCGGCATAGTAGGCGGCGTGCAGGTCTTTCGGCCGCGCGCCAAAGAAATATCGCACCCGGATACTCCACATGAGCAGCGTGGTCCAGACCACGCCCTCGCGCTCCCAGCGGCGCGACGATGCCACCAGCCGCTCGCGAAGACGCTTCGGTCTCGCCAGCCTGCGCAACCGCTTCGAGAGTTCGATATCCTCCATCAAGGGCTGGTCCGGCATGCCTCCGACGGCATCCAGGAGGCTACGCGAGACAAAGATGCCCTGATCGCCGGTGCAGATTCCGGTCAGGCGCGAACGCTGGTTCATCGACCAAGAGATCACTTCGAACACCGGCGAAGGGTTGGACAGGCGGACATCGAACCTGCCCCAGAGCACGGACTCGGCAGCATTCCGCAGCGTGTCCAGAAGCGCCGGCGCCACGCTCGCGTCCGCATGCAGGAACCAGATCAACCTGCCGCGGGAAAGTTCCGCCCCGCGCCGCATCTGCCGTCCCCGATGCGCCTGGCAGCGTGCGAAAACAACGCCGCGATCCTCGCACACAGCTTCGGGATGGTCCCCGCTGTCGCCATCGACGACAACGACCTCGAAGCCGTCCACCGCGGCGATTTGCCCGAGCAGCTGCGCCAGGGGGCCAGCGTCGTTCACCGTCGGAACGACGATACTCACCAACGGGCTCTGATCGCGTCCCATTCGTCACCGTTGACCATGCCACGACCGCGACCGGCAGCCCCGGCAGGAATCGAACCTGCATCTACCGCTTAGGAGGCGGTCGTTCTGTCCATTGAACTACGGGGCCGTCCGAGTCGACCCGCTCGGACAGCGGAATGCACCACCGTCCAGGCGAACGCGATCATACTGGCAGGCCAGCCCCGCAACCACCGCCGACCTTGCGGGGCTAGTGTTCCGTCAAGTCTAAAGATGCGAGTGTAGCTGCGAGGGATTTTTGGTTCCTGGCGAGGCGCGACGACGCCGTGTGGCAGGCACCACACAAGGAGGAGCAACAAAGTCCAGGGGGCAAAAAGACCCGCAGATA
>CAZFGB010000156.1:0-17698 GCA_964518405.1 uncultured Pseudomonadales bacterium | reverse complement strand
GTGTAGCTGCGAGGGATTTTTGGTTCCTGGCGAGGCGCGACGACGCCGTGTGGCAGGCACCACACAAGGAGGAGCAACAAAGTCCAGGGGGCAAAAAGACCCGCAGATACCCGCAGATTTGGGCTTGACGGAGCACTAGGGACGGCGTTGATGCGCCGCCTCCGGCCGCATCCACACTCCAACGCTAGTCGCGCAACGAGATCGGTTGCGCGGGGGGTCCGTTCGCAATGAGTTGTTCCACCAAGCGCGGCAATGCTCTCGGCGCGAATTGATGATCCGCGGCGGCGCGCAATGCCGTCGCCGACCACCATCGAAACTCGTGGAAGATTCCCACTTCGCTGGCTTCGGGGTTGTGACGCGCCGTCGGCTCGAACCGAGGCGCGGGCACCGGCACCAGGTAGATGTCCTCGGACTGCTCGGTGACCGGAAGGCCTTCGTCAAGGCGGCGTCCAAACCGGTGCACCCGCCGCCAAAGCAAGCGCGGCTCGTCGCGCACGGCGAACCCCGTTTCTTCCCATACCTCGCGGCGCAGGGCGCTCACGCGATCCTCGTCAGGCTTGATGCCGCCGCCCGGCAGCAACCAGAAGTGGCCGGGTCGGTCGGGCCGTTGCATTCGCAGCAGCAGCACGCTCTGGTCGGCCTCCGACAGGATCAATGCGCGTACGGCTTGTCGGCGTCGCATGCGAAAAGAGAGGGTGTTCGCGGGCGTTCGATCTGGACCGGGTAGCCCCCCGGCTAGTACACCTCGGTCCGTTCGCTCCCGGGTCTGGAGTACCGATCCATACTGCGCACGTCGTTGCCCCCGTAGGTGCGCTCGCCGCGCACCAGCACGTGCTTGCGATCATCCGGCAGCGAGAACTCGTCGGCGCTGTGGTAGCCGAGCGTCATGCTCATGCGGGTGCCATCGGTCTGGTTTCTACCCGCCGCATGCAGCAGCAATCCGTCCATGGCGAGCAATCCACCGGCGGGCATGGGCATCGGAATCGCTTGGAACCGGGCGATCTCGAAAAGTTCCTCTTTCGTGCGAGGGGTACCCCCTCGCGCTCCCCCGCTGCAGGCTCCCCGCTCGCGGATGTAGGCGAAGTTGGAAAGGGCCGGCAGGTGATGCGAGCCAGGAACCACGTACGTGCAACCGTTCTCCAGGTTCGTGTCTTCCAGGTAGACAAGTACCGAGAGCAGGTTGCGCGACCACACCCTGCAATCCCTGTGCAACTCGATCGATGCCAGCGACTTCCGGTCGCGCAAATAGATGTGGTTGTGGCGATTGAGCATGAACTCGATGTTGGGACCCAGCAGGGATTCCAGGGGCCCGAGAATCTCGTCGCACGCGATGGCCTGCCGGAACACGCCGCCCCGATCCCAGAGGCCCGATATCCGGTCCACCTCGCCATCGCGACGCGCGACCGGCTCGACTTCGTTGCGGATGCCCTCGAGGGCCGAGGCCCTCAAACCCTCCACCAGATCTGCGGGCAGCCGTGTCGGCAGCTTGATGAAGCCGTTGTGCCGAAACATGTCGATCTCCTCGGGCAGGAGAGTCGACCCGGCGCCTGGTCCTTCCATCTGTTCGAACCTCGCGGTGCGTTGACGGGTCCAACTATCGGACTTTGCGCTTCGCCCCGCGCAATATCAATAGCAGCGGAGTTGGTGCAGCGGAGTTGGTCGGGCTTGGCCTCCTCCTGAAAACGTCTACTACAGACGTGACGGCATCGTCGAGATTCTGGCGACGCCCGCGGGCGCCGATCCGCACTTGCAGCACATCACCGAATAGCCAAGCCGGGAACATGCTTGTTCCGGATTTGGATCAGATGTCGCGACGCCACGACTTTCCCCGACTTTTCTTCAACAATCGTTAATCGTTCTATGCACAGGCTTGACACTGGTCTTCCCGAAAAGCACCACATAAATTGACAATTTGCATTTCAAATGCATTATTTGGACCTATGAATCCCCCTCACATCAATCGCTCGCTCGAACCGGTCCTGAAGAAGGCGGCTTCGGAGTTCCCGGCCGTGGTTCTGACCGGCCCGCGACAGTCCGGCAAGACTACCCTGCTGCTACACCTCTTCGGTGAACATTGTCGGTATGTTTCCATGGAGCCGCCGGACATTCGCGCGGCCGCCGTCGAAGATCCACGTGGTTTCCTGGAACTGTATCCGCCACCCGCCATCTTCGATGAAGTGCAATACGCCCCCGACCTGCTTCCCTACATCAAGGAGAAGATCGACGCGAACCGAGCCAGAAAGGGTCAATACCTGCTGACCGGTTCACAGAACCTGCTCCTCGCGGAGAGCGTGACCGAGTCGTTGGCAGGTCGCGCGGCCATGCTCCGCCTGTTGCCCCTGGCCAGACGGGAAATAGACGGACGACCGCGAGTTTCCCTCCCGTGGGAGTCCAAGCGCGGGCGGTCGTCTGGCTCGACGTGTGTTTTCGGCGAACTGTGGAATCACTTCCTTCGGGGCGGGTATCCGGAACTTGCGATAGAACCCGATCGCGATGCCTCCCTTTGGCATGCCAGCTACATTCAGACCTATCTCGAAAGAGACGTGCGCACACTTCGGCAGGTCGGGGACCTGATCCAGTATCAGAACTTCGTCCGCGCGCTGGCCGCCAGAAGTGCTCAACTCGTGAATCTGACCGATATCGCCCGGGACCTAGGCGTAGCCGTCAACACGATCAAGGCCTGGCTCTCGGTGCTCGAGGCCACCTACCAGGTGATCGTGCTGCGCCCGTATTTCGCCAATGTCGGCAAACGCCTCGTCAAGACTCCGAAAGTGTATTTCACCGATGTCGGTACGCTCTGCCATCTGGCGGGCCTCAGGGATCCCCAACATATCGCTTCGGGTCCGATGGGTGGAGCCATCATGGAAACGGCGGTACTGTCCGAAATCGTCAAGACGCTGACGCATCGGGGGATGGACCCGCGAGTCTATTTCTGGCGAACGATGGCCGGAACGGAAGTGGACTTCGTCGTCGAGACCGCCGAAGGACTCGTCCCCATCGAGGTCAAATTGTCCGCTACGCCGAGACCCGCCATGGCCTCGACCGTCCGGAGCTTCCAAGCCGCAAACAAAGGCAAGGCGATGCACGGATACGTCGTGCATCCCGGTGACATAAGGTCGCCCCTGCGACCCGGAGTGACTGCGATTCCCTTTGCTGATCTCTAGAAGCTTGGAACGGCCCGCCCCCGGATACTCGTGCAACAATAAGCTCCTTTCCCCGGAGGTGGCACATGCGTAACGACGAATTGGGCACGGTGGTCGTGCATACCGATCTACTGAGCGAACATCACATCGACGCTATCCGCGCCGCAGTGCCCGGAACCGAGGTTGTGAGGATCGACACCCCCGAGGAATGGCAGTCGCGACGCGCCGAGCTGGGGCCGAAGGTAGAGGTGGCTTTCGGATTGCGTGACATCGGCGACCTGGCATACGTGCCGCGGCTTCGGTGGATACAGACGATCGGGGCGGGCATGGACTGGCTGCTTCGCGCCCCGGAGGTCGCGGAGAGCGATATCCTGGTGACCAACGCATCCGGGGTTGCCGCGGTCCCGATTGCCGAGCACATACTCGCCCTGATGTTCGTGCTGACGCGCCGCATGCACCGCTTCGCGCGGGCGCAGCGCGAACACGAGTGGTTTCAGCGCGGGCGCTGCGAGGAGATCGACGGCACCACCATGGGCATCATCGGACTCGGACCCATCGGCCTGAAGACGGCCGAGAAGGCACGGGGTCTCAACATGCGCGTACTCGGCCTGCGGCGCGACCCGTCGCGCACTTCTCCCCATGTCGACCGCATGTTCGGTCCCGACGGACTGCATGAACTGCTCAAGGAGTCGGACTGGGTGGTGCTGGCCGCCCCCCTCACGGAGGAGACGCGCGGCATGATGGGCGAACCCGAGTTCCGAACCATGAAGGAGACGGCTTACCTCATCAACATCGCGCGAGGCCAGATCGTCCAGGAGGACGTGATGATCCGGGCGCTGCGGGAGGGCTGGATTTCAGGCGCGGGCCTCGACGTCTTCGCGCAGGAACCGCTGCCGACCGACTCCCCCCTGTGGGACATGCGCAATGTCATGATCACCGCGCACTATGCCGGCGCCACGCCCCGCTACGCGGATCGCGTGACCGGGATCTTCACGGAGAACCTTCGACGCTACCAGGCGGGCGAGCCGCTGATGAACGTCATCGACAAGGAGCGGACCTACCTGAGCAGCTAGCTAGCAGTGCCCCACAGCCAGCGCTTTCGGCTTAGGCTGTAGCCCGAACCCGCTCGCCGGGACGGGTGGGATTGGGCGAAAAGAGGGCGGAGGTGAAACACGGCACAGGCGAAGCCGCGGCGGATTTCATGGCGCTAACGCCGCAGGTCGTAATGCCAGGGCTCTCCCGACGTATGGGAGTGATCCCAGCGCGTCGCCATCAGGTACTTGAGCGCCGCGTCGAATCCATCCGGCGTGCCCAACCGCTGCAGGGCCTCGATGGACCATCCCCGCACGTGATGATGATCGTGGTAGAGATTGTCGCTCAGCGCGTCCACGATCCCGGGAAGCGCAGCCGCTTTCCGACCGAAGCGTGCGGCGGAGAGCGCCGCATGGTGCCGAACGATCGCATCGGGGTCCCGGATTGCATCGACCAGCTCGACGGGCGCTTCCGACTCCGACTGGCCGACTATGCCGACGGACTCGATGGCGTAATGGCGCACGCGTGGATCGTCGTGGCGACAGAGCTGGATGAGGACAGGCAGGGCATCGGCGGCGCGCGGGCCGATGTCGCCGAGGATGTCCGCAACCTGAACGCAAAGATCGGCGTCCGCGCCGTCCAGCAGATCGAGAAGCGGCGCAACCGCACCGGCCCCGAGCGGTGGAAAGCCGTATCCGGCGATGCAGCGCAGGTCGGCATCGGAACTTTTCAACGCTTCGAGCAGCGGCTCGACCAAACCGAGATTGCCCAGGGTGTAGGCCGCGCCGATCGCTTCGGCAACGTTCGAGCCATGGAGCCGCTCGACCAGCGCCGCGTCCTCGTCGGATCGAAGCGCCGCGCTTGGAGCAGCGCCCCGGTGCCAGTTCCACATGTACTGCCAGATCGGTTCCTGGGGGTCCCCCGAGTCTGCCCAGTCGGGACTCTCGTGATCCCAGGAAGGACGCGCCGGGTCCAGGTTGCGCGTATACAGGAACTTCACCATGTGGCGGTTCATGCCCGTCGTGTTCGCCCCATACCGCCCATGGGCGATGTCGAAATGCACGATCATGACCGTTCCGGCATCGCCGGGGAGAGGGATCCTGTCGTCTTCGTCCAACGCGCGGCGCAGGAGATACTGGCTGCGGGGCGCGATGCCCGTCGGTCCCATTTCCAAGGTCGTGTCCTGCGGGTAGTAGAAGAGCATGGCAAACCGCGTCGCGTGGTGACGCCGTCCGTCCACCATGTAGTGCGCGTGGCGCTCGCCGTCCTTGTGCAACCGGCCGTCGCCGAGGTGCCAGGCCTGCATCGGCTGCACCTTTTCCGGGTGGTTCACGTGGTCATGACGATGGAAATGCAGGTAGTAATCCGGCCCGAGGATGGATTGCAGTGCACCCCGCACCACCGGCTCGTCCAGCAGTTCGCCAAGTTCCGGCACCATCGGCAGCAGGTTGTTGTGACCGACCAGGCCATCTTCCTCGAGCGGTTCGAGACGCGCGTACATGGCGTCGTGGTACGACTTCGGAAGGGCCGACTGGACGGTGACGTAACCCTCCCGGATGAAACGCCGCATCGCCTCGTCGGCGAGCAGGATCGGGTCGCTCATGGGTCAGGGTCTTCCTGCGAATGACGGGACATAGAGTAGCGTATCGGGAAAGCCTCGCGCCTTTTCAGACTCTCCGTCACAGTTCGGCGACACGCGGCGAATCAGGCGCCTGTCCGGATAACCACGGTACCGGCGTCTCCGTCCACCTCCAGGGTCTGGCCGCTCTCGATCCGCTGGGTGACGTTGCCGGTGCCGACGACCGCGGGAATGCCGTATTCCCTGGCGACGATGGAGCCATGGCCCAGGATGCCCCCGATGTCTGTCACGAGCCCGACAGCATGGGCGAAGAGCTGGGTCCAGGCCGGGGATGTCATGGGACAGACCAGGATAGACCCTGGCTGCATCTGCTCGAACTCCTGGGCATTCATGATCCGGCTCGCCGGCGCGGCGACCGCGCCGGGGCTCACGGGAATGCCGCGCAGGGTATCGCTCGAGTCGTCGTTCTTGAACTGGGTCTCCTTGAACTTCAAGCCGGGGTTCTCCCTGGCTTCTTCCGGTATCGTGCCCGGCGGGTGCAGGCGTTTGCGCGCCTCCCTGAGTTCTCGGCGGCCCGCTGTCAGGGCGAGGTATTCAGGCATTGCCTCGCCGCGCCCGCGCGCCGCCAGGGCGGGCTTGATCTCGTCGCTTGTCAGGAAGTAGAGGTCATCCGGCTCGCGCAGCGTGCCGATGTCCACCAGCCGTTGCCCCAACTCGGCCGCCATGCGCCGCAGCGCGGGCCAGGCCGTGCCGAGCACGAAGCAGGACTCCTCGCGCATGGGGTAGTACTGGTAGGCGAACCACATCCGGTAACGGAACTGCCAGTATTCGAACGGCGGCAATAGTTCGCGGATCGCCGCGAGCGCCTGTTCGCGCTTGCGCGTCGCATCCGCCTCGTGGCGAACCGGATCGTAGTCGGCCCGCTGCACCATGTTCTTCAGAGTCACGAACATGGCGGAGGGGTCTTCCTGCTGGGTTGGCTCGCAAAAGTCGAGGCTGTAGCCCTGGTGACCGTAGGTCGCGAGGTAGGTGTCAATGGCTTCCAGAACTCGGCCGGTGTCGTCGCGTTGCCGGAGAACGGTCATCAGCCGCCGGGCGGGCGTGGCGATCACCACCTCGTAGAGCGCGGGCGACGCCTTGATCCGGGTGGCGATCGCGAACATGTCGTCGTTCGCCTGCATGATCCGGGACTTGAAGCCGGACAGGAACTGGCCGCTGGTGAAGTGATGGTCCGGCAAGGCCTCCCTCAGGAAAGCCTGGAGCTGGTCGTCCACGGATTTCGCCACGCCGAAGGTGTGTCCGCCGTTGCTGGTCCAGTACCAGCCCTCCGCCCTGGCGAGCTCGGCGATGCCTTCGAGCAGCGCTTCGTCGTCGGTGGTGGCGATGTCCGCTGCCTCCCATTTCCTGGCGGCGCCCTGAAGCTCCGGTAGCGCGCGATCCCAGAAATCCTTGTGTTGACGGTTGTTGGTAAAGGTCTTGTTGAACGCGATGTAGGTGGGGTTGTCGCTCTCCGGCATGGTGATCGCGTGCGGCAGATTATCGCTGGCGAGGGCGGCGGCCATGGCATTGAACTCGGCGCGCTCGTCGTCGGACAGGGACTTGAGGAACAGCTTCAGATCGTGGCCTTCCCGGGCCTTTACTTCCGGTTCCCTGGCCTCCTCGTCCCGGCGACGCTTCAGGTTGGCTCGAAACTCCTCGTCCGTCTTTTCGGAAGCACTGCCGAAGATCTGAAATGCGAAACCGTGCAGGGTGGTGTACATGGACTTGCCGGTTTTCCTGTTGGCCAGCCCGCCGTGAATATAGAGTTCGTCGAACAGTGGACAGGTCGGATCCGGGATGTTCTCGACGATCTGCCGGCGCACCAGGCCGAACACTTCGGGGGGCGCCTCCCACTCCACCTCGATGGGCTGTGGCGGCAGGTTCGTGATGGGCCGCGACTGAAGTAGCCAGAGCTTGCCGTCGGCAACGGCCCACTCGATGTCCTGGGGCTGGCCGTCGAAGTGCTTCTCCACCCGAGCGGCGAGTCCGGCCAACTCGATAAGGAGTTGCTCCGGCAGGGACGATGCATCGCGCTCGCCCTCGTCCACGTCCACCAGTCGGGTTCCCTGGTCGCCGTCGGAGACGATCTTCTGCTCCTTTGTGCCGATCATGGTTTCCTTCGGCTTGAGCGTCGACCGGTCGACGATGAACGTGTCCGGCGTGACCTGACCGCCCACTACCGCCTCGCCGAGACCGAAGCTGGCATTGACGATCATCTCGCCGCGCTCGCCGGTGGCGGGGTTCGCGGTGAAGAGGATGCCGGCGACGTCCGCCGGCACCATGACCTGCACCACCACGGCCATGGCGACGGCGTCGGACTCTATGCCCATCTCGTTGCGGTAGCTCATCGCCCGCGGCGTCCACAGGGAAGCCCAGCAGTTGCGCACCGCTTGGACGAGGGCGTCGATTCCGCTGACGTTGAGGTAGGTTTCCTGCTGTCCTGCGAAGGACAAACCCGGCAGGTCTTCCGCGTTCGCCGACGACCGCACCGCCACCGCGGGATCGTCGCCCGGAAGCGACTGGTAGGCCGCCCCCAGTTCGGCTTTCAGTCCGGCGGAAAGCTCGCATCCAGTGATCAGCGCCTGGATCGACCTCGACGCCGACTCGTAGGACGCCCGACCGCCGATGATCTCCGGGCGGGCGAGTTCGAGGATGCGCGAACCAAGTCCGTTGTCGGCCACGAAATCCCTGTAGGCGGCCGTCGACAACAGGAAGCCCTCCGGCACCTCGAACCCCGCGCGGGTCATCCGGGCGAGGGAACGGCCCTTGCCGCCGACGGCTTCCAGCGCGTCATGGATCGTGTCGATGGGAGTGATGACGTCAACGTTTTCGTTCATCGGAGGTGTCCTCGTCTGTTCTTCATCCAAGCCCGACAAACGTCGGGCGAGCCCCGGCAGGGCGGATGCGCGCGGCGTTCGTCCGGGGCATGGCCAAAGCCGATATAGAAGTGGTCTGCGCAGCGCCTGTCCCCGCAGACCGACCCACAGAATATGGGAATGGTCGGCTGACTCAACATCTTGAACCGGGTGAAATCACCCAGTTTTTGATGTTGGAACCCGCAGCCAGGCAATCCGCCACCACGCCGGGCCGTGTCGGCGCCGATGGAATGAAACCGAAGAACCGGGGATGATCGAGCCGCGCCGCGTACGGGAGCACATCGCGTATGAGCCGCAACCGGATTTTCTGCCTTACTTGCCCCGTCCTCGGCTGCCTCTATCGTCGGCTCTGCACGAGTTCGATAGTGACGAAGTCGGGTCCCTTCAGGAAGGCGATCCTGGCCATTTCGCCGCGCGGCTTCATGAGGAACTCGGCGCCCTTGGCTTCGAGATCGGCGATCGCCGCCGGCAGGTCATCGACGGCGATGCCGATGTGGTCCAGCCCGAGGCAACTGTGCGGACCTTGCGCCGTCCGGGTCACGTCTTCGGCGACCGTGGAGACAAGGATGACCTGATCGCCCAGCATCATGTTCGCCCGCGGCAACCCATTGGCCCCCTTCGAGGCGACGAGCTCCGCGCCGAACATTTTTTCGTAGTAGGCGCCTGCCGCCATGGCGTCGTGACTCATCAGGTGAATGTGGTGCGGGCGGTAGTCGGGCATCAGGATTCTCCTCGCGGTGTTGCTTTCGCCGGAACCTCGCGGTCACTTCGCCGGCATCACGAAAGCGAGTTCCAGTTCTTCGGCCCGTTCGAACAGGAAGTCGCGCGCCTTCGGCAGTTGTTCCGCGGTCAGATGTTCGATCATCAACGACACGTCCGCGTCAACCTTGTCCAGTTCGGCGAGATAGACGTCGTGGTCCAGCATGCCGTTGCCGGTGTAGGTCTCGATGAGGTGAAAGGGATACCTTTCCGCCGTGATGACGTCCTTGGTGTGGCAACTCAGGATATGCGGGCCGAGCTTTTCGAAGCACTCTCTCAGCAATGCGCCGCTGTCATAGAAGTTCTTCGGGCTTGCAATGATGTTGACCGGATCCAGGTGGACGCCGAAGCCGGGGCGATCGATGGCCTCGACCAGCCTCAGGTAGACCTCGGGCTCATCCGGCAACAGCCACCTCTCCGGCTCCAGGGTGAGCTTCGTTCGCGTTGGCTGCACGCGATCCACGATGGTCTGGACCGCCGCCACCGTGTCGTCGAAAGCGCGTTCGCTCTGGTTGTCCGGATGGGGCGTACCCCAACCTTCGGGCTCATACGAACCGCCGTGCACGACACAGCACCGAATGCCCGCCTCGTCCGCGTACGCGAGCCGGCGGCAGATTTCGTCCAGATTCTCCCGCCGCCGCGCCGCATCGGTTTGCAGGATGTTCAGGCGATAGGCGCCAAGCTCCGCCGGAAGGATGTTCGCTTCCTCGTACGCCGCGCGGATTTCGTCGCGCTTTACCTTGTCCTCGACCTCCCGCATGAAGGCGGCGGAGAAACCGTTTTCCCGGTGGTAGGTCACCAGCGCCTGCGGTTCTTCCTCTATATCGAAAGTCGGTCCACCGAGTCTCATCGTCCGTCCCTCCCATCCAAACCAATTCCCGGCGCCGACCCTATTCTCACACATGGGCGGGATGGAGTTTTGCGGCAGTCGGAATCGGTGGCTGGGCGGTGAGCAGACTGCGTCGAACCCACACTCGGCATCGGCGCCTTGATTGCGCCGAAATCGCTTTTAGAATGGTTTTTCGGTCAGGAAAGCGCCCTCGCGGATTGAGGTATCGAATGCGGCGGTCCGGTCACATCGGCTGGGTGGTTGGGATGCTCCTCCTGGCGGTGTCGGGGTGTCACACGACCGTAGGCCTGGTCGATGACCGCATTCCCGAGGCCGACCTGCTGTCGGGCGAGGCCATCCTGGGCGAAGCGATCACGGGTGCCGAGCATCCCGATATCGACATCCTCGCAACCAACGACGAGATGCGCGCGTTCGTCGCGGATCTCAAGGACATTCCCAGCAAGGCCCGCCGCTTCTGGCGGTTGCTCCAACGCATGCGCAACGTCGGCGACGTGCCAAGCCGCTACGACGCGTATTCCAACCTCACAGCCCAGGATGCATTCGCCGAGAAACGCGGCAACTGCCTCTCGTTCTCGAGCCTGTTCATCGCGCTCGCCAGGGAAGCGGGCTTCGACGCGAAGTACCAGGTGGTCGAAATTCCCCCGGACTACGACAGCATCGAGGGCATGGTCGTGCTGAACCGGCACGTGAATGTGCGGGTCGACGACGTGCCCGGACGTAGCCCGGTCACGATCGAGTTCAGCACGGAGTACGCCAACAGCATCCACGACCGACACGTCATCGACGACCGATTCGCCCTCGGACTTCACTACAACAACCTGGCCTTTTCCCGCGAGTTGGCGGGCGATCACCGCAGTGCGCTGGTTTATCTTCGCAAGGCGATCGAGAAAGCCCCCCACAACCCGGACCTATGGACCAATCTGGGCGTATTCCACGCCCGGCACGGCCACTTCGACCACGCGATCACCGCATATGGCCGGGGATTGACTCTGGACGCCAACCACAGCCCGTCCCTTCGAGGGCTCGCGAACGCCCACGAAGCGCTCGGAGAGCGTGCCAACGCGCGTTTCTACGAACAGCGCATGGCCCACTCGAGGATTCGGGACGGCTACACGTACTATGTCCTGGCGCAACGCGCCTACCGGGCCGAGTTGCCCGACGAGTCCCTGGAACTCGTGTCTCAAGCCATCCGCCTATACCGCAAGGACCCGCGTTTCCACGAACTGCAGGGCGAGATCCACGACCGACTCGGCAACCAGACAGAGGCCAAAGAGAGCTACAGGCGCGCGCGCATTCTGGCGCGACGATACGAGATGCAGCCGACTACGGTCCTCGGGGTCCAGGGTCAGGGGTGACCACGCCCGGCAACGGGTTTTCCGGAGTCGTCAAACCCGATTACAGCAAGTCACCCGGTTCCAGCGATAGCGCCGCCGCCAACGCCTTCATTGTGGAAAGCGATCCTTCGCGGCTGCCGCCTTCGATCTGGGAGAGGTACGCAGAGAGTCATCGTTGCCTGTCCTTCCTGTTGCGCTTCGTTACGTGTGCCGAAGTCTCGATCTGGGAAAATACGGTGTCCGTCTTGCCGAGCGCTTTTCAGCGGCTGCCACTTGATCTGTCTGAATCGCGCTTCGGACCGCGAAGACTAGGATTCCGTCCAACCGGCATCTCGGCGACAGCCCGCGACATCGGGTGATTGGACCGCGGCTACAAATGCGCCCGATAGCTTACGGGCTGCAAGCGGACGTGCCGCTCGACGTTACCTGGCAAAGTGAAAAGCCTGGGCATCTCTCTGAACCCGAAGAGTCGGTAGAGGTGATAGGAGTCCGCATGCAGGTTCGAGAACCGGAGTTCGCCAGCGCTGATGTAGAACGGCGTATGCCGACCGTAGCGGGTTGTCTTGACCTCAATGAACCGGTCCTGTCCGGTGCATTCATACGAGCGGATGTCAAAGCCCGCCTGATCACCGACGGTCGTGGACACCTGCTCAATGTTGCGAGCGAGGTGGCCTTTGCCGGCACTCTCGAGGCGGAGACGTTCGTAGTCCATCACCAGCGCTTCGCGCGCAGCCCCGAGTGACTGGTTGCGCGCCTCCTGCAGGAGGTAGTCGATCGATCCGCTCGCAGGACGGGGAACCATGTATTCCAAGCTCCTCTGGTGAATTTCCGGATGAGTGGGATCCGGCGGCTCCACTCGGATGCCGAGGAGGTCGTCAAGGACAACTCGCGTCTGCGGTTCTTCAACATCGGCCTTGACAAGATTCTCCACCACGGCCAAGCGTTCACGCACGATGTCTCTGAGGAGACCCTGAACATTTCTGAGCGGCTTGTAGCCGTCGATGGAGGGGAACCCGAAACCGATCAGAACCGCGCTTATGTTCTGGTGCTTTCGCTCGACCGCGCCATGCGAGCGACCGTCCAGTTTTTCGCGAAGCGCACGGTTGTGCGCGGCCTTGTTGAAAGGTTCTCGACGCAGCTCACACGAGAGCATGTCCAAGTAGTCCTGGACAGTGTCCTCGACTTCCGACCTGCTCCAGTCTTGCGAAGGCATCGGACGAAATCATACACATGCCGGAAGAACAGAATCTCAGCGTACGCCAGCGGGATTAGAGGTCATCGTTGTCATGGCCTCGCGCATTGCATCTCTTCCTGATCGATCGGCCTAGCGATACCTACACGGATCACGCACGCGCAAGTTCCGCCAAGAACTCGTCAATCTTGACGATCGGGCGCGAGAATTCCGCAGACAGGCTTACCAGGTCCTGATCGCCCGTAACGAGAAAGTCCGCTTCGTCCGCAATGGCGAGCTCAAGGAACGGCGCGTCGAAGGGGTCGCGGCAGACGGGTGTGGACGGCGGTGGAGTGGGAACATTCACAGTCGTACAGAATGGGAGGTAGTCCGACAAAAGATCTTCCTGCTCACGCGGGTTCAGCCCGAACTTCGGATACGCGAGTACGCGTATGAGTTCGCCTATCGTCTCCCTCGAGGCGAGCGGGATGAACTGTCGACTTTGCCAGCCTTCCCTTAGAAGCGCCGTTGCGTGCCCGGCAAAAACTAGCGAGGAAAGCACCAGGTTGGTATCGAGAACGGCCCGTGGCGGCGGGCTTGGCGGAATCGACATGTTACGCGTGGCTCATTCGTCATCGGCGCGCTGCATTGCGCTCCGCGCCCAAACTACGGCGTCGCGAATGGTCTGTTCGGTGAGATCAAGTTCGGCGAGCTTCGCACGCACCCCATCGGCCCGCTGGATGCGAACCGGTGTCAGCACGACCTGGCCGTTCCGAGTTTCGATTTCGAAGTACTCCACGGGGCCAAGCTCGTTAGTGATGCGCTTGGGGAGGGTAAGCTGATTCTTGGCGGTAAGCTTCGCTAGCATGCTGGCCTCGGCACCAAAAGGAAACAAGGAATCCTTACCTTAGCATTTCCTTCCTGTAAGGCAATCAACTGAGCCTGTTCGACGGTGGATTACCCGCCGCGTCTCGGATGCCGTCACCTTCGCTGCCCGCAGCGTCCGGAGAGACTCGGGCATGGAACAAGATGGGTGTTGCTGCCGGAGAAAATCGCAGATACTTGCTCCGCTTGGCACAGCAACATGGAGCTACGGACTTTCGAGTTCGGCCTCGGGTCGTTCAGCGACCGGCCGCGGTGGAATCATTGAAAACGCAGATCGCCTGTTCAGCCAAGGGGCGCTTTGTGTCAGGACAACAACCCGACGAGAGACAATCATGACAGACCCGTCCCCTTATACGCCCCCGCAGGTCTGGCAGTGGGACAAGTCGGGCGGCGGCACCAACCGACCGATCGCCGGACCGACCCACGACAAGACGCTTCCGGTGGGCGAACACTCCCTGCAGCTCTACTCGATGGCGACGCCCAACGGGATCAAGGTCACCGTGATGCTCGAAGAGTTGATCGAACTCGGCATCGATGAAGCCGAGTACGACGCCTACCTGATCAACATCGGCGATGGCGACCAGTTCGGCAGCGGCTTCGTGGCGCTCAACCCGAACTCGAAGATTCCCGCCCTTGCCGATCACAGCACGTCGCCGCCCACGCGCGTATTCGAATCGGGCTCGATCCTGCTCTACCTCGCGGAGAAATTCGGCGCTTTCCTGCCGACGGAACCCCGCGCCCGCACCGAGTGCCTGTCGTGGCTCTTCTTTCAGATGGGCAGCGCGCCGTATATCGGCGGGGGTTTCGGCCATTTTTACGCTTTCAGGGAGGAGAAAATCGAGTACTGCATCAACCGTTTCGCCATGGAGACGAAACGCCTGCTCGATGTGCTCAACCGGCGTCTGGCCGAGAACAGGTTTCTGTGCGGAGACGAGTACACCATCGCGGACATGGCCAACTACGGCTGGTACGGCGCGCTCGTGCTGCACAACCTCTACGACGCCGGGGAGTTCCTCGATGTCGCCTCGTACACGCACGTGGTGCGCTGGGCCGGGGAAATCGAGGCGCGCCCCGCGGTGCGGCGCGGCCGGCGGGTCAACAGGCCCTGGGGGCCGGAAGAAGAACAGGTGCGGGAACGTCATGGTCCCGAGGATTTCGAAGTCGGATGAAGCGAAGGCCCTCACGCTGGAGTCAGCGATTCCCCAAAGTCGTCGCCGGGTGCGTTTCCGTCCTTGGTGCGGCCGCATTCGCCGAAAATCTCACCATCACTGTCGACAACATCCGGGAAAACAAAGGCATAGTGCACTTCTTCATCTTCGATGCGGACAACTGGCTGGGCCGAAATCCCAGCAACCACGCCGCGTCGCGATCCGTCGACGTCACCGGACGCGCGAAAGCCGGGCCGCTGGTCGCCCGCGTCCAACTCGAATCCGGCGAATACGGCGCTTTCGTCTACCACGATCTCAACGCCAATCACAGGCTCGACAAGAGCTTCGTAAGGATGCCCAAAGAGCCCTTCGCGTTCAGCGGACCGTTCAACGAACGCCGGATCCCCCGGTTCGAAGAGTGCATGTTCGTCGTCGGCGATGACGACGCGGCGGCGATCAGGGTCAGTTTGCAGAACTGACTCGATGCAGGAACCCTGACATGGCACCCAACATAGTCCTGTTCATGACCGACCAGTTGAGACGCGACGCGCTGGGCTGCTACGGAAACGAGATCTGCAGGACACCCAACCTCGACAGGCTCGCTGCCGAAGGCACGCGGTTCGATCAGGCCTACACGGTCAGTCCCGTATGCTCGCCCTCGCGGGCCTCCCTGATGTCGGGGCTCTACCCCCACAATCACGGGGTGATGATCAATACGCACATCGCACCGGCCTGGTGCCGGGGACTCTCCACCGATACCCCCACTTTCAGCGATCGATTGAAGAAAGCGGGATATGCGCTCGACTACGCGGGCAAGTGGCATGTGCACCAGGACATCGGGCCGGAGAAATTCGGATTCGACCGTCACAGGCAGGGAGGCGGGGCCCGGGGATGTGTTCCCGGTACCGAATCGATGATCGAATTCCCCG
Source organism: uncultured Pseudomonadales bacterium (assembly GCA_964518405.1). Lineage (GTDB taxonomy): Bacteria > Pseudomonadota > Gammaproteobacteria > Pseudomonadales > Azotimanducaceae > VXNE01. The sequence goes on along the minus strand of CAZFGB010000156.1, from coordinate 1,953 downwards.
GGTCTGCCTTCGCGGTTGCCGGCACCAACCCCCATTCCTTCGAGGAGGGCAAGACCTGGCGGGTGACCAATGTCGGCCTGGAACTGCTGCGGGAGAGAGCCGGGGAAGACCAGCCGTTCTTCCTGCGCATCGATGACGTCGCGCCCCATTTCCCCAATATCGTCCCGGAACCCTACGCCTCGATGTACGACCCGAAATCCATTCCGCCCTGGCCGAACTTCGACGAGACGTTCGAAGGCAAGCCCGCGGCGCACCTGCGCAAGCACCGCGAATGGAATCTCCAGGACAAGGACTGGTCCTGGTGGCGGAACGTGGTTGCCAAGTACTACGGCGACGTCACCCTGATCGATGACTGCGTGGGGCGCGTGCTGGACGCCATCCGGGAATGCGGAATCGAGGACGACACGATCTTCATGTTCGCAACGGACCACGGGGACGCCACCGGCAGTCACAAGCATTTCGAAAAGTCCGGGACCATGTACGACGAGGTGTTCCGCATCCCGCTGTTGGCACGGGTTCCGGGTGCCGAGGCCCGACAGGTGCCGGAGTTCGTCCGCCTGATGGACCTGATGCCCTCCTTCATCGAATGGGGCGGAGGTGAAATCCCGGGCGATCTCGACGCGAAGAGCCTGGTGCCGCTGGTGCATGGCGAAACGCCCGCCGACTGGCCGGACAGCGTCTATTGCGAAAGTCATGGCGAGGTCTGGGGCTACAGCACCCAGCGGATGGTCCGCACCCAACGCTGGAAGTACGTGTACATACCCCACGACCTGGACGAACTCTACGACCTGGAGGCGGACCCGGCGGAGATGCACAACCTCATCGAGGATCCCGAACACGCCGATGCCCTCGAGGAAATGAAGGCGCGCCTGATCGGCTGGAACGATGCGACCGGGGACATGTTCCAGTGGAATTGGGTCCGGTGGGGCTTTCCGGAACCGATCAGCCCCTATCTGTGAAATCTGGCTGATTCCGTGATTGGAGAGGCACCTGTGAATTTCATCCCGCGACTGACGATCAGAATTCTCGCCTGCCTGGCGTGCATTCCCATCTTGGCGGCCCCCAACGTGATTCTGGTCATGGCCGACGACATGGGTTGGGCACAGACCAGCTACTACGACCACCCGGTCCTTGAAACTCCGAACCTGGACGCCATGGCGGAAAGCGGACTGCGCATGGACCGGTTCTATTCGGGTTCTCCCCACTGCTCCACCACCCGCGCGACGGTGCTGACCGGCAGGACCAACGACCGCACGGGCGTGTTCACCGTGGGCAGCTCAATCAACAAGCAGGAGAAGACGCTCTCGGCGGCCTTTCGCAATGCCGGATATGCCACCGCGCACTTCGGGAAATGGCATCTCAATGCCCTGAACGCGCCCGACGGCGATCCCATGCCCCTGTCCGACCCGCACAACCCCGGTGAACTCGGCTTCGACTACTGGCTCAGCGAAACCAATCAGTTCAATCTCGATCCGCTGCTCAGCCGCAACGGCACGCCGGAGCGTATCGAGGGGGAAGGTTCGGAAGTTCTGGTTGACGAAGCCCTCAAGTTCATCGAGCGCGCGCACAACCAGGACAAGCCCGCCTTCGTCATGATCTGGTACGCCTCTCCCCACCGGACGTTCGAGGCAACCGACGAGGACATGAAGGCGTTCGCCGATCTGTCGGAAGCTTCCCGCGCCCACCATGGCGAAATCGTCGCCATGGACAGGTCCATCGGCACCCTGCGCCAAGGCTTGAGAGACTTGGGCGTAGCGGGCAACACGCTCGTCTGGTTCTGCAGCGACAACGGCGGTCTGCCGACGTTCACGGTGACAAACTCAGCCGGAAAGGAATACCCGGGCGTAAATCCGGACTCCACCGGACATCTCCGCGGATTCAAGAGTTCGCTCAACGAGGGCGGAATCCGCGTGCCCGGCATCACCGAATGGCCCGGCCACGTGAAGCCGACGG
>CAZFGB010000155.1:0-10815 GCA_964518405.1 uncultured Pseudomonadales bacterium | reverse complement strand
GCATTCGGCCTGCAGTTCCTGTGGCAGGGGCGCTACTACACCTATCGGGGCGAGTTCATCGAAATGCTCGAAATACCCTTGGCGTGGTTCGCGTACCTGGGCGGTACGCTCTGTCTCCTGGCCGCTTTGTTGACGGCGGTGCGGGTCTTCCTGCCGCCGGCGGAACGCGGGCCCTGATGCTGTTCGCCATCGGCCTGGCACTGCTCCTCCTGCTGCTGGTCGCCGGCGTGCCGATCGGCTTCAGCATGGCATTGGTCGGTGTGCTGGGGGTGATCGTGCTGCGCGGCCTCGACCCCGCCGTCATCATGATCGGCCAGGTCGGCATCGATGCGGCGCTGAACTACAATTTCTCGGTGCTGCCGCTGTTCGTGCTCATGGGCAACGTCATCGGCCGCACCCGCATGGCAGCCGATCTCTATGCCGCCGCCCATGCCTTTCTCGGGCATCGTCCCGGGGGCCTGGCCATGGCCACCATCGCCGCGAGCGGCGGGTTCGCCGCCGTATCCGGCTCAAGCTACGCCTGCGCAGCGACGATGACCGGCATCTCGGTGCCCGCCATGCGCGAGCGCCGCTACGACGCCGGGTTCGCCGCCGCGTCCGTGGCTGCCGGCGGCACCCTCGGCGTGCTGATTCCACCGAGCATCGGCATGGTTTTCTATTCGCTGATCACCGGCGTTTCCCTAACGCAGCTCATGGTCGCGGGCGTGCTTCCCGGCATTCTGAGCGTACTGCTGTATCTGGTGGCGGTGCGCCTGATCGCGTTGGTGAAACCCGCCTACGCTCCGCCCAGCGGGCGCACCGCCTGGCCCGACCGGCTACGCGCCCTGCTGCCGGTCTGGCCCGTGGCCTTCCTGTTCCTGCTGGTGCTCGGCGGCATCTACGCCGGCGTGTTCACCGCCATGGAGGCAGCGGGCGTCGGCGCGTTCGGGGCCATCGCCATCGCCCTTGCGCGCCGCTCACTGGACGGCACGGCGCTGCGCGAGATTCTCGTTCAGACAATCCGCACCACGGCGAACCTGTTCGTCGTGTTCTTCGGCGCATTGCTGTTCGCGAATTTCGTTACCGTGGCCGGGCTGCCCGGCACGATCGAGTCGTGGATCGTCGAATCGAACTTCGATGCCATGGCCGCGCTCGCCGCCGCCGTACTCATCTACGTGGCGCTCGGCTGCATCCTGGAAAGCAGTTCGCTGCTGCTGCTCACCCTGCCGATCTTCTTCCCGGCGCTGACCGGGCTCGGCTTCGACCCCGTGTGGCTCGGCATATTCGTGCTGATCGTCGCCGAGATCGGCCTCATCACGCCGCCCATCGGCATGAACGTTTTCGTCGTGAAGTCGCTGGTGACGGACATCCCCCTGGGCAGGATCTTCGCCGGCCTGGTGCCCTTCGGCGTCGCCGACCTCCTGCGGCTCGCGCTCATCGTGCTGTTTCCCGGAATCGTGCTGCTGTTGCCCGAGTTAATGAGATAGGCCGGAATCTCCTGCGCATTTTTTGGGGACAACCACCAGTACCGGGCAGCGAGTTCGCATGCGGCGCTTCCCTTTCGGCGCACGGCCACATCATCCTGCCGTAGGCAAAGCTTTCGGACGAGCTAAACGCGCCGAAAGGGAAGCCCCGCATACGAACTCTTTCCCGAATATCGGCATTGTCCCTTCCACGTCGGCTTTACGGCGGGCCGGGTTGGGAACCCGCATTAAGTCCGGACGTTCTGATGAATTATGCCGTTCGCTGGCGTAAGCTCGGGCTCCGCACCGCGACATTCAGGTAACGCAGTGAGCGGGAACGCGCGCAGAACCAGGCGCAAGAGCAACGTGGTGACCCTGGCGGACATCGCCGCCCATGCAGGGGTTTCCACAGCAAGCGTTTCCCGGGCGATGAATTCCCCAGACAAGGTCTCCGACGCCACCCGCGCCCGAGTACTGAAAACCGTCGCCGAACTCAACTGGGTGCCGTCCGGCGCCGCCAAGGCGCTGGCAACCCGGCAGACGCGCACCGTCGGCGCCATCACCGCCACCCTCGGTCACGCCAACGTCGCCACCGAACTCGAATCGCTGCAGCGGCGCCTGATGGATGCGGGCTACGTGCTGCTGCTCGCCTGCAGCGGCCTGGACGAAGCCAACGAGATCGAGCAGGCCAAGCGCCTGCTCGAACGCGGCGTCGATGCGCTGGTGCTGCACCACAGCAGCGCCCACGGCAGGGAAATCTGGAACCTGGTCGAGTCGCTCAAGGTGCCGACCATCGTCACCCGCGCCGCCGAGCCCATCGAAGGCTATACCACCATCGGCTACAACGGTTATGCCGCCTTCCGGCGCCTGACGCGCCACCTCATCGACCTCGGCCACCGCCGCTTCGGCCTCATGATGATCGCCTCGCCGCAGATCGAGCGCCGACACACCCTGGAGCCTGACGCCAGGGTCCGAAAAGCTCACGCCGGCGTGGTGGAAGCCCTGGACGAAGCCGGGGTCTCCATCTCACCCGACCACATCACCAACACCTACTTCTCGATCGGCAAGGGCCGGGCCTGCTTTCGCAAGATCATGTCGGCGCCCGAGCGCCCGACGGCACTGGTGTGCATGAACGACCAGCTCGCCATCGGCGCCATCTTCGAGGCGGCGAGCATGGGCATACGGGTCCCCCGGGATGTGTCGATCGTCGGCTTCGACGACATCGAACTGGCCGCGCTGATGAATCCGCCGCTAACGACCATGCGCACCCCCGACTGGGAGATGGGCGAGGTCACGGCGGAATGCGTTGTCGACATCCTGCAGTCCCGGGGCCCGCCGGTGTACCGGCGGGAAGTCGAGCCGGAATTCGTGCTGCGCGGCAGCACCGGGCCCGTGCCGTTCATGAGAGAGACTCCCGTCCGATAGATTGCTGTCCACGTTGGAGGGGCCGCACGGCTCCGGTCGACTTTCGCAAAATTCATTGTATTCCATGTAATCATCTGTGCTATATTGTACACAGTCAATTACAGTTGCAACGATTCATGTCCGCCACCGTAACCATCCGTCTGGAATCGGAACTCAAACAGCGCCTTGAGAAACTCGCCGAGGCGATGCAGCGATCGAAGTCCTTTCTCGCTGCACAAGCCATTCGCGATTTCGTGGATCTGAACGAATGGCAGGTTCAGGAAATCGAGCAAGCCGTCCTGGAAGCCGACCGGGGTGAATTCGCCAGCGGCCAGGATGTCGCGGCAGTCTTCGGCAAGTGGGGAGTCCGTGGAGGTTAATTGGCTTGCGAAAGCACTCCGAAACCTCGACGACGAAGCCGAGTACATCGCGGGCGAAAACCCCGCGGCTGCCGCGGCCCTCGTCCAGCGGATTCATGGGGCGGCAAGCCGGTTACAAACCAATCCTGCCATGGGTCGGCCCGGTCGCATCCATGGTACTCGGGAATTGATCGTGCCAGGTACGCCTTACATCATTCCTTACCGTGTCAGGCCCCGGTTAAACCGCGTCGAGATCCTGCGGGTGTTCCACGGTTCGACGCGCCTGCCAACCCGCCCGTGACACCTGGCCGTCGAAATCTGCACTTCTTCTTATTGGTGATTTCCGGTGCCGGCGTACCGCCGGCTCCCATCAGCCGCCAAATGCGGCGACACGCCGCCATTCGGCCAAAGAAGTCTTCCCCGCCTGTGGCCGGCAGTTCCGCCACACGCTGTCCGCCCCGCGTCCAGCCACAGCCAGCGCAGTTCCAGCCGCGCCGGCGGCGTGTCGTTGCGCGCCGCGCGCACCACCCAGTCCTTCGGGCCCGGCGCCGGGCCCGCATACAAGTGCTCCGCGCATCCCAACTGCGACCGCTACCGCGCGCTCATCCTGCTTGGTTCGGCCCGCGTCGTGGTACGTGCGCGACGTGCGAAGGTTGTACAGGTGTCCGTTGGACAACCCCGCCAAGCGCTCGAATCGGGGATCGCCGGACACCGTCCAGGCCCGGCGCAGTATCGCGCGGGTGGCGGACCCGGACATCCGGTTAAACGCCACGTCCACCTGTGCCAACAATCGGATGTCCGACGCGGTGTAGCGCCGCTCGAACGGCCGCGCCGGCGCTCCCTCGCGCCGGTCCTCAATGCGCCCGGTGCTCCGGTGCTGACCGATCAGGCGCGTCAGTTGCGCCCGCGACAAGCCGGTCACTTTCTCCAGGTACCGCTTGACCAGGCCCTTGTCCGCCTTGCCCAGACGGTGGTACCGCGATTTCACTAACGTACGGCTGATGAACGTGTAGACGCCCTTCCGGCCGCCCCCGGGATGGTCCGCGACCTCGCCGGCCTCGACAATGGCGCGAACCTGCTCCACGGTCCAAACCCGGTGCGTCTGCAGCGTCACAGTCCTTCTCCGGTGACCTCTGATCCCTAACTACAGGCTCATGTCACGTAGTGCCGCCGCGTCCCAGGCGTCGGCGCAAATTCGCTCCAGCGCACGCCATGCGCGCCACCCCAGCTCGCTACAGGCGCGAGTCGGATCAGCGCACGCGACCGGCACGTCTCCCAGGCGCCGTTCAGCCGTCCGCAGGGGTATCGCGCGGTCGAACCCTGCGCGCGCGAACTCCACGAGTGCGGCTCTCAGAATCAGCCCACGAGTTGCGCGCGCGCTCGGCCCTGGCCAACCCGGCGTCCTGGGTGGACGGCAGCCTGGTGGTTCGGGAGGCCGCCGTCCGGGAGGCGTCCGGGACGGGTCGCATCACTGAATCGGAACGGCCTCAAAGCCGTGCACCGAGAACGGGAATCCCGGCCGCTCCCGAACGCTGACGGAGCCCGCGCATTCGCCGCTACGGCAGGAGTTCTGCGTATTCGCCATGGTTCTGGTTGCGGTCCCTTCGCGGAGATTCCCGCGGATGGTGGCAGCCTCGGGATCGTTGTGGAAGTCGTGACGCCCGCGCCAAGCGGCACCGGGGAATCGCGTGCGCCCGCGTTCGCCCCGACGGCAATCGCCACGACCGGGCTGGAAGCCCTTTCGCGGAACGGGCTTCCGGCGCACGCCCTTCCGCTCGTGGGGATTTCGGGTCGGATTGATAGTCAATTCCAATTCCATACCGACTATCCTTTTTTATGGACTAAATACCGAGGTTGTCAGGTGTCGGGGCATTGGGTGCCCTCCGCGTAGGGAATCCCGGTCGCCACGCCGGCACGTCCCGCGGCAGCCTCGCGACCACCGAATCGCTTCCAAGGCCCGACCGAGTACAATGCCTGACTCAAACAAAAAACGCCTCGTCAACAGGCGCACTCCGTCCTGCGCCAGCCGACGGCGCCTGAGCAGGAGGGTGCGCGTCTCGGACACGGCGGCGTCAATCCGCGCCTGATTCCCCGGATTCGACCCCCCCCAGGCGTTCGCCTCCTCGGAGCGACACCGATTGACCGGTTCCCCGGTTAATGCGCGAACCGTCTCGACGGTAGCCTGCCACGTCGAATTCGCGGACCGGCACTCATTGTTGAACGCCCTCGGAGAACGTCGGTAAGGCCAGCGCTCGTCTGCGATGCCGCTCCCTTATCATCGATGAATCCGGCCGCCGCCTCGACTGCTTGGGTGACCACAGCGGCGCTTTCAGTGACACGGTCGCGCTACCCGGCAGTCGATACAATCGCCCGGCTGCTGGCCAGCCGCCGCCCACGGCGTTGACCGGGGCCGCTAATCCTGGATCGCCAAATGCACCACAGCCACGTCCAGAAATCCCCGATTGATAGGTCAAAACAAAATAGTCCGACTACAGAATTGTGCATTTCGTCGTGCATGCACGACAATATCCCAAATAGAGGGTTGTATCTGTAGTTTTCTTGTATCAAATCCACCCAACGTTATCTCATCTCTCGGGTCTAACCGGCCTTCGCGCCAGTCTCGGCACGATCCACGTTCCGTACCCGTTGCGTTTTCAGCGTCTCGGTCCTCGTGCGACGAACCCCGAAGCCCACCTACAGGCTCATGTCTCGTTGGACAAGGCGTATTCTCTTGCACGCCGTGGCGCGCAACAGCTACCATCCGGCTCGCGCGCATCCCTCGGTCGGCGCCACGCAGTCTCGGTCGGCCTTGGGCGCAGGAACGGCGCGAGACGCCGCCGCGGCGACAACGGGGTTGCGACCCGGTCTCCGGCAGGCGTCAGAACGCCGCGAATACGAAAGCTGCCGAGACCGATGACCTCAGCCCAACGCCCACCCGCGCATGCCAGTGACAAAGGGTTGCCGCCCGCATGGTTGTCGACTCTCCGCATAACCGTTCCCGATCGCGCCGAGGGCCATCTCGAACGGCCCGAAGTCACCGCTCTCTGCATGCCGACCGAAGGACGGCTGACCGTGCTCCAAGCTGCGGGTGGCTTCGGCAAAACGACCGTGTTGGCGGACTGTTGCCGGGACCTCGCGCGGCGCGACGTCCCGACCGCCTGGCTCACCGTTGCAGCCAGCGACGGACCGGTCGTCCTCGACAATTACCTGGCGGCTGCCTTCGAGCGCGCGGGCATCGACCCGCTCGAACCACTACGTACGGACGACGCCGACCCGGCTCTGCACCACTACCGCGCCAGCCTGCTCGTCGAGGCGATAGCCGGCTACGGCCAACGCGCCGTGCTGGTGCTGGACGAGGTCGAGAAACTGACCCATCCGGGCTCCGCCCGCTTGCTCAATTTTCTCGTACGCAACTGCCCACCCAACCTCCACGTGGCCATTGCCTGCCGGGAACTTCCAAGCGTCCTCGACATAGCCACCGGCACCGTGCGGCTGTTGACGGAGAAAGAGCTGCGCTTTTCCCGCGATGACATCGCCCGGTTCTTTGGCGGCACGCTGTCGAGGCGTCAGCTCGCGACCATGGCCGCCGACTCCATGGGTTGGCCCATCGCATTGCACATTCGTCGCAGCGAATCCGGCCGACCGCCGCCGGACCGCACCGCTCGCCGGTTCATCGGCGGCTGGATAGAGTCCCGGCTGTGGTCGGACCTGGACCACGCGGATCGCGAGTTCCTGCTCGACGTTGGCCTGCTCGACTGGTTCGACGCGGGGCTGCTCGACGAGGCGCTTGACCGCGCCGGGTCCCTGCGCAGGCTCGACGAGCTGCCGGGCGTTAGCGGCCTGTTGGCCCGCGTGCGAGGCAGCCGCGGCCGTATCCTGCGCCTGCACCCATTGATCCGGGAACACTGCGCCGCGCAGCGGCGGCGCGGCGATCCCGAGCGCTACCGCACCGTCCACCGCCGAATGGCACTGGCGCTCGCGCGCCGCGGCGAGACCGTCGAGGCAATGCGGTGCGCGGCCAACGCGGACGACCCCGCATTGGTCGGCCGCATCCTCGCTGCTGCCGGGGGCGTGCGCCTGTGGGTCCGCGAAGGCCCGGCCTCCGTGCTGGTTGCCGACCGGTTTCTCACCGAGGAGACGCTTGCCCGCTATCCCGGATTGGGCCTTGTCCGCTGTGTCGTTCACGCGGTAGGTCACCGGTTCGAGGACGCCCGGCGATCGTTGGAAGCCACCGCCGAACGTGTCGCCGGCGAGGCAGAAACGGAGGACCTCGAGTTCAGGGTCGACCGGTGGCTCGTGCAGGGCATGCTGGCGCACAACGGCTGCGAGTCGCTGGCCTCGGACGCCTGCCGCGCCGTATTTGCCGAGGCGCGCCGACTATCGGCGTTACCCAACATCGACACACTGGTGCGGGCGACAACGGAGTACGCCCTGTGCGCGGAGCACGCCATGAAGGCAGAGTTCGACACCGCCCTGGAGCGCGGCGCGCGGGCGCGGACGGGCTTTGGCGCGCACTCACCGTACATGACGATGTTTCTTGACTTCCAGCTCGGTGAGGTCGCCATGGCCCGCGGTCGCGTAGAGGACGCCTTGAGCCTCTATCGGAGCGGCTCGCGAACGGCCAAGGCGAGTTTCCTGAAGGATCCCCGCCTTGCCATGTTGGGCGACGTACTCCTGCGCGAATTGAACTTCGAGCGCAACCGGTACACCAAAGGCCTGTCTGTACCCCTCGCGCCCGCCGAACTGTACCGGCACGCCACGACGTTCGCCTCCTACGCGGCGGCCAGCGAGATGGCCGCAGAACGGATGCTGCATGAGACCGGCACGGAGATGGCGCTGGCCGGCATCGAGGGGATGTGGGAGCACGCGCGCCGCAAGGCGCTGCCCGCGCTGGCCCGCTACCTCGCGGCCTTGCACGTTGCCGTGCTCGCCGAGGACGAACGCGTCGCCGACGCTGAGCGAACCTGGCATGCAGCCGGATTCCCGAGTTCCGGCGCCGCATGTCTCGATCTCGAAAGCCAGAACTGGCGCGAGTTCGAGGCCATCGGATGCGCGCGCCTGCGACTGCACACCGCGCGCGGCGACCTTGCGGCGGCACGCCGCTTCGGCCGTGCGCTACTCGCGACCGCCGCGGCGCGCGGCCTGCGCCGCGTCGAGATGCGCGTACTGCCCCTGCTTGTCACCCTCGAACGCGCAGACGGCAATCCCGGCGCCGCCGCGGAACACCTGTCCGAATTTCTCGCGCTGTTCGCAAGCACCGACTACTCGCGCAGTGTCGTGCGCGAACGCGAAGCAACCGTTCCGGCGCTCGAGTCCTACCTTGGTACGGCCGTCGACGCCCGTCAGCGCTTTGATGCCGAAAAGCTGCTCGACACTGCCCGGAACGGCGGGTGGGTCATGGCGCCGGCCCTGACGCCGCGCGAAGCACAGGTGCTGGCGCACCTGGCGACCGATACCGACCGCCGGATCGCGGCAGCGCTGGGCCTGACCGTCGAAGGCGTGCGCTACCACATCACCAACATCTTCGAGAAGCTCGGCGTCCGCCGCCGCATTGACGCCGTCGACCGCGCGCGCGCCATGGGCTTGGTTTGAAGCGCGCTGCGCGCCGGCCCGCCGGCCAGTCACCGCGTTGGCCGCCCCGGGCTCGTCTCCGCGCGCGCTTCTGGACACCGAGATCCGCACCGCCGACGACCTGCGGTTCTCCCGGCCTGAGATCGCGCGGTTTTTCGGCCTCGCCCTGTCACGCCGCCACCTCGCCGCCGTCGCCGCCGAGTCCGGCGGCTGGCCCATCGCCCTTCGCATGCGCCGCAACGTCTCCGCCAGGCCAGCGGCCGCGGAAACAACCGCGGTGCGCGATGCCGTCGGTAGCTGGATCGCGGCCCGTTTCTGACGCGCCTTTCCCGCCGCGGACCGCGAAGCCGTCCTGGATCTCAGCCTGTTCGACTGGGTCGATCGCGACCTCGCCGAACGTGCAAACGGGCTCGGTCTCGCCCACCTCGTCGGCTTTCTCGCCGCGCACCGCGCCGCGATTCTCGCGGACGCGGGTCGGATTGCGGAAGCCGAAGACACCTGGCGCGCGGCGGGCTTGCCCGAAGCCGACGCCGAGTGCTTGCGGATCGACCTCCGCGGCTGGCGCTACATGGAAGCGGTTGCGTGTGCTCGGGTTCGGCTGCTGGCTGCCGGGGGTCGCCCGCGGGAGGCGGCGGAAATGGCGGAGACACTGGAGGAAACCGCTTCGCGGTTCGGTCTGCGACGAACCGTCGTCCGTGCCCTCGCGCTGCTCGTGCGCATTCGGCACGCCGCGGGCGACCGGCGGGGCGCGCTGGCGGCCGCAGCCGAGTACGTCCGCCACTACGCCAGCACGGATTACGCCGGACCGCTCCTGAAAACCGGCGACGGCGCCGAGGTCATTCTCCGTCGCCTGCTCGACGCCGACCCCGGCAGTCGCTTGGCCGCCCCCGTACGCCGCCTCCTCGCAATGGCCGGTGCCGCAACCGCACCTTCGGTCCGGCTCGACGGGCGCGAGATGGCCGTCATTCGTCTGCTGGACGCGCACAGTGACAAGGAGATCGCCCGCGCGCTCGGTATTTCACGCGCCGGAGTTCGCTACTACCTGCGCAAGATCTTCAGAAAACTGGACGTCGGTCGGCGGCGCGACGCGGTGTCTCGCGCCGTGTCGCTGGGGCTCCTGCCCGATGACGGCTCAACGCCGGACAACCTCAATGTGTAGTGGAGTGGTCAACGACAATTGAATCTTCGGGGCGAAAGCAATAGTTGACGTTAGACAGAAGTGGCCCCGGAAATTTGAACATCACCTTGAATTCGCTGCCGAGTGGTTCAAAGATTGGGGCCACCTCTCATTTCCTATAGTCTACAAATCTGCAACACACCTACAGTGAGCAACTGCTTACCTATGCGCTTAACGCTCGTTTGTCGTGCAATCACGAAAGATTACGCCGATGATGTGAATTTCCACCGTCGGTTTGCCGCTGAAATCCTGTAGCCAATCGAGCCAATCACCACCTACACCCTGCATCCCCAGCCGCAGAATCCCCAAGCCCTATCCTTGACCTCCTTGCAGCGTGCGACTCACCCGGTGCTGCCCACGCCATCGCGACCCGGATGGGAGAACAGAAAGATTGGATGGTTGGGGTCAACATCGTTCGGCCTGCCCGTACCCGGAGCCTGTCGTGCGTGCACGACAAACAACCTGAGTCATGATTCGTTCGCGTACCGTTCGAGAGGCCGCCCGAGCAGGCTACGGCGGTCCTTTTCATCGGTCTACAACCGGGAGACCTTTGCCGACGTGCCAACGGATGCACACATCCAGCGTCGATTTCGGCGATAACCAGGACGATCCGGGAAACAGGGTGATTGACAGTCCCCGCTCCCGACGACGAAGGGGGGCTAGCCGCTCAATTCACACGCCGCTTGCGTCGGCCTCCGCCCCGCCGACGACCCGCGCCACTGCCAGTTCCCAGCCTTCACGTTGTGAACGCAGTACTTCCGCCGCCGCCGCGCACCGCCATTGGTCCCATTGCAATCCGCTCGCACGGGCTGCCGACCAGATGCAACCCTCGAGCCAGGAACGGTTCATGTCTTTCGCTTCG
>CAZFGB010000154.1:0-14444 GCA_964518405.1 uncultured Pseudomonadales bacterium | reverse complement strand
GTGCGCTCGTCCAGCACCGGCGCCAACGCCGCGTACTTCCCCCGCAACGCCTCGACAACCGCTTCCCGGCCCATCTCGACCATGCCGGACAGCATAGCAGAGCCACGGCTAAATCGGATAGTTTATTTTGGCGGGAGGCCTTATCTCCCGTTTTCGAATCTGTAGGGTTTGTTCAGTCTGATGGCGGCGAATCGACGACATGTTTCCCTATCGGGATCGAATGATTGGCATTTTGGCCAACAGGGTGGATAGGCTATATGGAGGACACATTCACCGAGGGAGAAAAAAATGCCTGACCAGGCGCCCATCACGACCATAGAGGAGTTCGAAGACGAGTACAGGAAGGGCGCGGGCGTCATCTTGCCGGGCCGCGCATCGAAGCAGGCAACTCTCGACAACATTCGGCGCGCCGGCGACGGCATCGGCGACATGAACCCGTTGTGGCGCGACGAGGAATACGCGGCCAAGAGCCGCTTCCGCGGAATCACCGCGATGCCCTCGTTCGTCTACAGCTCGAGCCTCGGCGTGGGCGCGGCGATCCAGGGGAACATCGATTCCTCGCGTACCCGGGAGTTCGCCATGAACTATGCGGGCGGCGAGCTTGAGATCTTCCGGCCGATCTGGCTCGGCGACACGATCACATGCCAGGAGCAGGTGGGGCCCGTGGTACGCAAGGAGAGTGGCCGGATCGGTCCGTTCTGCATCTGCACCGGACTCGTGTCGTACTTCAATCAGCGCCAGGAACTCGTGGCGACCAAGAGGACGCTCATGGCGCGCTACATCATTCTGGGCGGCGGCGAGCAGACCATCACCTACGACCGCGAGAACAAGTCGGGCGTCGAAGAGGAACCGGCGGACGCCCTCGTCTGGGAAGTCGAAAGACGGGGCGCCGAGCCCCGTTACTGGGAAGACGTCGCGGAAGGCGACGAGATGCCGCCGTTGAAGAAAGGCACCTACGGCGTGACCGAGCTATTCCTGTTCACGCACGGCGTGCTCGGCACCCGCCGCTCCACTCGCGCGGCCCTCGAGGCCGCGGGGTCGAAGGATCTGGGGGGCGGCGGCCGCTTCGATGCCGAGCATGCGAAGAAGAAGCGCAGCATGCCGGGGCAGTTCGACTTCGGGCCCCAGCGGGTGTGCTGGCTAATACAGATGTGCACGGACTGGATGGGAGACGACGGCACCTTGAAGAAGCTCGTGACCCAGGTTCGCCACCCCAACGTGGTCGGCGACACCAACACGATCTACGGATCCGTCGCGCGCAAGTATGTTCAGGGCGACGAGCACCTGGTGGACCTCGACGTGCGCAACGAGAATCAATCGGGCACCGCCAGCGCCTTTACCCGGGCAACCGTCGCGCTGCCATCGAGGGGCTGAGGGCTTAACGCGTCCTAGTCGGCGAAGAAGTGTGGGCGAAGCTCCGCTTCGGGAACGAAGCGGAGCGCCTGCCGGTAGATCGCGCGAACAGTGCCACTCGCCAGACGATTGTGGATCGGTACGACCAGACGTTCCATGGGACAGACGTCATGGGGGAGCGTCAGCGACCCAGGGCGGCTGTGCAATGGTCGCGGGCAGGGCTGGGCCGGGGACGGAGCCGCAAGGCTCCGGACTTGGGGCGGTTGCCTGTGGCCGGAGGGCAGGATCCTGACGAACTTCGCGTGACTGCCCCTCGTCGACACGACTTCGAAGCCGAACCCGTGGAGAGAACGTAGAACTTCGCGGGCGCCAGGGCGCCGCAACCGTGTCAAGGCCGAGCGCCTGGGTCTCGAAGCTCAGACAGAACAAGCGGCCCCCGGGTTTGCCGCCCCTCTGGTCTGCGCGGCACTACGTCTGCCCACGGACCTCAAACGCTGGTCTTCTGTGAGTCCCGATCACGTCCCGTGTGCGGCTCTCGGCTACCAACCGGTCTGCTCTGCGACGGATTCGGCGCAACAGGGCGGCCTCTTTCCGCAACACGTCGCGAAGCGGTCGACGCGTATATCGCTTGAGAAACCGGAGGTAGTCATTGCGTGAAAGACCGAGATGGGCGGTGGAGAACATGAGCGCGGCGAGGTCCCGGAGAATCCACCGCCGCGGGACGCGCGGCCGTATCTGCGCGCGGTGGAGGTCGATGATCGCGAGTTCCACTTCGTCCCGGGACAGCGCATCCGTCTTCGCCCAGATGTGACAGATATAGAAATCGCGGTGGTTCACGCCCGCCCCGTGCAGACGCCGCGCGAGATCGGCGACGGCGTGGACCAGGCGCCTTTTCCGGGCGGCATCTGGCGGCGCCGCGGGCCATGCGTCCGTGAGATCCTCCAGGCTGACGTATCCGTCGAGGGCATCGCAGACGACGAACGAGCGAGCGCGCGCGGGATTGAGGCCACGTCTGCCGAAGGCGGCGACGCGGGGGGCCCTGATGCGTCGGGCCTCGAGAAATCGGCATGCGGCGTACTCGTTTAGTGCGCCTACCGGCGGCAGCTTGAGGTTGCACAGTTCCTTCAGGATTTCGGCCCACCCGACGGCATCGTGCACCTTGGCGAAATACGGCGCGCCGCCTTCGACAAAACGCAGCGTCCGCCGATTCTTGACCACGCGATATGTATCGCCTTGCAGTTCCCGCACTACATCGAACGGGTCGCGCCCGGCCCAGGCCGACTTCAGGTCGTCGCGGAGATAGTGGTCGGACTCCGATGTCCGCAAATCGACAGGTGGAGTCGTTGTTGCGAGGTCGCCCGCAGTGCCCCACTGCCGCCGCCTTCGGCGCCGCCTGTGGCCCGGCCCTGCTCGCCTTCCATGGAACAATCGTTTCGGGTCGCTGACGCCCCCCGGATACGTTTGTTCCATGGAAGGTTGGATGCGGGAATCTACCGTCTGCGTGATGAGTGCCATGACGGATTCGGAGTCGCCATCGGACGACCGCTCCTCGATCGACCGTTCGATGTCGTAGTAGTCGGCGTAGTCGTCGCGCTGGCTGGCGTTCGTCATCAGGATCTTGGTCGTACCGTCGAAGACCGCATGCTCCGAAGCGAGCGTTTGCCTGGTTCGGGCGGCGCTTCCCCAGGGAAAGACATCGCGCAGTCGGATGGGCTCGGAAATTCCGATTCTCGTGGCCTCGCGATCGAGTTCCCGCTGGGCGCACGGCTCGGTCGCGACGTATATGTCGAGCCCCGGCATCTTTTTGAACCCGACAACGCAGTGGACGGGGTTCCGCCGCAGGTGACGGGCGACCCAGCGCTCGAAACGTTCGACTTTCGTGTGGTCGCTCATGGAGGCCATGGGGCAGACGAATACCTCGAAATCCCCCGGGGTACTTTCTTGCGTCATGGCGTATATGCGCGGATGGTAGCCAGCCGCGCGGCACGCATTGGCCACTCGGATGCAATCGCGCGATACGGGTTCGGCCGCGGCGAACCGATGCAGACAGAATGCGACGACAGGACGCGGTTCACGCTTGCCGAAGCTCTCGATGAGCTCGCACGCCGTTCGCGTGCCTCCCGAGAGCGCCCCGCTGGCAGCGTAGCGCTGTCCGTTTTCGCGCCATGCCGACCGCTTCGGTGAAGTCAGTATCTCGCACACCGCGCTGTTGAAACGGGTCTGGTCGAACGGCGATGGGGACACGATGCCGGCGTTCGCTTTCGATATGTGGAACGCGTGGCCGCAGACTTCCGTCGCGAGTACCGGCAGCCCCGCGGCGATTGCCTCGAGGATGACCAAACCGCCGGCTTCGCCGTACGCCGGCAGCGCCAGGGCGTCGGACCCATGCAGGAATCGGGAGACGTCGTCGCGACCGCCGAGGAAGCGAACTTGGTCGGTGATCCCCAATCGCGCCGCGCGGCGCGCAAAACGGCGTTGCCTGTCCTCGCCCACGACGAAGAGATGGACGCGACTTCCGAGCGAATCCGGCAGCGACGCGACGGCGACAAGCAAACGGTCCAGGCCCTTCGTGACGAAACCGGATCCGACAAACAGCAGTGCGAGATCGTCCTCGGAGAGTTGGAACTCCTGGCGTAGCCGACGCCGGGCGTCGGAGCCTTCGGCCGGGGAAGCTTCGCCCGCCGCCGATGCGTCAGGAATCGCCGGCGTTTCCCCCGTCGCCGGAAGCGTACTTCCGCGGAAGCCGTCAGGCGTTGCCGTCGGCCCGACGTCGGGGGGCAATGTAAAAAAGCGCGTATCCACCGTGCCGTAGTGACCTTGGAAGGCGGCTCTCTGTGACGGCACGATGGTGAGGATTTTGACCTGCCGTTCGTCGCCGAACACCGCGCGCTCGAATTCGGCGAAATGCCGGTATCGCGGCAGAAGCCGGTAGGCCCATGGGCGCTGCGTTTGCATCTTCTCCTCGAAACAGGAGTCGCCGGCGAAGTACACGTCCAGCCCCGGCATCTTGTTGAACCCGACGACGAGGTCCGCCGGTCGCCGCTCCAGGTCGTCGCTCACCCACCTGGCGAATCGCCGGTTGCGTGCCGGATTGGTCGCGCCTCTCGCCGGCACCGCCACCATCTCGATGGAGTCCGGCGCCGGCGCGTCCCATCGGCGCGCATATGCCCGCACATCGTGGCCGCGCTTCGCGCAGGCCGCGGCAATTCTCATGAAGTCACGCGAGAGCCCGCCGTGCGGAAAAACCCTGAAGATGCAGAACGCCAGCTTCACGCCAGCAACTCCGCGACTTGCGTCCAGACGCGGTCCGGGTTGAGGCGCGCGAAACAGGCGGGTTCGACGGTTTCTCCGCGCCAGGACAGCGCTTCGCCTTGATAGCGGCACTGCCTCCTGAGGCAGGGCGCGCATGCGATGTCGCCCTGGATGTTGCGGGCGCGGTTGCCGACGCACCCCGTGAGCCGCGCGTCCGTCGGCCCGAATAGTCCCACCGTGGGACGGCCCAGCGCCGCGCCGAGGTGCGACAGCCCGGTGTCGACGCCGACCACGGCGCTGGCATGGGCCAGCAGATCCGCCACGGCATCGAGCGACATCGACCCAACGGCGCGGGCGCCGTCCACCCGCCGGGCGACGCTTTCGGCCCGGCGCCGCTCCGCCTCGGACAGCCACGGCAGGATCGGCGTCAACCCGGCTTGCATCACGCGTGCGGCCATGTGGGTCCAGAACGCGTCCGGCCAGTGCTTCGATTCCCAGGTCGTGCCGTGAACGAGCACGCAGTAGGGTTCGGTGTCCTCGCTCATCATGCGAGGGGTTCCCCCTCGCGCTGCTGTCCCTTGCGAGGGACACCCTCGCGCTGCTCTCTTTTGCGAGGGACACCCTCGCACTCCCGGGCTGAAGGCTCCTTGGAGTCCGAAAGACGGTTGCTCCGAGGGCGGGTCGTAGCCGATCGCGGCGGCGAACAACCGTCGGGTCCGTTCCACCGCGTGGCAGTTCTTCGTCGCGACAGCCGCGCGCCGGGAATAGAACAGGGCCGCGGCGGGTTCGCGTGCGCTGGTTCGGTCGAATCCCGCGCGAACGCGTCCTCGCGAACAGGATGCGATCAAGGCGCTCTTGATGAGGCCCTGGGCATCGATCACGAGATCGTAGCTCGTGCGGCGAACGTTCCGCCCGAACGACCTGACTTCGCGCAGGCGCCGCTCGCCCGGCCTTCGCCATCGGCGCAGCGCCGCGCGAATCACGTTGCGGACCCCGCGGTGCATTGCGGGCACCGCTGCGAAGTCCTCTTCGACGACCCAGTCGAAGGTCACTCCGCGGCGCGCGGCGTCTTCCACCGCGGGCAGCGTATGCACAACGTCGCCGAGTGACGAAAGCTTGACTAGGAGGACATGCACGGCTCGATGGCCTCGATCACGCGTGCGGGCGCAAGGTCCACCAGGCACTTGTAGTGATCGAATCGACAGGTCCGTTGCAGGCACGGACTGCATGGCTGGGGTTCGCGCAGCGTGATCGCATCGGCGGCGAGGGGCGGCGTGAAGTCCGGAGAAGTTGAACCGAAAAGGGCGACGACGCGACGTCCAAGGGCTGCGGCAACGTGCATCAGACCGGAATCGTTGGCGACGACGCAGTCGGCGCCGGACAGCAGGTCGATCGCGGTTCCGAGGTCGGTGCGTCCCGCCAGGTTCATCACTTCCGGAATACGGTTGGCGATGGCATCGCAGGCCGGCTCTTCCGTTTGGTTGCCGAACAGCCAGACCGAAGCGCCCCGGTTCGCGCAATGTGCGGCGACTTCGGCGAAATGCCGGACCGGCCAGCGTTTCGCGGGGCCGAACTCCGCGCCGGGGCACAGGGCAACGACGCTGCCCGCTTCGGGGAGGCCCAACGCCCGCCGTTGCCTTTCAAGGTTCGCCGCATCGGCCGTCAATCGAGGCCGGCGGTCGACGCCGCCGCTCAGTTCGACAAACCTCTGCACCATGGTCGGTCGACGTTCGGGATCGAGGCGTCGCATATCGTTCAGCAGGCCGTGGCGGTGTTCCCCGCGGAAGCCCGTGCGTTTCGGTATGCGGGCGAACCACGGGACGAGGGCCGATTTGAGCGTATTCGGCAGGACGACGGCCTGATCGAAGCATTCGCGACTCAGTGCGCGCGCTGCGCGGCAGCGTTCGCCCAAGCCAAGTTCGCCGTGTCCCGCGTTCAGTTCGTGCACGGCGGCGACGCTCGGCATCCGCTTCGCCACCGGCGCCGTCGCCGCCGGCGCGAGCACATGCACGACCGCGCCGTTCTCGGACAGGTTTGCGACCGCAGCTTGGGCCAGCACCATGTCGCCGACCCAGGCGGGTCCGACGACGAGGACTTTTGTTTTGCCGTTGGACGTCACTACATGGCTCGGGTATGCCACTCGGGATGTGCCTGGCGGTGGCCCCGCACCTGATCGAAGTATCGGGATTGCAACGTCTCGGTGATCGGCCCCCTGCGGCCGTTGCCGATGGTCCGGCCGTCGAGTTGGCGAATCGGCAGGACCTCCGCCGCCGTCCCGGTAAAGAACGCTTCGTCGGCGATGTAGATCTCGTCGCGGGTGATCCTGCGCTCGATCACCTCGATGTCGAGTTCGCGGGCGAATGTCAGGATCGTGTCGCGCGTGATGCCGGGCAGGCAGGACGTCAGTTCCGGCGTGTGTATGACGCCGCGCTGGACCACGAACAGGTTTTCCCCGCTGCCTTCCGCGGCGTATCCCTCGTTGTCGAGCAGCAGGGCCTCGTCGCAGCCGCTGTCGAGCGCTTCACGCAACGCGAGGATGGAATTGATGTAGTTGCCGTTCGCCTTCGCCTTGCACATGGTGATGTTCACGTGGTGCCGCGTGTAGGAAGATGTCCGCACGCGAATGCCTCTTTCCTGGGACTCGGGGTCCATGTAGGAAGGCCATGGCCAGCAGGCGATGGCGACGTTGACCGAGAGGTCTTCGGCGCGAAGCCCCATCGCCTCGGAGCCGAAGTAGACGAGAGGACGTATGTACCCTTCCGAGAGGTTGTTCGCGGCGATGACTTCACACTGCGCCGCGTTCAGCTCCTCCCGCGTGTACGGCATGTCGATGTTCACGATGTGCGCCGAATCGAACAAGCGGTCCGTGTGATCCTCCAGGCGGAAGATGTGCGTACCGTTGGGTGTCGCGTACGCGCGCACGCCCTCGAACACGCCGACCCCGTAGTGCAGGGTGTGCGTGAGCACGTGCACGTTCGCATCGCGCCACTTGATGAGTTCGCCGTTCATCCAGATTTGACCGTCGCGGTCGGCAAACGATGAGTTTTCAGCAACCACTGTCCTTTCCTGTGAAACCTGGCTCGACGCGCGCTCCGGGAGCGGCGACATTGTACGAATGTAGCGCCGCAAAGTCCGTCGCCCCGAGCGTGAGGCATATAATTCCACGGACCGGGCGGGCCGGAAAGAGAGATACGAGGAGCCTTCAGCCGGGGAAGCTTGCCCGACCGCTGGCGCGCAAGGACGTGCTGGCGTTCCCCCGATCGCCGGAGGCGTATTCCCATGCCAAGGAGGCAAGTCATGCCGGTGACACTGACTCCCGAACGGGCCGCGCACAGGCAAACGGGCTACGAGCCTTCGCCGATCATCGATCCGCCGGTCGCGTTGCCGCTGCCGGCCCGAACGGCCGACATCGAACAGGCGAAGCGCGACATGTCGGAGTATGGACTGTGCCGGCTCACCGACGTTCTCACCGCAGCCGAAGTTGGGGCCCTGAGGACGAAGCTGGGACGCCAGGCGGCGGCCGAGCGCGCGCTCGGAGATCTCGCGCCGCTGAACGCAATCGGTCCGAAGCAACTCGTTTCGAACATGCAGAACAAGGGCAAGCAGATCCTTGCGCTCGTCGAGCGATCCGAAGTCGACGAACTTGTCGGATCGATGCTCGGCAAGTACTTCCTTATCTCGAGCATCAACGGCGGCATATTCCACGGCAAGACCACCGAGCCGCAGCAACTGCATCGCGACCAGGGCAGCGTCCCCGCGACCGTGGACTTTCCGGCGCACTGCAACCTCTTCTGGCTGCTCGACGACTTCACCCCGGCTCGGGGCGGCACATGGGTGGTGCCCGGAAGTCACCGCTGGCCCGCCGAGTACCAGGTCAAGCCCCCGCCGAGGGAGATGGCGGTGCAGATCGAGGCGCCCGCCGGGGGGATATTCCTGTTCGACGGCCGCGTATGGCACGGTGCCGGAGTCAACGCCGAGGGCCATCCGAGACGACACATTTCGATGCTGTTCTGCTTGCCCTGGATACGCCAGCAGGAGAACTGGGGCGTGTCGTGCCTGCAGGAAGTGCTCGACGAGGCGAGCCCCAAGCTCAAGGTGCGCCTGGGGCTAAGGTCCTACGGCACGCTCGGCATCGTCAGCGGCACGAGAACCAAGGCGAAAAAGGGAAAGCGCTTAGGCAGCGCCGATGTCGTCTTTCCCGAGTACATCATCGGCGAGGACGCGGTGCTGCATCCGTTGCGGCGAGTGAACCGCGCTTCCGCGAGCACTCGCGGGAACGACGTCTAGAAGACGCTGTCTCGCTCGGTTGGACGCGCCGCGCATTTGCGGCAGAATGCCGTGACTCGGGCGATTGCGTCCGCAGAGACCAGCGAGCGCCGCCACCCCCATGAAATTGTCGAACATCAAGGAGATGCTGGGAACGCTCGTTTCGACGCCCTCGATCAGCTGCACCTCGCAGGCGCAGGACCAGAGCAACCTCGGCGTCATCGACCACCTGGCGAATTGGCTCGAGGATCTCGGCGGAACCGTCGAGCGCATGCCGTTGCCGGACAACCCCGCCAAGGCGAACTTGATCGCCACGTTCGGTCCCCGAGAGGACGGGGAAGGTCTGGCGCTCTCGGGGCATACCGACACCGTGCCGTGCGACGAGGGCCGGTGGAGCAGGGATCCGTTCACCCTGGCCGAGTCCGAAGAGCGACTCTACGGCCTGGGCGCGTGCGACATGAAGGGATTCTTCCCGGTCGCGCTGGCGGCGCTGGCGCGCTTCGCCGACACGCGCTTCGTCCGTCCGCTCACGTTTGTCGCCACCTCGGACGAGGAATCCTCGATGGCCGGGGCGCGATACCTGGCGGAAAGCGGCAGGCCCAAGGCGCTGGCGGCGGTGATCGGCGAACCGACCGGTTTGCGCCCGATCCACGCGCACAAGGGATTCATGATGCTGTCCATCAAGCTCAAGGGCAGTTCCGGCCACTCGTCGAATCCAGAGCTTGGAAACAACGCGCTGGACGCCATGCACGCGGTGATGGGAGAACTCATCGCCTATCGCGGCGAACTGGCGACGGCATTCCGGAATCCCGCCTTCGAGGTGCCGACGCCGACCCTCAACCTCGGATGCCTGCATGCGGGGGACAATCCGAACCGCATCTGCGAAGGCGCTGAACTGCAAATCGATCTGCGCCTGATACCGGGCATGGACCATGCGGAGGTCCGTGCGGAAATGGATGCCCGTCTGGGAGACATTGCCGCGGAACGCGGCATCGGCATCGACATCGCGCCGGTGTTTCCGCCGGTGTCCTCGTACGAGACACCCGCCGACGGCGAACTTGTGAAGACGCTCGAGCGGCTTTCGGGCCGATCGTCCGGCTCCGTGGCGTTCGGCACGGAGGCCCCGTTCTTTCAGGCGCTCGGCATGGAGACCGTTATCTTCGGCCCGGGGTCCATCGACCAGGCCCACCAACCCGACGAATACCTGGAGACATCGAACATCCGCCCCGCGGTGGACGTGCTGACCGGACTGATCGGTCGCTACTGCGTCGACGCCTGATTTCCTGGTCTCGCCGATGGACTCCGCCGACTTCGCAAGATGGTTTCGGGACGCGACGCCCTACATCGGCGCGCATCGGGGGCGGACATTTGTCGTCCTCTTGGACTCGGAGGTGCTGGACTGTCCGAACCTGGGGGATATCGCGCGTGACCTCGCGCTGCTTCACGCGCTCGGCATCAAACTTGTCATCATCCAAGAAGCGGATGGCGCGGATGCCGGCGATGTGGTGGACGCGGGGGCTCGGGATGCCCTGATCGCGTCCGCCGCACTCATGCGCAGCCAGCTGGAGTCGCATTTCTCGGCGCTTGCCCCATTGGGCTCGGGCGGTTTCGAACGCGTCGTCCTGGTGAGCGCCAACCTGGTCGCGGCGAAGCCTCGTGGCGTCGCGGACGGTGTGGACCAGCAGTTCGCCGGAGTGCCTCGGCGCATCGCCGCAAATGAAGTCGGACGCCTGCTTGACCAGGGCTGCATCGTGACGCTGCCGCCGTTCGGATACTCGAACGCCGGCGAAGCCTACGCGTTGAATGCCGCGTCTCTCGCAGCGGAGACGGCCGCGGCGATCGGCGCGGACAAGCTCATCGCCTACGATGCCATGGAGCGGTTGAACGGCATCAGCCAGATGTCACCGTCGGCCCTTGCGGCGCTGCTGGCGGCGAACGACTGTCCGCCGGAGTCGAAATCGCGCCTGGAGGCCCTGTTGCGCGCGACCCGGGGCGGCGTTGCGCGCGGTCACCTCATCTCCTGGCGCTCGGACGGTGCGCTGCTGCGGGAACTCTTTACCGCGGAGGGGGTCGGGACTCAGATTTCGCAAGACGATTACCGGACCATACGACCAGCACGGGTCGGGGACATTCCGGGGATCCTGGAGTTGATCAGGCCGCTGGAGGAGGCGGGCCTGCTGGTGCGCCGCCCGCGCAATCGCCTGGAGGCCGAGATCGGACGCTTCCACGTGGCGGAACTCGACGGCCTCGTCATTGGTTGCTGCGCGCTCTATCCCCACGGCGATGCGGTGGAGTTGGCGGCTCTCGCGGTACACCCCAGCCACCGGTCGGTGGTGGACGGCAAAACCCTGGGCGAGCGCTTGCTGGCGCACGCCCGCGATGCGGCGCGGAAGCAGGGCGCCGCAAACCTCTTCGTGCTGACGACGCAGGCCGAGGACTGGTTTGCCGCGCGCGGATTCCATCCGGTCGAGCCGGACGCGTTACCAGCCTCGAAGCAGGCGTTGTATAACTATCGGCGCAACTCCAGGGTGATGACCAGTTCCCTGGCGGCGAGCGCGACTCGAGCGAAGGCGGGCAAGCGGTCCGTCGCCCGAGGGATCTCGCCCGGCGCCTGATGCGATCAGGCCTACGCGTTCGCGGCCGTTCGCTTCAAACAACAAGAGGGGAAACATGGCGGACAATCGCAAGTATTCATCAGTCATAGTCGATGGCGTCGAGCAGGCGCCGAGCCGCGCGATGCTGCATGCCGTCGGCTTCACCGCCCAGGACTTTTCGAAACCGCAGATCGGCATCGCCTCCACCTGGAGCATGACCACGCCGTGCAACATGCACATCGACACACTCGCCGAGGAAGCGGCGAGGGGCGCGGACGCCGCCGGCGCGAAGAGCGTCGCCTTCAACACCATCACGGTCTCCGACGGCATCGCCATGGGCACTTCGGGGATGCGCTACTCGCTGGTCTCGCGGGAGTTGATCGCCGATACCATCGAAGCCGTCGTCGGCGCGCAGGGATTCGATGGTTTCGTCGCCATCGGCGGTTGCGACAAGATCATGCCCGGCTGCGCCATGGCGATGGCGCGGCTCGACCGGCCGAGCGTGTTCGTATACGGCGGCACCATCCTCCCCGGCGCAGAACGCCGGGACATCATCTCGGTATTCGAAGCCGTCGGCGGACACGCCGCCGGGACCGTGTCCGATATCGAACTCAAGGAGATAGAACAGACGGCCATTCCGGGCCCCGGTTCCTGCGGCGGCATGTACACGGCGAACACGATGGCGTCCGCCATCGAAGCCCTGGGCCTGTCGCTGCCCAACTCGTCGGCGCAGAACGCCGTCAGCGACAACAAGCGCCGCGACAGCTATGACGCAGGTGCTGCCGTCAAGGCGCTGATCGACCGCGACATCAAGCCTTCGGACATCCTCTGCATGGAGGCGTTCGAGAACGCGATCACCGTGTGCGTCGCCCTTGAAGGTTCCACCAACGCGGTCCTGCATCTCCTCGCCATCGCCCATGCCGCCGGCGTACCCCTGAAGCTGGACGACTTCACCCGCGTCGGCGATCGGGTCCCCGTGCTGGCGGATATGCGTCCGTCCGGCCGCTTCGCCATGTCGGAACTCATCGAGATCGGGGGCATCCGGCCCCTCATGAAGGCGCTGCTGGCGGAAGGCCTGCTGCACGGCGACTGCCTGACCGTCACCGGCAGGACGCTGGCGGAGAACCTGGCGGACGCGGCGCCCTATCCCGACGGCCAGGAGATCATTCGGCCATTCGCGAACCCGATCAAGAAGGACAGCCATCTCGTCGTGCTATACGGCAACCTTGCCCCGGACGGCGCGGTAGCCAAGATCACGGGACATGAAGGCCTGACGTTCACCGGGACGGCGAGGGTCTTCCACGGCGAGGAAGCGGCGATGCGGGCCATCATGGACGGCGGCGTCGGGGAAGGCGACGTGGTGGTCGTGCGCTACGAAGGCCCGAAGGGCGGCCCCGGCATGCGCGAAATGCTGAGCCCGACCAGCGCCATCATGGGGCGCGGACTATCCAATGTCGCGCTGCTCACCGACGGGCGCTTCTCCGGCGGATCTCACGGCTTCGTGATCGGGCACGTATCGCCGGAAGCGATCGAAGGCGGTCCGATCGCGCTGATCGAGGACAATGACACTATCACCATCGACGCGGAACAGCGCCGGATCAGCGTGGAACTGAGCGACGAAGACCTGCGAGGTCGGCGGGAACGGTGGCGGGCGCCCGCCCCCTACGCCACGCGCGGCGCACTCGCGAAGTACGCGAAACTCGTCAGCTCGGCAAGCGAAGGCGCGGTGACGGATTAGTTCTGGCCTCGTCGAGCGCAGCGATCTTGCGAAGATGGCTGGTGTTGCCGGAGGGTGTCTCTGTGGGCCTTGGCTTCATTCATCGGGTGCCGGCTAAAGCGAAACAGACAAAGACAGACAAGGGGTCGCGATGAACGACGCACAAGCGAGCTTCGACTTCGGCGGGAACCCGACCGCGGGTGCCATCCTTGATCGAATCCGCGTCGAGAGCCGCGACGAGTCGGAGAAGGGCCGCTGGTTCGAACAGCTGTTCCTGCGGGTCGCGCTTCAGCGTCCGGAATTCGAGATCGAAGCGATCTGGCGTTGGTCGGACTGGCCGGAACGGGAGGAGTTGACCGGACTGGACGGTCGCGACATCGGGATCGACCTCGTTGCGCGGCGAACGTCGGGCGAGTGGGTCGCCATCCAGTGCAAGTGCTACGAGGAGAGTCGAACTCTCGGCAAGGGCGAGATTGACAAGTTCCTGGGCGGGTCGCAGCAACCTGTATTTCGCCTGCGATGGATTGTCGCGACGTGTCGGTGGGGACCGAATGCGGAGCGGGCGATCATGAACGCCCATCCCCAGGTCACCCAGATCGACTTCAGGCAACTGCTTGGCGTCCAGGTCGAGGAACAGGACGCCAGACGGCCCGTGCAGGAGCCGTGGCCTCTCCAGGTTGAAGCCATTGAGGATGCGGTCACGGGCCTCGCGAACCATGATCGTGGCCGGCTCGTCATGGCGTGCGGTACGGGGAAGACCTTCACCGCGCTGCGCATCGCCGAACAGGTCGTCGAGGAAGGCGGACGGATTCTCTTCGCGGCGCCCACCATCGCGCTCGTCTCCCAGGCGCGGCGCGAGTGGCTTCGCCAGACGACGAGCAAGCTGAACTGCGTCGTCGTGTGCTCGGACCAGACCGCCGGCGGGCGCAACGAAAACGAGGACATCCGCGTTTCGGAGCTCGAGTGTCCCGTCTCCACGGACCCCGGCGAAATCGCGGGCGCGCTCGATGGCGATGGCATCACTCGCGTGGTGTTCTGCACGTACCACTCCTTAGGACGAGTCACGGAGGCGCAGGCGGAGTGTGGGGCACCGACGTTCGACCTGGCCATCGCCGACGAGGCGCATCGGACAACCGGGGCGATTGTCGACGGACGCCGAAGCCGGGGATCCTCAAGGGTTGATTTTCAGGAGTTTCACGACGAGGCGCGGTTGCGTTCCCGCAAACGCCTCTACATGACCGCCACGCCGCGCATATACACGC
>CAZFGB010000153.1:0-5968 GCA_964518405.1 uncultured Pseudomonadales bacterium | reverse complement strand
CGTGAATACCATCGCCATTCCGTGCTCGTCCGCGGCGGCGATCACCTCGTCGTCCCGAACCGATCCACCCGGCTGGATGACGGCGGCGATACCCGCTTCGGCGGCAGAGTCGATACCGTCCCTGAATGGGAAAAACGCATCTGACGCCATGACCGCCCCGGACACCGCAATGCCCTCGTCGCGCGCTTTCATCGACGCGATCCTCGCGCTGACGACGCGACTCATCTGTCCCGCGCCCACGCCCACCGTGGCGCCGTCGCGCGCGAACACGATGGCATTCGACTTGACGAACCAGGCCACGCGCCACGCGAACATGAGATCCGACATCTCCCGAGGCGTGGGAGCGCGCCTCGTCACGGTTTCTATGGCGGCTTCGTCGATGCACCGGGTATCCGACTCCTGCACCAGCACACCGCCCCCGACGCGCTTCAGATCGTGGCGTCCCGGCGCCTGCGCAAAGTCTCCCACCTCCAGCAACCGCAGGTTCTTCCTCTTCTTGGCCGCCTGCGCCGCGGCCACCTCGACCCGCGGCGCGACCACCACTTCGGCAAACTGCCTGCTCAATACCGCCCTCAGGGTCCGAGCATTGAGCGTCCGATTGAACGCGATGATCCCGCCAAATGCCGAGGTCGGATCGGTAGCGAAAGCACGGCCGTAGGCAAGCCCGATATCGCGGTCTACGGCCACGCCGCACGGATTGCCGTGCTTGACGATGACGCAGGCGGGTTCATCGAACGCCCGGACGCACTCGAGGGCGGCGTCCGTATCGGCCAAGTTGTTGTACGACAACGCCCTGCCCTGGATCTGCGTCATGCGCGCGAGGCTTCCTTCGACCGGATTCGCTTCCGTGTAGAAGGCCGCTTGCTGGTGCGGATTCTCCCCGTAACGGAGATCGCTCTTCTTGCTGAAACCGAGTGTCAGGGTCTCCGGGAATTCATCCACCGCCGCCACCGGGTCACGCGCAAACCAGGCGGTGATCGCCGAGTCGTAGCGAGCGGTGTGGGCAAAGGTCTTGGCGGCGAACCGCGCCCGTTGCGCCAGGGTCGAGCCGCCACCCCCCAGCGATTCGATGAGCGCCGGGTAGTCACCGGGATCGACCACCACCAGCACGTGGGCATGGTTCTTGGCGGCAGCGCGCAGCATCGCAGGTCCGCCTATGTCGATATTCTCGATCGCCGCTTCGCGCGTGCAGTCTTCCCGCGCAACCGCCGCGTCGAACGGATACAGGTTCACCACCACCAGGTCGATGCGCGGAATCCCCCGCGCCCGCATCACTTCCCGATCTTCCTCGCGCCTGCCGAGGATGCCGCCATGGACCTTGGGATGCAGCGTCTTGACGCGGCCCTCCATGATCTCCGGGTAGCCCGTGTAGTCGGCGATCTCCGACGCGTCGATCCCCGCGTCGGCGAGGGCCGCCCGCGTGCCGCCGGTGGAGAGCAGTTCGATACCGAGGCCCGCGAGCGAGCGCGCAAGTTCGACGACTCCGGTCTTGTCCGAGACGCTCAATAGCGCCCTCTCGACCTGTAGCTTCGTATTCATCCAATGTCGAGGGAAGTGGCAAGGATCAATGGTAACGCGCATGCTGCTCACCGCGAAATCGGCATGACGTGATGGGCGTGATGGGGTTCGGTTGTCGCGCAATCCCCATGGGCATCGCCTTCAGGGCTACATCGAGTTCGT
Source organism: uncultured Pseudomonadales bacterium (assembly GCA_964518405.1). Taxonomy (GTDB): domain Bacteria; phylum Pseudomonadota; class Gammaproteobacteria; order Pseudomonadales; family Azotimanducaceae; genus VXNE01. Next base: position 4,288 of record CAZFGB010000153.1, on the reverse strand, counting down.
TTGAAAAGAACCTATATCGGTGCCACTATTCGGTGCCGATATCAGCACCCGGGAAACCCATGCGGTACGTGACCATGACCGAATTCAAGCAACAGGCCAGCCGGATTCTCGACGCGAGGGAACCGACAGCCATCCTTCGCAACAGCAAGGTGGAAGGCTATTACGTCCCGGTCGAATCCTTGGCCTTCGAGACGATGGACGACGCCCGGGTAGCGGAACTGACCCAATCGATACTCGACCAGCGATCAGAGGTGCTTGCCTACCTCGCGAAGCGGTGATCGCACTCCCAACCGAGCAGCAGATCGCTGATCTGCATGAACAACTGCTGGCAAGGCACGGGGGAATACCCGGATCCAGAATCGGTACGTCTGTCGGCGCCGTTCTCGGTCGAGTGCGGACAAATCTGGCATATCAATTCCGGGACCCGACTGTCGCGCAGGTCGCCGCCTTCGCGGTGTACGCGTTTGCGGTCGGACATCCATTCAACGATGCCAACAAGCGTACCGCCATGGCCGTGGGCGATTTGATCCTGTTGATCAATAACGAGAAAGTCATCGCACCTGAGTATCAGATGGAGCTTGCCGACCGGATCATCGAGCTCGCCGCCGGAAACACTGACAGAGACAGCTTCATGAACAGGTATTCGGAGATGCTGGACCGGGGCAACCCACCCGCGTAGCGCGACCGCGCTACACCAACAGTTTTTCGCTGCTGTATCGCCACACCGCCATCAGGCCGAACAGCGCGCCGATCACAACCGTGCTGGCGGCGGAAACGGCGAACAAGAGCGGGTCGATCGAGTCGGTCTTCACGATGCTTGTTATCAGGAGATGTTGCGACAGGCTCGGCACCAGCATCATGGGAATGGTGGGCTGCATCGGGTTCAGGACCACCGGGATGATCGGCAACGTGGGCAGCAGCATGGCGATGCCGGTAAAGCTCTGCGCTTCCTTGAAGCTCTTGGTAAACGCCGCCACGGCGATCAGCAGGCCGGCACCCAGGATGGCTACGGGGAGAAGCACGGCGAACGCCAGGGCACATTCGACCAATCCGAGGTTCGCATTCATGCCTACCTCGGCCAACGGCAGGAAGTCCACGGCAACCGCGAACGCGGCGATGCCGATGCTGAGAGAGACAGCCATGAAGAACGCCGTCGCCGCGAACTTGCCGGCGACCAGGGCGCCGCGCGAGACCGGCAACGTGAGCAGCGGTTCGAGGGATCCGCGTTCGCGCTCTCCCGCGGTGGAGTCGACGGCGACATGCACGCCGCCGAGCAGGCAGGCGAAGAGCAGGAAGTACGTGAACGCTCCGAGGAGCAATACCGAACGCCCCGATGGGGTCGACACGTCGTCGCTGAGGACCGCCAGCGGACGGGCGATGCCAGGGTCCACACCCCGCAACTGCAGACGCAACATGCCCACCAGTCGGCTGTAACTGCGAAGCGCTCCCCGAACCCGCGCGACTGCGGTCCGGGCCGAGGTATTGGCGCCATCGGTCACGACCCACAACCGCGCCGCTTTCCCTTCGCCCAGCGCGGTGCCGAATCCGTCGTCGATGACGAGTCCGACGTCGGTTTCGCCGCGCCGCACGGACTCGCGCAACGCTTCGCGGCTATCGAATGGGGCCGCTTTCGCGTCGATCATGTGCTGGGCGAGGTAGGCGACGAGGTTCGGCGCCTCGGCGGCGTTGAGGATGGGAATCTCGATCGCATCCTCGCCTTCGTCGATGGTGCGCTCGACGGTGAAGTTCATGATGACGGCAAAGAGCGCGGGACCGAACAGCGCTCCCGACAGGCTCGAAATCACCGCGCGCCGGTCGCGCAGCGTGTCGCGGACTTCCTTGACGCTCACCGTCCGGACCGCGTTCAACCCGTTCCCCCTTCGGAACCGATCGAGGCAACGAACGCGTCCTCGAGGTCATCCGAGCCCGTCTTGCGGCGAATCCCTTCGGGCGTCCCCGCTACGGCGACGCGCCCGTCGGAGACGATCACGAGATCGTCGCAAAGCATCGCGACTTCATGCATGACGTGGCTGGAGAACAGCACGCAGCGGCCCTCCCGCTTGAGATCCCGGATCACTTCGCGCAGGGCGCGGGCGGCCACGACATCGAGTCCGTTGGTCGGTTCGTCCAGGATGATGTTCTGCGGCCGATGGACCAGCGCGCGCGCCAGCGCGACGCGGATGCGTTGACCGTGCGAGAATCCCTTGGCGCGCCGGTCCGAGAGGTCGCCTATGCCGAGCCTCTCGATCACGGTGCCGGCGGCCCTGCTTGCGTCGCGGGCGGGCATTCCCTGCATCGCCGCGTAGTAGGCGATGTTCTCCCGCGCAGTCAGATTCGGATACAGACCCGAGAGATGGGGCAGCGCGCCGATCTGTCGCCGCACCGCCAGCGGCTCGGCAGCGACATCCACGCCGTCCACGCGGGCATGGCCGCTGTCCGCCCTCATGACCGTGCATATCACGCGCAGCGTGGTCGACTTGCCGGCGCCGTTCGGCCCGACCAAGCCCGTGACGCGCCCATCGTCCGCCCGGAAGCAGACGCGGTCCATGGCAACGATATCGCGGAAACGCTTCGTAAGGCCCTCGGCCTCGATCATGGCGGCGGTCCCATGCGGGTGGTGAAGATCGGAAAACCGCCAACCGCTTCCAGACAAGGATCATCGAATGCCGCCGGGTCGGCGCCGTCGACAAACCCCGCCAACAGCCGCGGCACGCAGCCGGTGGCGACCTGTCCGTGGGCCTGGTGAGGCAGCGTCACGTGCCGATAGTTGGTCAGGCCCTCCACCGCCAGTTCGGCGTAGTATGGCGGCGTGACCGGATCGTTCTCGCCGGAAAGCAGAACCACGGGCACGGAGGTCTCCACCATGCCGGCGAAGTCGTCGTCCAAGTACCCCCGGGGCCACGACTCGCAGATTTCCCCCAGCGCGTCGACCTGAGCCGGACCCAGGAAAGTCTGCTCCAGGGCGGCCCGGTCCACGCGCCCCCAGAACGGCACGTCTTCGGTACATACGACGGCGAAGTGCATTCCAAAGCTGATGGCGCCGTGGATGTCGTCGCTTGCCATCAGCACCTGCGCCGCCAAAGGCCCATAGTCCTCTTCCGCAGCCGCGCCCACCAGCAACGGGATGAGCGCAGCTGTCTGTGTCGAATAGGTCAGCAGGCGCACCATGCCGGCGACCAGTTCGCCGGTGAGGGTCAACGTCGTGCGCTCACCCGTCCGGGGATGCGGAATCGCAATCCTCGGTGGCGATGCTTCGAGGCGCGCCAGGAGTTCCCCGAAGCGATCGCCCAGATCGGGATGCCGCTCCAGGCAGGCGGGCGCAGCGGCGCAGTGCGCGAGCAACCTGTCCAGAGCGCGCTGCGCATCGATCGCGATTCCCGGCCCAAGGGCGAGGCCGGGCGGCACAACGCCATCCAGGACGACGGTGCGCACACGTTCAGGATATCGCTTGAGGTAGTGCTGCGCGACCCGCGTGCCGTAGGAGATTCCGTAGATGTTCAGCGATGGGTAGCCGAGCGCCTCCCGCATCAGTTCGAGATCGCGCACCGCCGCACTGGTCGTGAAAAACGCCGGATCGCGCGTCAACCCGTCAACGCATTCCCCCCCGAGGCGAACGAACGTCGCCGAGTCGAGAAACACCTCGTCGCGCTCGACGTTCTCGCAGCGCAGCGGCGTGGAAAACCCGGTGCCGCGCTGGTCGACCAGGACGATGTCCCGCGTTCGGAGAATCCTTGCGAACGCGGGCTCCATCTGGGCATACAAAGTGGTCGAAGCCTGGCCGGGGCCGCCCGCGATCAGCGTGAAGGGATCCGGCTCCGGGGTGCCGGTGAGCGCGGCAATCCGTGCCACGAGCAGTTCGATCCGCTCGCCGTCCGGCCGACCCGGATCGAGCGGTACTTCCAGCGTGCCGCACTCGGCCGCCGATTCGGCCCGATCACCGACCGCCGTCAGGACGCAGGGATCGAAATCTACCGCCGCCAGCGGACAACACGACCAAATCAGCAGCGACCCGACAGCGGCCCGCCACGCCGTGGCGGCAAATGGGTCCAAAGCGGGTCCCCGGGGTGCAGCGGATTGAGCGCGGCATCCTCCCCGCAAACGCGCGCGCCTGTCAAGCAACGCGACGGCACGCGCACCTGGTGTCGTTTCGCTAGTGTTCCGTCAAGTCTAAAGATGCGAGTGTAGCTGCGAGGGATTTTTGGTTCCTGGCGAGGCGCGACGACGCCGTGTGGCAGGCACCACACAAGGAGGAGCAACAAAGTCCAGGGGGCAAAAAGACCCGCAGATA
>CAZFGB010000152.1:0-24911 GCA_964518405.1 uncultured Pseudomonadales bacterium | reverse complement strand
GCGAACCTTCCGATACCTCGCGGACGACCGGCAACAGCCGGGCGCACAAGCCGACTGTCGTGGCGAGGCATCGCGACGGCCGGGGTTTGTCCACCCTTGCCATTTGCGGAATCGCCGGGCTGCGGGCAAACAGCAGTCCCGCGGATTCGCGTGTTCGCGAACGAAGTCGCGCCGAAGAGGCTCGCGGCCGCTGCCGGGAACGGCAAGCCGCAGCCGCCGCGTTTGACGGCAACCGAAGAAATGCATCGAGGGCTATCCGCAGTTGAAGCTGCGCTCCGACGACCTGTTTAAGGCGCCGGACGGCCCATCAAAACTCACCGATGCCACCCTCCCCGGCCACCGCGTGGCGGCGGCCGCGGGCGGAGACTCCGGCAATCTCCCCGAACAGATCGAAGACGCTCGCGGCATTCGCCGGTGGTGCCCGGTACGTGCGCAACCTCCTGAAACGGCTTGGGAAAACCTTAGCGCGGTGCTAAGCACATCGTCGTTGACGGTGCCGGCGGCGGTGCTAGATTCGAGGCATGCGGCAGTTGAACTACGACCTGAAACGCCTGCAGGACGACGCCCGGGACGGCGCGTTCGGCACCCGCAGCGGGCGCTCTTTCAACCTCGCCCGGATGGCGAACACCCTGCACGATCTCGGCTACCGGCGCCTGCGGGCGACGGGGCTCAAGGGCAAGCACGTCGAGGCGCTGGTGCGCGAGTGGCAGCGCCAGCGGCTGACCGTCGGCACCATGAAGAACCGGATGAGCCACCTGCGCTGGTGGGCGAAGCGGATCGGCAAGCCGAACGTGGTGCGTGCGGACAACGCGAGCTACGGGATCGGCGACCGGAAACGCGTGACCAACGAGGACAAGAGCCGCGACCTGCCGGACGACCGGCTGGCGCTGGTCAAGGACCCCCATGTGTGCATGGCGCTCCGGCTTCAGGAGCAGTTCGGGCTCCGGCGCGAGGAGGCGATCAAGTTCTCGCCGTCGTACGCGGACCGCGGTTCGAAGATCGTCTTGAAGGCGTCGTGGACGAAGGGCGGCCGGTCGCGCGAGATCCCGGTGCTCAAGGATTCGCAGCGCCAGGTGCTCGACGAGGCGCGTGCGCTTGCGGGCGGCGGTGCGATGATCCCCGGCCACAGGAACTACAAACAGCAGCTCGAGGTCTACGAGCGGCAGACAAAGGAGGCGGGCCTGGTGCGCATGCACAGCCTGCGCCATCGCTATGCTCAAACCCGGTACGAGGCGATCACGGGCTGGAAGCCGCCGGCTGCCGGCGGGCCGCCGATGGGCAGCCTGAAGGGGCCGAGAAAGCGGATCGACCGGCAGGCGCGGGCGACGATTTCGCGCGAACTCGGTCATGCGCGCCAGAGCGTAAGCCGCATCTATCTTGGCTCCTGAACGGTAAGAAATGGTCGAGACGCGGCCACCGGAGCCGCCGCGCCTGGACCGCGAGTGGCGGGTTCAGTAACGGTGGTGCAATTTCCCATTCATGAGCGACCAACGCCATCCCTGTTCCGAAGCCGGCTCGGGGTCCGGGAGCGGCGACCAATAGGCTGCCGAGGAAACTGGCGGCTTTCGGCCATTCCACGGCGAAATTCCAATGTCGAGATTGCTCGCGCGATGCGCCTTCTCGGGCTTCGCCGCGAACTCGTCGATCGCTGCGGCGTCGATCGCGTCCCGGCGCTTCTGCGCGCGCTCGGCATCGCGTTCGTCGCGGCACCGCCGACAAAGGAAATCGCCCGCCAGCCGCTTTCGATAAGCGCAACGCCGGCATCCGCCTTGTGCCGCCAGCGCTCGCCTGCGGTGCCGACAACTGCGTGCCCGCCTCCGGAGGCATCCGTGGCACGACTTCGCATACTCCCCGTTCTTCTTGACATCGACGGGATGTCTGCAGCCCTTTTGGACGCACGTTGGGGGCGCCTGGCTGAAGGATTCGGGGTGCGGGACTTCCGCTGCAAGGGTGCCGCGCAACTGGGCGAGCATGTGATCGAGGTTCATGATGGTCTCCGTGAGCGACGCGGAGTGCGTCGGTGCCTGGCGCCCGGCACGCGTGCGCAGGCCGGTCACCTCGCGCCAGCGAGGTCGGAACGCGTGGAGAACCCGAAGGGTTGACCGGGCAAGCGCGTGTGGCACGCTGGGTCGGTATCCGACGGACGACGTGTGGCCTCCCTCGGGCCGCTGGGAGACGTCGCCCGGTTCCAAGCGGGGCCGTCCGAGCGGAAGTGGCGGAGGGTTCGCGCCGGGCCGGACACAGCCAGCAGGGGCGTGTGATGAGTGACAGCGGACCGGCACGGCGGCCGATTGCCGCGACTGCGACAACAGCGGTCGCGCTCGGAGTCAGCGTGGCCGCGTTCTACCCGGCGATGACGATCGTCACCGGCCCGGTGCTGCCCGGTTTCGTCACGGCCGCGGTGGCGCTGGCGAACGTCCGGACCACGCCACGGCTCTCGGCGGCAACGCTGTACTGGTCGGCCGCCGTCATTGCGGGCGGCCCGATGCTCTCGAATCTTCCGTACGCGGTGCGGGTGGTGGGATTTGGCGCTCCGGGCATCGTCCTGCTCGTGACGCTGTTGGCGCACTACCTCCGGGCGCGATAACCTGCCGCGCCGACGACCCGCCGCCGTTCCGGCGACCGGGCGGGTCAGGGGCGAGGTTTGCCGCCGCCCGATTGTTCAATTCAGGGAGAAGGACGAATGAGAATTCTCGAAGACGGCGCCGACGGTGCCGATGCACACGAGTTCGCGGTCGAACTGGAGATCGGCGACGAACCCGGCGGCGCGCAGGTGCGGAAACTGTGGGAGTTGGCCCCGGCCAGCGCCGGGCACGGCGTCCCGCATGCCATCGTGCGGTGCGGGGGCGGCAAGGCCGACACGGCGGCCGTGCGCGCGGCCCTTGAGCGTTTCAACGAACCTTCCGACAACGGCTGGCGCTGGACCGTGGACGCGCTCACAGCGTACCTGCTGCACGAGCTGTGTGGCATTGCGCTGCTGGACTGCCGCTACCCGCCGACCGGTGACGATGAGGATGCGTCCTTACCGCCCGGAGGGCGGAAGCGGTAGGGATCGTGACCCGCCAGGGCCAAGACCCCGCAGGGGGCTTGGTCGCGCAAGCGATAGAGCCCGGGCCGCCCCCGGCGGCACCGCCCACACCGGCCTGCAAACGCCGCTACGGCTCCCTTGCCAAAGCCTTCCCACCTACCCGGACACACCACCGACTGGCACTGTGGCCCCACTCGACGCGCCAGGAGCGCCGCTTTCCGCGCAACCGGCACGTTGCGCAATAACAGGCACGGCAGGATGATGGAGACATTCGGCGGCGAGCGTGCAGTCCGTGACGTCACCGGCAAGCCGGATACGCTGCATGCGCAGCATCTGCTGTCAATCGAGACCGGAGGACCGACGGATCGCGACGAGCGACACACTGATGCGTGAGCGGAAGAGACAGTGAACTTCAGAGATCGGGAAAAGAGACGATTGGCGCCGCTCAAGGACAGGCTGTTCAGCAAAAGGGCGAGTCGAGATGGGACGTACCGCGGAGCCAGGCGGGAATTCTGCCTGCACGAGGACTGCCGCGCGGAGAATCTCGATGCGGGCATCCGCGACGCCGCGCTGGCCTACTTCGAGGATCGGGGGATCGGATGGCACGATGGGGATGGAACGGAGCCGAGCAACCACCTGTGCTGCTCGCAAAGCTGCTGCGTGAATTTCTGGTTTCCGTTCGTGCAGGCCCCGAAACAGCTTCGCGAGGTCCTTCGCGGTCTCGGTTACAACGTCGAGGAAATGCTCGTCATCGACGCCGACGGCAGGCTGCGTGACGGTTCCTGCCCGTACGTGGCGTTCGAGTGGATCGGCGAGCGGAACTACCTCGGAGAGCTGCACCGCGGCCAACCGGCCCCGGACGACGGCCGCACCCGGGGCGCGAACTTCACCAGCCTGGACTTTTGCGCCAGGTTCCGCCGCTCCGACGGGCGAATCCAGCTTGTGGCCGGCGAGTGGAAATACACGGAGTGCTACGCCAAGGGTGCCAACCTGCGGTACAGCCGGTCGAGAACGGATCGCCTCGATAGCGTTTACCGCGAACACCTGGTCAAGCCCGGCTGCCAGATCTCAGGGGACGTGGCTTTCGAGTCGCTGTTCTTCGACCCGTTCGACCAGTTGATGCGCCAGCAACTGCTCTGTACGGCGATGGAGAGATGCCGGGAGATGAACGCCGACGTGGTCACCCTGCTTCACGTCGTGCCCCGGGCGAACAGGGAACTGATGAATCGCGTCACGTCAAAGGGACTGGAGAGCGTGGGGTCGGATGTCCATGGCATCTGGGCCGCGCTCACGCTGCCGGGTCGGTTCAAGGGGATTGCCACGGAGGACCTGCTTCCGCTGGTATGCGCGAATGCACCGACGGCGCAGACGGCGGAGTACCTGGAACTTCGATACGGCGGCATGGCATAGGTACGGGCTCCCTGGGAAGCGGGCGGGGCAAGCAGCGCTGCTTCGGCATGGTTTGCGCAGTGCGGGTGCCGACCGGAGCGCGGAGCCTTCATGGAATTCTCAGGCAATTGCGCCGTCAAACGAGTTCGTAGCGAACGCAACTTGAAACATGCGGAACGTGCAACGGGATTGGAATTCTTCGATTCCGGGTTCACCAATGGAGAATAGGAAATGAACGATGCTCAACAGCGGGAAAGAGACACGGCGACAACGACGGTCGCGAGGATCGTCGTTGACGGCTGGACATGGGTCGATGAGGAGCCGGACAACAAGAAACACGCAAGGCGGATGTTGTCGGATGGCCTCAAGTCGACCGGCTGGCCGCAGAAACAGGTCGACATCACCATTACACCGGGCGGTTTCATCAGGGCCCCTTTCCCACGCGGGTACGAGCGTGACGGGGGAAAGTGCGGCTGGGGGTCCGACGCCTACTTCAAGCGTCTGATTCCCGCGGCCTCGAAACAGGTGAAACGGGTCATAGGGAGCGGTCGCACGACGGACCGGCTCAGGCGCCGTACCCGGCTCCTCACCCTCGGCGTCGACTTGACCGACGACGACAGTACGATGCGGGCCGAACTCGTGTGTGTGACGGATACGGAGGCCGGGGCGGTCATCCACTGGACCGGCAAGTCGTACCCGGTAAGCGGGATCGAGGAGCGAACGCTGGTTCAGGCGCCGTTGCAATCGCATCTGTTGGAGTTCGGCGGCAAACGCATGCTGGTCCTCGGGTGTCATGACCTCAACCTGTTCAGTCAACGCGCCAGGAACCGACAGGGGGAAGGCTCGACGCGCCGCAAGCGGTGCGACGCCATGCGGAAGCTGGCGAAAAAGTTCAATCCGGTATCCGTCCTGCAGCACCCGCACACAACGGATACGCCGAAGATCTGGTCCGTGGCCTGGGCGGGTGTCCGTCAGCACCTGCCTGGGGCCGAAACGCTTGCTTCCGGGATCGCCTATTGCCATTGGGGCGATACCCGTGCGCCGCTCGATACGGTCAGGAAACGAACCGCTTGGGGCGCCGACATCACCGATATCGTGGTTGAGGGCCCCTGGCCCGTCGACCACCCATCGGAAACCGCGGCAACGGGTTGATTCCGCGCCATCGGCGATAGGCGCTCAAGCCGGGTAAAGAACTACGCCGGTTGGGCGGGTGGTCCGAGTGCCAGGTTCTGCATCGCAAACGCCGTGAAACGCCGAACAAATGCCGCTGCGGCTTCCCTGCCGAAACCTTGCCAACGACTCGGATCACACCGGCAACCGGCACGGTAGCCACACCCGAGCCGCGAGGCGCCTGCGGCGGGCTCCGGTAGCGCCGGGCCGCACGGGTGTTACGCTTCTCCACCACCTGCGGCAAGGACTCGGAACCATTGTGCGGAAGGACATCGACAGGGCGACGACCGATCTTTGCGCGTGGACGGAACGCGAGGAGTGGATGGTCCGCCACCTGGACGTGCTGTCGGCGCACCTCTCTCCCATGGTTGACCTAACCGGCATGCCTCCCGCGGACGCGCTCCCGCGCCTGCCGGCTGAAATCGTCGAGCATGCGATGGTCTTCATACTGGAGGACTTCTTCACTGTCCGGTTCGGCACGGACGGCAAGCTCAACGTCGTCGACGCTTTCCTCCGGCGGCGGGGACGGCGGCAGTCGGCCACAGCCAGGATCTATCTCAAGGGGCTGCGGGACTCGGCGGTGTCGCTCTACGAGGTGGTGGGCATCGACCGGGGAAGGTCCATGACGGTTCGCGACCTTCTCCGGGGCGGGGAGCCGGTCACGGTCGAGGAAAAGCTCGGGTCGACGGGTGTTGCGCTGCACGGCCATCTGGCGGCGCGCTTGGTGGCCGTCGGCGATACGCACCTCTTCACCGGCGTGGTGCTGCCGTTTCGCCGGGAGGCGTCCCTCAAGCTGCAGTCGGCGTTCGAGGAGATGGCCGCCGAACTGGAACCCACGATCCGCGGGAACACGGTAACCGAAAGGACGGCGGAAGAGATGCGGGCGCTGGCGCGGCAAGCGTCGGTGCACACGCCGGTATTCCCGCCCGTGGTGATCCAGTTTTGGCTGGCGGACGCCGTGGCCGGATCCGCGCCGCCGTGACCGGACAATCCGGAAATTCCCGCATTGCTACACCACGGACCAGCAGTCGGTGATGGACCAATACCGGGGAACAAGCGCGAGTTTCCAACGGGTCAATACGGAAAACAACAGCACTGCGCCACACCGACGGACGGCCGCGGCCGTCCGTCCCGGTTTGCGCCAGGCAGCCGCTTTGGCACAATCGAGTTCGGGCCGGGAAATGGATACGGCAGACGATGACGAGGTCGGAACTGGCCGGGCGGGTGGTGCGCCGCCACGGCGGACCGCTCACGGCCGACGACGTGGAAGAGGCGGTCAGGAACATCGTCGAACAGATGTCCGCCGCCCTGGCCCGTGGAGACCCGATCGAGACCCGAGGGTTCGGCAGCTTCCGGCTCCACTACCGGGCTCCGCGCTCGGGCCGCAATCCCGCGACCGGGCTCCGCGCTCGGGCCGCAATCCCGCGACCGGTGGGACGGTGGAACTCGGCGGTGGGTACATGCCGCGCTTCAAGCCCGGAAAGCGGCTGCGCGAGCGCGTCAACGAGGCGTGGCGACGAGAGACGGACAGCGGCATTCAAATGACAATGCCGCGCAAATCCTCTGTCACTACCGGCGGAAGTCGCAGGGCGTCCCGGGCATGAAGCTGTCTGTCGACGCTGTACGGGATTTGGGTGTAGTGACAGAGGCCAAAAGCGGCTTCCAATCCAGCAGCGGCAAGGGATTTGGTGGGTTGGCCGGACACGCTTCTGTCGAGGTCGGATCGTGATCGCCGGTTCGCGACGTGGTCCATTGGATTTGAGGAGTCAATTCGACGACATGCTTTGCCGAATGATTGCCGTCGCGTTGCCGAACAGCGACCAAGTGTGCGTGTAAATCCACGGCGTTAAGTGCCCGGATACGTTGTGGCCATACCGCAATACAACAGGCCGAAACGTTCGTTGGTTAGAATCTGCTGAATAGCTTGGGTGGAGCGCCTGTACAGGCGCGAAGCCGACATGGACGCCATCAGTGTCTCGCGTGAGCCGCATCTTTGACGGTTCATGGTGGGACAACTATAGTTCGTCGCTCTAGATGACTGGCAGATTAGGACGCTGGGCTATATGTCCAGCTTCTACAAAAATCATGGGCAACGAACAGCTTAAAACCATGGATTACTTGCCCGGTGACCAAGACGCCGACGCCAGCATGTCCGCCGACCAAAAGATTGACCATGTATTAGAAACCTTGCGAGCTAACTTTGCCGTCGTACGGCAGAATTGGGACGATTACCAGACAAATTCAGTGCGCAGTCAGTGGTGGGCGGCGCTGCACGACTTAGACTATTGGACGCTTCGGTGTGGATGCTATGCAATGGCACGAACCAATTTGCGCTGGCCACCATCTCCAGGCGAATTTCGGGCAATGGCGACAAATGCAAACAATCGAACAGACTACCGCCGGTTGGTCCCGCATCCTGACGATGCATTAGGCAAAGAGGACCGGAAATCTAGATTCGAGCCGGAGTCAATGTCACTGTACGGTTGGAATGCCGTTCGATTTCCCCAATACGACAAGGTCACTATTGTTGATGCGAACAAGGTGTTCGAATCATTGGCAGAGGCCGAAGCTTGGGCTGCAGCGAATCCCAAGCCGTCTAACGATTGATCCGTGCACACCGCGCGCTGAATCACCCAGGGTTTGGTGGGATCGGGCAGGAAGCGACCAGCATCACATGCCTTGATGACATGGCGGCTGCACTTAGATCGATTGCGGGAGGGTTGTGCCGGGCCGATTCCAAACAAAAAGGCGGCAAGATTCTTGGCTCTCCCCTTTCGCGCGTGGGCCCGTCCGACGCCACGGCCCCGAATCGGGTGCGGCTTGGCCCGGACTTCCGCTAACTGGATGGGCCTGACGTTGGGGTGGCGATGTAGTCAGCCCACTGCTGCATGAGGACGCGTCGGCGCTCGAACAGGTCGCTGCGCCGGTAGGCGGCCTCGACGCGGTCGCCGTTGACGTGCGCCAGGGCGAGTTCGCAGACCTCGCGGGGCACCTCGGTGCACTCGGCGGCCCAGTCCCGAAATGAGGAGCGGAACCCGTGCGGAACGGCGGCGATCTCCAGCGCCTTCATCATCTTCCCCATCGGGTGGTGGCCCTGCATGCGCCCCTTCTCCGACGGGAACACGAGATTGCCCGCCTCGGGCAGTTCCCGGCGCGCCTCCTCAAGGACGGCGAGGGCCCGGTCCGACAGCGGCACCCGGTGTTCGCGGGCGATCTTCATGCGCTCGGAGCGGATCGTCCAGACCGCGGCCTCAAGGTCGATCTCGTCCCACGTCGCGCCCCGCACCTCGGCGGACCGGCAGGCGGTGAGCACCAGGAACTCGAACGAGAGCACGGCGCCCCGGTACTTGTTCGAGCGCCGGACCTTCGCGACCGCCGCACCCACCTGCGCGTGCGGCATCGCCGCCCGGTGTGTGATCTGCACCTTGTTGTTCGGCAATGCGGCGGAGATGGCCGCACCGGCCGGGTTGTCGGTGCGATAGCCCTGCGCCACCGCCCACTTCATCACCGCCCCGATGCGCCGGCGGACGCGCCCGGCGGTCTCCACCTTCGTGGTCCAGATCGGCAGCAGCACGTCCATGACGTCCTTACCGGTCACCGCGTCGACGGACTTAGTTCCGAGTTTGGGGAGCGCGTAGTCGCGCATCGTCGAGCGCCAGTTCTGCTCGTTCTTCCCGCCCGGCTTCCAGCTCCCGGCGTGGATCGCGATGACCGTCTCGCAGGCTTCGGTGAAGGTCGGCACGGTGCGTGCGGCCCGGCGCCGGGGATCGCGGCCCTCGGCGATGGCCTGGGCGTTCTCCAGCGCCCGCTGGCGGGCCAGGGCGAGGGTGACGACGGGATAGCGGCCGAGGCCGATGCTGGTGGGCCTGCCCTCCATGCGGACGCTCTGCGTCCAGCACTTGGTGATGTGGCCGCGCGCGGCGATTCTGACGAGGAGACTCAGTCCGAGACCGCCCCGGCCATCTCCGTAACGGCCGGGGGTTTTGACGGTCTTGACGAAGGTGGCGGAGAGCATGTTGGGTCTGTTCATGGCGGATTCCATTACTCGTTTGTTTACGTTCAAGGTTCGAGATGGAGTGTGCCGCAGTGACACGCTGAGTGTCTAAAACTTTATGTTTATCAAAAGGATAAAGGACTTCGAGAATCATCCCGGAAAGCCCTGAAACCCCTGACTCGCGCTCAGTGCCGGCGCGCCTGGCGACAGGCAAACAGGGTGCGAATAGGATGACCGGACCAATTCCACCGCGATTCCGCTCAGCGTCGATCGATCGCAAGCATCGGTCGAATGCGAGTCACTTTCTTACAACACAATTCGACCGCTTGCTTCCCGCCAACCGGCTGCAATGCCTTGGCGTCCATCCGCTTCCGGGCCGCGAGCCGGCACGCAGACCCGCTGCTACTGGGCAAACAGCACGAGAAATCCCGCATTGCTCCGCCACGAATCACGCGGCAGGACCGTTGTCGAACGACGCGAAAAACACAACCACCCCTGCCGGATCGTCTCGCTCGATTCGTCCAGCACCCGGCCCGCCAGGTCCGGGTCCGGCGCTCGCAGTACATGGATGCCGTCCCCGACAAGCAACCGGCCCGCTGACGGCGAAGCCACGAGTCCACAAATCCGCTTGTCCAGTTGTCCACTTGTCGGCTTGTCCACTTATTGGCTTGTCGGCTTTTGAACTTGTCCACAAGTCGGAAAGCCGAGTTGTCTACTTGTCTACAAGTCCAAAAGCCGACAAGTCTACAACTCCAGAAGGCGACAAGTTCACGGGATGGAAAGTCGACTTGCCCGCTTCGGTGACACAATGGACGCTACTCTCGAACCATCGCTACCCCGTCCCACCATTGCTTCACAGCGCGTTATCAGTGTTGGCTACAAGATCGGCGCACCCTCCCGCCGTCACTGCGCTGGCACGAAAAAGATCCAGTTGGCGACTCCAGAAGTCCGTACGTCCAAGGCCCGTTCAGCGCCCGGTCACTACCTGCTTCCCCGCAACGCGCATGCTCTCCCGTCGTGACGCCGACACGTCATGCGACAAGCCCGCAGGTGGTGACGTCCCGGCGAAGATCGGTGCTGACGCCGGGCTGGCGGTGCCGAAATCCGACACAACCCGACGGCCGCGGCGGGTCCGTCTGGCGTGGCTCGGCGTCTTAAGCCTCCTGTCGGCCTGTGCATCGGTCCCGGCGAAGCCCACGCTCGACCTTGGGCGGTTCAGCCCGCAGTCCCTGCAGGAAATCGTCGAGCGCGCCGGCCGGATCGAGGAGGAGGGGCAGCGCATCGACTTCCTGTCCCGACAGTTCCTCGATGTCCCGTACGGCGCGGAACGCCTGGTCGGCACCGCCGACACACCGGAGGCGCTCACCATCAACCTGGCCGCGCTCGACTGCTACACCTATCTCGACAACGTCGAGGCGCTCCGCCGCTCCACCGCGTTCGACGAGTTCCCCCGGCAGGTCACGACGGTGCGATACCGCGAGGGCGCGGTCTCTTGGCGCAACCGTCGCCACTTCTTCTCCGACTGGGTGATTAGCGAAGCCGGACCGGTGCGTGACGTTACCGCACGCCTCGGCGGAGCCGCGACGGTCTACGCCCGCAAGGAACTCAATCGCGCAGACGAGGGCGGCGTCCTGCTCGAGGGCATTCCGGTGGTGGAACGTAGCGTCGCCTACATTCCCGCGGGACAACTCGACGAGTCGCTGACCCAGCGGCTGGCGACCGGCGACTACCTGGGCGTCTACGCCCATGCGGTGGGGCTCGACGTCACTCACGCCGGTATCGCAATCCGGCGCGCCGACGGTCTGTACTTTCGCCACGCCTCGACCCTGCGCGGGCAACGCCGGGTAGTCGAGGTACCGCTCCTGGACTACTTCCGGAAGACGCCGGGAATGGTCGTCTTCCGGGTCTCGCTGACGGCCCGACTTGGGCGATGAGGCGCCGCGGGACCGGAGCGAACCGCTCGCCCACGCGGGCATGGCCCGCGGGATTCGGGTGCAGGGCTTCCGGCAGGACGCCGGCGTCCGCTGGCCCGGGGAGTTCGTAACCATCGACGTAGTGCAGCGCCGCGTCGCCGGCGACCCGACGGGTTTCATCCGCCCAGGCGATCAGTTCGCGGATTCGGGTGAGCGTCAGGCAGCCAACCCGGCGCTCCTCGAACCCGTCCACCGTGACGAACCTACCCTCCCCATCCGGGATCGACGGACAGTTCGAATCCCCGACCTGCCCGTTGCCGCACCCACCCCCCCTGTTTCAGAAGACCGGATCGATTGGTTCGACTTGTTTCCAGTCCAGGGTGCTGTCCGGATTCGAAACGCGGTAGGGCCGCCGTCGTGGAACAATGCGGGAAGTACGGGGGATTGCCGATTGCCCGACGGCCCCATCCCGGTTCCGCACGCAATCGCGAGACAGAGGGAGCGCCATGAGAGTGCCGACCGTTGACCGTCGCGATCGACAAGCGGCGCCTCTGCGCGCATTGTGGCCCTGATTCGCCGAAGCCGCTCAAGGCCGGTTTTCGCACTCAGTCCGAGCTGACGACACCGAGCCCGGTGAGGCCCCCGCGCCGAACGCCGTCGACAACCACCTCGATACCACCGCCGTCCGCATTCGCACGCCGGATCCTGTCAGTGCCCAGTTCCGTCCAGTAGAGCATTCGTTCCGCGGAGTGAAATGCTATCGAATGTGGGCTTCTCAATCCCACCAAGACATCCTCGACTCTCGAACCGCTCAAATTCGACCTTTGCACCTTTCCGGTATCGCGGTCCGTCCAGTACATCTTGCGTCCGGCGAGGTCCAGCGCAATGCCTTCCGGCAACCTCAAGCCCCGAGCAACCAGGTCCTGCAACCCGGATCCGTCCAACTGTGCGCGTTGTATCCTACCAGCCGCTGGGTCGACCCAGTACATCATCGAGGCGGCCGTATCGAGGGCGATGTCCTGGGGCCACGGCAGCGAAGGGACCAGCGTTTCCCGGTTCGAGCCATCCAGATTGGCGCGGTGGATGCCTTCGGCCGCGTAATACATCTTGCCCTCGCCGTCCAGCGCGATTCCATCGGCACGTCGCAGCCCCCTGACTACTGTCTCCACGGACGAGCCATCCAGGTCCGCCCGGCGAATCGTCCCGGAGTCTGCGTCGATTACATAGGCTTTGCCGCCGGCCAAGTCGACAGCGAGGTCCTGTCCCACGTCCCTGCCGAAATCGATGACGTTTCTGATCGACCGACCCTCGAGATCGGACTGCCGGACAAGGCCGCCGTCCAGCCAGAAGAGCGATGCATCGCCGACGCCCGCCGGGTTTGCCTCCACATCGACCTCGATGTGGTGAAACTCCACCTCCGTGTAGTCGGTGGGCCAGTAGCAGAGGGGCTTGTCGCATTCGCGAACTTCTCCGACGATCCAGAATGACGTCTCATCCTGCGGGGCCCTGGTGACGAAACTGAGCGCCGCGTTCCCCGCGAAGCGCTTCTGAAGCCTGTCCGTGCTGTCGTGCCCGCCGCCGCAGAGCCCTTCCGAAGCTCTTTTGGTGCACCACGCCCCATGCCAGACACCCGATGGCGCCTGCGGCATTTCGACCTTGACCTCGATGAGGTCGCCGGCAACGGCGGTCCGGGTGTGGTAGCACGCGCGCCATGGGCTCTCGTAGGTACAGTCGGTCGCGGGCAAGGCCTCCGATTCGATCGTGATCTCCAGGTCGGACCCGGGTTGCATTGTGGGCGAGCCAGCGCTGTCCGGCTTCTCGATCGCCATGTCGCCGTTTGGCGCCGTCACGGGTTCCGGGGGGCCCATGCCCGGCTTTGTTCCATCGGCGCACACGTCGAACCGGCCGCTCGCCGGCTCGAAGATACAGATCTGGCCCGTGTGTGCGTCGACGCGCGCAACTTCAACCGCGCTTCCATCAAGCAGTTCTGCAACCGTAGTGGCCCCATCGAGTCCGTATTGACCCTTGTGGACGGTTGACCCATGCAGGAACGGAAGGTTCCTGGACCCGTGACCCTCGTAGAGTTCGATCTCCACCGTCACATCGACACGATCATTCAGACCATGATCGTCGTACTGGTGGAGGAAAATGCGATATTCGCCTGCTAGCGGCTCGCGTGGTTCCAGAAGCAACGCCGTTTCCGTGTATTCGACATCGCCGGCATCGAGCCCCCGGTTGTCTCCATACAGCGTAAACGCATTTACCGTCGTGCGGTTTCCCCAGAAGACGATTTCGCCGTTGTCGGGCTCCTGGACAAAAACGTCCAGGTCCGACTGTGAATTCCAACCGACGGTTATGCGCAGTACCGCTTTATTGGAGACTCCCGTGACACGTCGAATCAGCGCGGCGGACGGCGCCTCCCAATACCTGCCGATAAGTGGCCGCGTCCGCCGGGCGTCCTTCAGTGCCGCACTTCGACCCGCCAGGAACGCAAATGCGTTCGCGCCGTTGCGAACATTTAGCGAACCGTCGAAAGAACCGTCCGGATTCCTTGCTACTTCGAAAGGATACCGGCCGTCGTACAGGGATAAGCGTACGTCTTCGTAGGTGAGTACGCCGTTGAGGTCGCCGGAAAAGTCCAGCCTTCTGCCCCGCACTTCCTGGCGGTCGAGTACATCGACATTGAGAAGATCGGAATCCGGAAAGCCCGCGCCCGCTGCCTCGTCGAGACCTTTGAAATCCTGTGTCCTTCCGACGCTCGCCAATTGAACGGCATGGGAAACGGCATACAGGCGGTTGCCGGATGCGTAGTCCCTGCTGCCACCTGTCGTTCTTCCGGCCTGTTCGGGGAAGTTCGGGTCATAGACCAGGAACTCATCGCCATCGTATCCATAGGCAACTACGGCGTGTGCGCCATCCAGCCGGGTGAGCATCAGCACGACCGGGCTGCCGGTGATTTGCATTGTTCGCCTGGTTGACGACGGGTCGAACCGAAAGGAACGCCACCACCCGCTGTCGAGGAACATCACCGGCGTAGTTGATTGCGCAATCGTCGCGACCCGCATCTGGACGCTGCTATTCCACCGGTCGTAAAGATCACTGTCCGCGAAGTTGAAGTGATAGATAGCAAACGCAGCCATGCCGAAGCTGTTCCCACCTCCGATGCGGTACTCGACTTCGTCGTTTTCGATGCTGAAACCGTGCCTGGCCGGGTCAAAGTCCGTGCTGAACGCGCCGGGCAACGGGGACGCCGCCCTGCCCACGACGAAATCGCCAAAAACGCGGGATTCGAATACCACCCGCCTGCCGATCGGGTCATGGCTCTTCACCGTGGTGCCGAACCATCTATCCGAGACGGTTTCGTAGTGGAGCACAACAACGTCGCCGCCTTCCTGCGTACCCTCCGGAAGCGTCATCGTGACCGTCAATGGGCCGTTCAGGTAATCCTGATGCCTGTCGTCAACCGCGATCTCCACGGGGTCTGCGATCTGCCGGACTCCGGGCGGCAGAGCGGCCGGCAGGACCGTCTCGTTCACGCTGATGCGGATGTCGTCCATGAGCGTACGCTCCGGCACCTCGATCAGGAGGTCGCGCGCCGCCAGGCGTTCGTCATTGCCGAGCGTGGCCGATCCTGCATAGGTGATCGAGTCGAACACCACACTGGTCTCGGCGACGACCAGCCTCAGGAACCGCACCATGTCCGCGTACTCGGCGCTGTCTTCGGCCACCTGCACGCCGCCGCCGTGGTCTGCGTCTCCGCGTATCTTCGCGAGGATCAGGTTCTCGCCGCTTTCGACATCAAGAACGAAATCCGCGAACGCCTCCCGGTTCAACCTGGCGTGGTCGTCCGTGGTATCGGCTACAAGCGTCAGCCGAGTATCGTCCGCCTCGCCGCCAGCCACGTGACAGCCCGCGCAGCTCGATTGCGCGACGGCACCCGAAATCCGCTCGTCAAATACATCGCGCGCGGTAGCCAGGCGCAGACGCCGGAACCCCGCGTCAGAAAGGTTGGTCAGGTGGCCGGTCGGGCTCTCAAGCAGGCTCATCGCAACGACTTGCTGTTCCGACGACACCTCGAGCTGCCATTTACCCGTTCCGTCTCCGAGAGAACCCTGGAGGTCGTTGCCGCCGGATTCCAGGTGCGACGCGGAGTACGTTCGGGAATGGCCGGCCGGTAACGTCAATTCCACGCGGCCGCCGGGACGGCCTGTATCGTCGATACCGCGGATCGAGATCTGCGCCGATTCCTCCGTTGGGTTAATCAGACGCAACTGGCTCGCCTGCTGGGTGTTGCTGCCGGGGTTGAACACCGCGATGCGATGGTGATTTCCCTGGCGCGGGGCAATGTCGTGGATCGCCGTGACGAAGCCGTCATCCGTACGCACATAGGCCAGTACTTCGAGTTCCAGGACGCTGGTCAGCTCCAGGCGCCAGTCGCCCGCACCTGAACCGGTCTTGCCAAAGAGGCCCTTGTCAGCGTTCCCATCCTCCAGATCCTCGGAATTTAGATGTGCTGTCGCACCCGCCTTCAGAGTCAGGGATAGAAGTCCCTCGCGGTCATCGTCGTCAGTCGCGTAGATGAGCACATCGCCGCTTGTGTCGCTCAGGTTGATCACTCGCAGGAACCCCTCGCGACCGAGCGAGGATTTTGGAGCGAACAACGGCACAAAATGCTCGCCCTCGTCGGCTTCAACCGGCATTGCGGACAGGTTCGCCAAGTGACCGGATGGGCTTTTCAGCAGATTCATGACGAGAATCGGCGTTGACGGCGCCACTGTCAGGCGCCATTTTCCCCGACCGGTACCGAGCTCTCCGTCGAGATCGCCGCGGCCGGCCTGCAACTCCTGCGAAGTGACGGTGCGGGACTCTCCTGCCGCCAGCGCAAGACTAACCGTCTCCCCCGACTGTCCGGTGTCGTCCACACCCGTGATCGTTATCTCCGAATCCTCCTCCCCGCGGTTGATCAGGCGGAGGTGGCTCACTTGGTCCAGATTGCGACCCGGATTGAAGAACCACACCTGGTGGCTGCCTTCGTTCACGGGCACCGTCTGTTGCATCTCGGTCAGGAATCCGTCCGGCGTGCGAATGTACGACAGAATGTCTACATCCAGGATGGTCGACATCTGCAGGCGCCAGTCCCCCACCCCTGACTCGATGCCCGCCGGCAGGCCCTTGGCGGCATTTCCCCGCTCCAGGTCCTCGGAGTTGAAATGCACCGTGGCGCCGGCCTCGATGGACAGCAGGACCGGACCGTAGGCCATGCCGCTATCATCATAGGCATCGATGCGTACCTGCCCACCCTTCTCGGAATGATTGACGACACGAACGAAACCTTGTAGCTCCTCATCCGCCGCATGCGGGAACAGCGGTACGACTCCGGGATGCGCCGGGGGCAACGCGCGGACGACGCGAAATCCCAGGGTGTTGCGCCGGTCGTCTCTGGCGTTGCGGATGCGGTTAGCGCTCCGCAGATTGGACGGCGAACTCGACCAGGCGCCGCCCCGAATCATGCGGCTTTCGCAAATGCCCTCTACCCAGGCGCTGCCATCCGAAGGGGCGCCGTCATAAGTGTTTCCGTTCCAGCAGTCCTGCACCCATTCGTGGACGTTGCCGTGCATGTCGTGAAGACCCCAGGCGTTGGCGGGGAAAGAGCCAACATGCGCGGTATTGGCATACCCGTCACCGCAACTGTCTTCAAGGCAATTGGCGCGATCGGGCCTTATATCGTTGCCCCAGAAAAAAGGGGTATCCGTGCCCGCCCGTGCGGCATACTCCCACTCCGCCTCGCTGGGCAACCGGTATTCCTCCCCTGTACTGCGAGACAGCCACGTCACATACGATTGCGCGTCGTCCCAGTTTATATGGATGACTGGGCGGCTCCCCCGACCCCATCCCTCGTCGTCTGGCAGATAGCCACCACAACCGCCTGCCTCCACGCAAGCGTCCCAGTCCGCGAACGTGATTTCGTGCTTCGACAGCGCGAAGCGCATGGGCAACGCCACCTCGCGTACGGGCAACTCATCGTCGTCGCAAGCCGATCTCTGCAGGCAGCCCATTCGAAACGTGCCTGCTGGAACCACCGCCATTTTCGGCCCATTGGCACCGGACGCCAGCAGATCGGAAAAGTCGTCCGCTCGCACCAACCCTTCAGCGATTTGCACGCCACCGGACCCGGCAAGGTGTGCGCGGTCAGAGTTAGCCCACCACACCTCCTCGCCGGTCGCGGACACCGGGAGCAACAGTGGCCACAGGCACACGGAAAGGAATGCGCCCAGAGTTGGTGTGTCGATCATGACCGGTTTCCGCGTTGCCACATCCCCCCTCGGCTCCGACGTGTAACTGCAGAATTCCCGGCATCATCCCACAAATTGGGTAGAAATTAACTGTCGCCTGATCGTGGACGGATTCCAATCAGATCAGTTTACCGATGTCCACACCTCAATCCTCCGCGAGCGCAGTCAGATCCTTCTCTAATCTCGTCTCACTGCCTCGTATGCGATTCCTGTTGTTCGGGTCAGCGTGGTTTGCCGTGGACGCCCGAGCGTTCGCAGGGTGCCTTCGGATTCTACTTCGCGATGGACACCCTTGCCCACGGCTAGCTGTTCCCCTTGCCGGGCCACCAACGGGCTTTCACCGCCAAGTCATCCGGCCACTACCGCGTGAATTGGAAAAGCGCCATGGATGGCGCACAAAAAAAGGAGGGCTGGCGCCCTCCTTTTCCCACAAGATGTGGAACTAGCTACTTTCGGTTAACCCTCAACCACCGGCCACATGACGGTGTCGGTGCTGCTGTCCGACAGGTTCACCTGCGTCGTGGCAACGGAGATGTTAGCCGCTGTACCGTTGAAGCTCATAATCGCGGCAGCACGCCGGCTATTCCCCGTGATTTCCACCATATCGCTGACGCGCGTCGTCATCGACTCGCCTGGCCCGATAGCGCCGAGCCCTGCGGCGGCAGCGGCTTTGGCGGCGTCAGTCAGATCGGCTTCCGTGCCGTCTTCGGTCTGGAACGAAATGTCCGTAATCGTGATCGGGCGGTTGCCGCGATTGACAACAATCAGCCGCTGGTTGTGCTTTTCGGAGGTCGTGAGATAAGCAACACTCGCCGAAGCGCCATTGCGCTTGATCTCGCCGATCTTGCCGGAAGCCACCTCAATGGCGTCGCTAGCGCGCGTGCCTGTCGCTCCAGACAGGGCGTAAGCCGTTGCCATGTACTCGCCAGACGGAATCGGCATGGTGTTCGATTCGGCGCCAGCGTTGTCTACCGTCACACATAGCATATAGGTGCCGGGAACCATCGACGACTGCATCGCCATGCCGCCCGGATCGTCCTTGTCGAGCGCCAGCGAACTGGCAGCGCCTGGATCAGCAATGTCGACTGGAGACGCCGCCGACCCATAGTTTGCGGGACACGTCGGCGCCTGAACACCTTCAGCAGTATCGTCTGTATCTACCGCCACACCTTCTTGGTTGTTTATCTGTACCAAGTTCCACAAGCCAATCCCCAGATTGCCTTCGATCGCGACAGACATCCCGCCTGAGGCAGGGGTTCCGCCAGACTCGGCGGTAAATCCAACCAAGTTGCCATCGGGAACTGCCGCACCATCAACAGCGCTGAGCGGCGGATCGCCACCGGTCGCTGGCGCGTTCTTCTCCATGACCGTCACAGTACCAAGGCTGGCTGCGGCCGTCGGTCCTACGAACCAAAGGAATCCGGTCTCCACATCGGCGGTCACCACAGTACCTGCCTTAACTTCGGCGGCGATGCCGGACGTGATCGTGACGATCGCAGCGGTTCCACCGACGTGAGAGGTTGCTTTCGCGTCGACGCCTTCCTCCGCTTCGAACTGATCGTCGTGCAACGACATGGACGCCATGTAGGTTGCAGGTTCCTTACTCGAGACTGCCAAGGCGCTCGTCACCACAACCGTCAACGCACCAGCAGCGGTGCTGCCATCGGCGGCCAGTCCGTTGTTTCCGCGGACACCTTTAGTAACTGCCGTCGTGATGGAGCACACAGCAACGCTCCCACCCGGGTCGCCGCCAATTACCAAATCACCATTCCCGCAAGAGTCGTTGGTTAGACCCGCACCGAAAACCATGCCGTCCCCAAGAGATAGGCGAAGGAAATATTCGTTTGCAAGCAACGCCGCACCGCTCGTCACACGAAGCGTGACAATGCCTGCGCTTGAGTTGTTGAGTAGATTATTGCCTCTGGCGCCTCCTGAATCGATTGCGCTAGCGCCGGTGCCAAGCGTTTCCGCCACATACACCAACGGACTATCCGCAGTCTGCCCTGGAATGGCTGTCTGGTCCAAATCGATAGTCACGGCGGCTGTCTGGGCAACAGCCACACCGGAACCAAACAATAGCGCGGATCCCATGGTCACTATGGCAACCCTGAGAGTTTTCATGCTGAGCATTGTTTTCACTCCGTTATCCCAATTCTGTGATTAAATCAGCCATTCGACCCGGACACAAGCGCCCACGCCTTGCAGCTATGGGCGGATTATCCATGACCTTTGCGAAATGGCAACCCTTTTTTGACCTGTTACTCAACTTTAATTTGCAGCCGGAACCGGCTCTCTGAGCACGTACGACGCAGGTTTCAGGTAATACCTCCGCCGCATCCGATTGGCGCCTCTACTGCCTACCGACAGCGTGGCGGGCGCCGCCCGCCTGCAAACCGCTCTAAGAAGTCCCGCACGCAAACCGCTCCGGCCACGCATCAATGGGGTTAAACCTTCCATCCGCTGCCAATTATCGCCCCTTTGGCGGCGCGCGTCTACACTCAATTTCGACCTGCCCGACGCGAACTGCAAGCGTCACGACACTACGCCCGTAATCGTGCATCAGCCAAGCCAAAAACAGCTACCGGTTAGATTGACCAGTCGAGACCCCGCTAAACGCCTCCGGCCGATGCCGGTATGCAAGCGCTCCAGCTAATCCGAGACGTCTCCCAACGCCGCACCTAGCGCCTCGCGTGCTGCCGCCGACAGGTTGGTCAGGTTACCGGTCGAGCTCTCCAGCAGGCTCATCACCTCGATGGCCTGCTCCGACGCAACAGACAAGCGCCACTTGCCCGTCCCGGCGCCGAGGCGCCCGGCCAAGCCTTCAGTGCCTGTCTCAAGCTGTCGAGCGGTTATCATGCGCGACTCGCCAGCGGGTACCGTCAAGCGCGCTATCCCGAACGGCGGGTCGCGCCCGAGGTCGTCCCAACCCGCGAGCGTCACCCTCGCGTTCATGCTGCCTGGATTCACTAGGCGCACCCGGCTTACCTGCCTGGTGTTCCCCGCCGGGTTGAAGACCGGCAAATCCACAATGCCTTCCGAATCGACAGCCAGGTCATGCATACCCGTCACAAACCCGTCCGCCGTTCGGACATAGGCCAGCGCCTCCAGTTCCAGGTCGCTCTCCAGTTCCAGCCGCCAGGCGCCCTCGCCCTGCCCGATCCCCCCGGAGAGGCCCTTCGACGCGTTGCCCGACTCCAAGTCTCTAGAGTTGAAATGCGCCGCGCCCGAAGCATTCAGCGACAATGTGACGGTTTCCGTCCTTTGACCAGCGTCATCTACTCCGCGTACCCGGACGGATCCCGTCGCGTCCGACCAGTTGACGATACGCACGAAGCCTTCCCGACCAACGCCTGAGGCAGGCAGCACCAACGGCAGCGACCCTTCTCGGCCCCGGGACGACAGGTTCGAGAGATTGCCGGTAGGGCTGTCCAGGAGACTCGAAACCTCTATGGGCGCGGTCGATGACAGAAACAGCCGCCATTTGCCGGTTCCGGAGCCGAATCGTCCCTGCAGGGCGTCGCCGCCCGATTCCAGTTCCTGCGCTGTGATTAACCGGGCCTCGCCCGCCGGCAGGTTCAGCCACAATTCTCCTTCCGGTGGCGCCGCTCCACGGTCGTCGACGCCGCTGACCGTGATGTCGGCGTCCTCCGACCCCGCGTTGACGATGCGCAGCGAGCTCACTTGGCGAGCGTTGGCGGCGGGGTTGAAGAAAGGAACGTAGTAGCGCCCGTCGGCGAGAGACTCTGCCGTCTCGTACATGCTGGTGAGGAAACCGTCCGACGTTCGCACGTAGGCCAGCGGGGCAATGTCGAGATCCGTCGTCAGTTCGAGCCGCCACGCGCCCTGACCGGCACCGGTGCCGTCCGGGATTCCTCTTTCAGGGTTTCCGGACTCCAGGTCGTTCGAATTGAAGTGGACCGCCTGTTGAGCGTCCATTTCCAGTCTGAAAGGTCCGTGGCCAATTCCCGCGTCGTCCACCGCGAGAACGGAAACCGTCCCCGGCCTTTCCGAGCGGTTGATCAGGCGCACGAATCCTTGGCGACGGCTGTCCGACGCCGAAAGCACCAGCGGCACCGAGTAACGCTGGGCAACCGGTTTCATCACGCTATCGACCGGGGTATCGCTCACGATGACACGCACCGCGCTGGAGCAGTTGTTTTCCGCGTCGAGTTCGCGTTCAACGGGGCGCACGCAAGCGCCCAAGTAATAGGTACCGGCCGTCGTGAAGCTATCGAAATAAACGAAGTGATCGCTCGACGTCAGCGCCTCGAGCGGATCGACGAGTTCAGAATCATCGAACTCATCATCGGGGGATATGACCCGGTTCGCGGAGCGGTACAGGCGGAGCGAGGTCAGTTCGGATACCTGATTGCCTCGGTTACGAACCAGAACCGGCATCCTAACGGGCTCGTCAGGCATCAGTTCCAGGGTGTCTGCGCCGGGGAACTCGACCACCAGGTCGGGATGGCCGGATCCGTCTTCCGGAATGTCGACCACTCGTAGCGCATAGGTGCCGGTATTGCGGGGCCGGCTGCCCATCACCCGAACGTAGTAGGTACCCGCCTCGAAAACAGTGGGATCGTCTATTCTGAAATTTCGGTCCTCTCCGCCGTCGTCGTTTTCGACAAGCACCTCACCGGAACTGTCGAGCAGGCTTCCATAGGTATCCGCACTGCCGGTGGTTTCAATCACCAGCGTTCCGGCCGAGGGCGTCTCGATCAACCACCAGTCTATGTCGCCGGCCTCGTCAAGCGCGTCGCCAACTTCCACCCCAAGGCCCAGCGGGTTCGCGAGTTGCACGGTATCGTCATCGCGGTCGGTGGCGGCCCCGCTGACGCCCGGGATGACCCTGGTGTGCAGGTTATAGTAGCCCGCATCGCCCCAGGGCTTGGCGATCCTGACGTAGTAGACGCGGTCGTCGACGTGGCGCTCGATCACGAAGCTTTCGGACTCGTCTCCGGCGTTCACGCTTTCCAGCAGTCGCCCTCGGGTATCGAGCAGTTCGCCAAAGGCACTGACATTCCCGTCGAATTCGACTTGGAGCGTGCCTTTCGAGTAGGACCGCAGCCGAAAGTAGTCTCCCCGGTCCCCAAGGCTCAAGTAATCCCTGTGGCTTTCGCCGGCATCCAGACCGCGGGCCGAAAAGCAGGAATCCAGATCGTCCGTTCCGCCCTGAACATGCTGTTGGGGAAACGTGGCCGAGCCGACCTGTTCTAGCACGCCCTCTTCCGATTCCGAGTAGTCGACTTCGTAGACCACGAGGTGCCTGCGGTAGGTGCCTGATGGAGGAGCCGAATAGGACGCGGTGAATCGGATGTCCGTCCATGACGCTTGCGGTGCCAGGCTGGAATCTCCCCCCGGGACCACCCGATCGAGGGAGTAGACGCCCGGCCTGTCTCCCTCCTCCGGTTCTTCAGGCTCCAGCGTCGGAACCCCGGTCGACGTGGCGGAATCGCATTGCGTGTAACGGAGCGAGACGAACAGTGGCCCCGTACTCTCGGTGCGGGAAGCGTTCCGCAGTTCCTGGATCTCGACCGTCACGGTGTCTGTTGCTGGGTCGATATCGAGCGAAAAGTCGCCCACAAACTCCACCTGAGCCGCAAGGGCTGAATTGGCGGCCAGGCCGATTACCGGGAGAAGGTACTTGAGATAAGTCATGCCACGTCACCGAAACTCAATCGTCTCCACATGCGGGCGATGCGCAACATCGTGGAGCGCTCGTCTGCGCGGGCTCGTTTTCCGCCCTGGTTCCGGTTCAGTTGCTGATGTGCTTCGACCGTGAGCGGCGTTTCCGTGCCCGCCTCTCCAGAGCATCGAGAATACTCCTTCGAGTCCGAAAATTCGACTTGCACAATCGATTTTAGTTCCGATCGGTTACCCCGGGCATACGCCTGCGTTTGACGGTTTGAACTCGCCTGATCGCTTCACTGAGTCCTCTGAACCGTCTGATCTCCCGGGAACGCCGTAGGGCCGCAACACGCGCCGCCACTCACACCGTTCCGTTCCCCGCGCTTACGACACCAGCCGCAGGCGCACCTACATCACCAAGACCGAAACCACCGATACCCCACATTCGCTACGTCCAAGCTGAATCTCCACGGACTCGCCACCGAATCCAATGCGCACAATCTTCTGCCGTTCCGATTGCAGATTCGCCACTCCATCTCACTCATCACTGAACTCGTCATCGAATAGCTTGGCAAAGCAGTGTCGATTGGTATGAGGCTCCACCCGCGATCTTTGTCATCCCGATGCGACGCATCTTCCAGAAGGACGCCGGAGCCGTCCTTCCCGTAGCTTCGTTGTTTTCAGTCAACGATGATTGGTGCGCGGCAGCGACCGGTCTCGACCATGTCCGTTCGCGACGCTGCCTCCTTCGGCGTTCGAAGGAAATCGCCTGATCCGGTAGCGGGCGAATACGCCCCCGATAGCTGTGCCGAAGCTACGGCGAATCCAAACCGGCCTGGCTCCCGCCATCTCGACAAAATCGGGCAGAGCGGAGTTGAACCCCGAAGTACCCGCCACTAGACTCCCCGAACACGCTCTAGGCATCGCGATCGGAGTTGAAACCGCAGTGCATCGCCATGCCGGCATCCACGTAGACCACAACATGTCAACCCGAGCCGATTGCATCAGAGTTTCCGGGTCGACCTACGAAGTCGGCCTCAGCGAATCGGTGCCTCTTCCAACACCGCCGTCGATACAAGTAGTCTGACTGAAACGTGCCCGACGCAGACTCGAATCGCCCCCTGGTCCATCTGACGATTCGCTGCCGCGTCGCCGACCGGCATACGCGTGTGCTTCGCCGCATGGCGCGGCAGGTCAACCAGGTCTGGAACTACTGCAACGAGACGTCTTACCGTGCCATCACGCGGGACGGGCGCTGGCTCCATCACTTCGACTTCATGCGTGATCCGCTACGCGGCACGAGCCGCGAGATGCGCAACGCCTGGCCAGGGGATGTTCACATCCCGCAGATGACCGTTAGCTAGTTCCTGTCCGTAAAAGCGGACTTTCGCGCGGGGAGGTTGATGGAAAGCGACTGCGGATTATCTCACGGGAAGCGACCCCATCGACAAAATATTTGAGTTGAGCGGTGTGAGGATCGACCGGCAAGCGAATAT
>CAZFGB010000151.1:0-9366 GCA_964518405.1 uncultured Pseudomonadales bacterium | reverse complement strand
ACATCCTCCTGCTCGCCGAGTACTTCGCCATCAACATGGCCACCGAACTCGGCCGCGGATACTTTCCCGGCTTCGCCGACGCCGCGGTCCGGCAACTCGTCTCGCACGACTGGCCGGGCAACCTGCGCGAATTGAAGAACGTCGTCGAACGGGCCGTTTACCGGACTGACGACGACGCCAAGGTCAAGGAAATCGTGCTCGACCCGTTCGAATCTCCCTACCGTCCCCGCAACGAGGCCGCGGTGCCGAACACTTCGGCGCCGCCGGTCCTGCCGCTAGACCTGAAACAGGCGGTCCGCGATTTCGAGACCGAACGCGTCGAGGCGGCGATGGACGAGGCCCGGCACAACCAGCGCAAGGCCGCTGAACTGCTGGGACTCACCTACCACCAGTTTCGGGGGTATCTCAAGAAGCACGGATTGCAACCGAGCCGCGAAGAGACCTGACGCCAGCGCAGCGTTACCTGCCCCCGCACCACTGCAGACCGTTCTGGACCACCGTGCGGAAGGCGGGGTGATTCCAGGACTTGGGGTCGTGCCCCAGCTGCAGGCAGAAGACCCGCGAGTCCCCCTCCATGCGCGTCCACGCGATCGTCCGCATGGAGTTGGGCCGGTCCGTCGTCAGCAGCACGTCGCAATCGTCTTCGCAGTCCCGGACCAAGTACGTCTCGTCTTCGATGTCGAAGTCGGCGAGACCCGTCGAGAGCGGATGATCCGTATTGACCTTGACCGGAACCGTCCCGAACCAGACGCCGTTCACCGGTCCGCCGCAGTCCACGTCCTGAACCCACCGCGCTCCCCCGAGGCCCATGATGGATCCCCAGCGGTCGTCGTATCGCCAATGCAGCACCGAGTGGTGCAAGACAAAAATGGACTGGCCGTTCTCGATCAGTCGTTCGACGCAGGCCCTTTCCTCTTCGTCCGGCCCCCGCTGCGTCATCGTATAGAACACCGTGACATCGAAACCGTCGCGCACCTCGTCGTGGACGGCCTTCGAACCCGCAAAATAGCGACGGTCGTCCAACCCTGAGGGCGTGAGCCAATCCTTGATGTTGAACACGTAGGCGTCGACGCCGTCCAGGCCTGTGAAGAAGTCGATGAACTGCAGGACATGGTGTCTGTGCCCTCCGGTGAGCACGGCAACCGATAGTTCGCTCATGTGTTTTCCCTCCCTGATCCGCGTTCGAGTATAGGTCGGAGAGCGGATCGATTCGACGCGAGGCGTTGAACCGCCGCCGGCCATTGGCGATGATTGAGGCGTTGGAGGAGGACCAAATGAACGCGCAAGCAGGACAAAACGCCGATTTCTATGTCGCCACTGACGGCAACGATGCTTGGACCGGCACCTTGGAGAGACCGAACGCGGACGGGACGGACGGGCCCTTCGCGACGCTCGCGGGAGCGCGCGATGCCGTGCGGCAACTGAAGCGGGGAGGAAACAGGGACGACATCGTCGTCCACATCCGAGGCGGCAGGTACTACCTGACGGAGACCGTGGTCCTTGGACTGGAAGACTCCGCAGAGCCGGGCCAGACCATCACCTATGCCGCCTATCCCGGCGAGGAGCCGATCTTTTCCTCCGGCGTCAAGATCGAGGGATGGCGAGAGCTGGAACGGGATATCCCCGAAGGCCTCTCCCACATGTCACGGCCTCACGTGTGGGTCGCCGACGTGCCGGCGGACCTTGGAACCTTCCGCACCCTGTACGACGGCGACCGGCGTCTTTCCCGCGCGCAGACCGACGGATTCAACCCGACGACAGTGCGCCTGAGGCGCACCGAACCGCCCGCGGGGGAGTTCAAGCTCGGTCAGGGCGACATGTCCGACTACGAGGGGGCGCTCGATCCCCTTCGGTACGTCGGCTTTCCCGACGGTGCCCTCCGGAACTGGGACAACCTGGAGGACGTGGAACTCATCATCCGCTTCGGATACGCCATGGCGATCCTGCCGCTCGCGTTCGTCGACGAGGAATGGCACCTGGCCAAGACGGCGGCGCAAAGCGGCTACGTGCTGAAGATGGGGGGAGGAATGGACCGCGGCGAGACGATCGCCGCGATCGAGAACGTGCCCGAAGGCCTGACCCACGCGGGAGAGTGGGTCCTCAATTCAAAAGAAGGGAAGCTCTACCTCTGGCCGCTGAACGAAGCGCCCGGCGACGAGATCTTCGCGCCGTCCCTGATGGAACTCGTGCGCGTCGAGGGCGATGTCGATGTCGAAGGACCGACGGACACTCCCGTCCGGGGCATCGTGTTCGACGGCCTCGCCTTCACCCAGGGCGACCGCTACGCCGTGTCGGACGACTACATGTCGATCCAGCACGACTGGGCGATGATCGACCAGGGGCACGGGCTGCTCCGCCTGCGCGGAGCGGAAGACTGCCGGATCGAAAACTGCAGGTTCTTCAACAGCGGCGGCGAAGCCATCCGGCTCGACCTGCACTGCCAGAGAATCGTCGTCACCCGCAACGAACTCAGCCACCTCGGCTGCTCCGGCATCCTCCTGCTCGGCTACGGCCCCGGCACAAAGGATGTCAACAGGAACAACGTGATCTCGAACAACCATCTCCACCACCTCGGGGAGATCTTCTGGCATTCCCACGGGATCATCGTGCACCAGAGTTCGGAGAACCATATCGCCCACAACTCCATTCACAACATGCCCCGCAAGGCGATCTGCCTGTGCGGCGTCCGGCCGCAGTTCTTCATCCCGGAAGAGGCTTACAACGTCCTCAACATGCGGGAATGCGCGCCATGCATCCGCTGGCACGAGATCGAGGATCCGGAAGCGGTGCAGAAGGACGCGAGAGACTCGAAAGTCCGGGGCGTCATCGACTGGCCGGTGGTCACGCAGTACCTGCATACGAGGGACAACGTCGTCGAGTACAACGACGTCTCCCGCGCGAACCAGGTCTTCGTAGACGGGGCGTCCATCAACATTTCGGGCGCGGGAGAGAACAACGTCATCCGGCGCAACTACGTCCACCACATCTTCAATCCGCGCATCGCCGGCGCGATCCGCATCGACGACTTCCAGCGCAAGACCACGATCGCGGAGAACGTCATCTACAAGACCAACTCCTGCGGAATCATCCACAGGCACGAGACCTACGTGGAAAACAACGTGATCTGCGATGTGTATCCCGGTTGCTACATCTGGATTGGCCAGCGGCCCATCAACGGCTCGCGGATCACGGGAAATGTCATGCTGTCTACCGGGGAAATGAAGGAACCGCGGCGGGGATACCGCTACGACGGCATGTTCTACTCGCTCGCCGGACGTCTGATTCAGGACATGGACATCTGGGAACATCTGGGCCGAATGGAGAACACGACCATCGACGGCAACGTCTATTTCGTCCAGGGCGTCTCCGAGGAGTCGGCCGAGGTGCTGGAAAAACTCCGGGCACTTGGGTATGCCGAGAACAGCATCTATGCGGATCCGCTGCTGGAGGACTGGGACAACCAGGACTTTCGCCTGACGGCGGATTCGCCCGCCGCGAAGATGGGCATCAAGTCACTCGACGTCCGGGAAACGGGGATCACGGACGACTTTCCCGAACGGCTCAGGTAGGCCGGACGGCCGACGGAGGCAAAGCGATGGAAACACCGCGACCCGGTTCCATTCAGTTCGCCGCCATGGGGCTCGCGACTCCCGGGATCGCCGTTCCGGCGGCGGAGGCCGCTGAGCGCAACGGCTTCGACATCTTCCTGCTGACGGACAGCCAGAACCTCCGGGGAGACGTTTATTCGCAGCTCGCGCTGTGCGCGAAAGCGACCTCGTCGATCATGCTCGGCACGGGCGTGACCAATCCGATCACGCGCCATGCCGCGGTTACCGCGACCAGCATCATGAACTTGCAGGCCGAGAGCGACGGCCGGGCCATCCTCGGCATTGGACGGGGCGATAGCGCGGTCCTGCATATCGGGCGAAAGATTGCGTCCCTGAAGGAATATGGAGCCTACATACGCGACCTGCAGGGATACCTCTCGGGGGGCGTGGTCGACCAGAACGGCTTCCCCAGCCGGTTGCGCTGGCTCGACCTCGTCGACGTGGAAAAGGTGCCCGTGGACATGGTGGGATCGGGTCCCAGGTCCCTCGCGCTGGCCGCGAGCCTCGCCGATCGCGTGACGCTGGCCGTGGGCGCCGATCTCGATCGCCTGGCCTGGGGGATTGATACCGTGCGCCGGGCCGCGGAAGCCGCCGGGCGCGATGCCGCCGGCATTCCCATCGGCGCATACATCAACGTCGCCGTCGGCACCGACAGGGACCAGGTTCGCGAATCGATCCGCGGCGGGGTCGCGACGTTCGCGCATTTCAGCGCCGGCGCCGGCACCGACTTTTCCAGTCAACCCGAAGTCATGCGCCGCGTCACCTCGCGATTGCAGACGGAGTACGACACCGCAGAGCACTCTCAAGGCGATGCGGCCCACGCGAAGATCATCGACCAGGATTTCATCGACTGGTTCGCGATCGCAGGAACCCCGGAGGAGGTCGTCGAACGCCTCGCGCCCATCGTGCAGCTGGGCCTAAGCCATATCTATTTCGCGGGCGGCCGTGCTTTCGGCACGCAGGAGGCGCTCGCACAGGAAGTCATGCCGGCCCTGCGCGCGCTGTAGCGGGGATCAGTGGTCCTGCGTGGGACCGTTAGCGTAGTGGTTCAGCGCGTCTTGCAGCGACTCTTCTTCGCTCACGGCGGGATCGCCAGCGACATGGCTCAGGAATCCCCGAGCAGCGCCCGCGGCCTGTCGCACGATGGTGATCCGGCCATCTGCGACGAAGCTGCGGTACTCGTCGCCTGGCCAGATTCCGGCCTCCCTGCACTGATCGATGGGGAGCGTAATCTGGTGCCTGTCATTCATTCGCGGCATGAAAATCACTTCTCTAGACGCCAGTTCCATGTCGGATGGTAATCGCTTGGCAAAGGGACTACGACCCGGAGGGAGGCCCAGTACAACGCGACGAAGGCCGCTGCGATCTCAGGTGTTTCCGCCCGTGCTGGACCTCCGCCGGCTTATCTGATTATCTGCGCCGCATGGGAGGGGCAACATGACGGACAAACTCAAGCTGGCGATCATCGGCTGTGGCGGCCACGCGAGGGGCACCCTGGCGCCGCTGTGGGCAGATATCCCGGAAATCGAACCGGTGGCGGCCTGCGACGCCCACGCGGAGTCGCTCGCCAACTTCGCGGAGCTCTTCGGCATCGACAATACCTACTCCGACGCCCGGAAAATGCTGGCGGAACAGCAGCCCGACATCCTGATCGTCGGATCGTGGCCGGCCTCGCACATGGAGAACGTGCTGGACGGCGTGAACGGCGGCGTCCGCGCCATCTTCTGCGAGAAGCCGATCGCCCTCAATGCCGGCGAGGCCGAGCGGATGTTCGAGGCGGCGAGGTCCGCCGGCGTGATCCTGGTGGAAGGTTTCATGCACCTCTACCACCCGCAGACGCACGCGGTGAAAGCGCGTCTTGACGAAGGCGCTGTCGGGGAACTGCGTTGCATCCGGGCCAGCTTTTCATCCGGCTCCTCGAATCCGACCAACTGGCGCCGGCGCGGCGAACTCGGCGGCGGGGCCGCCATGGACCTGGGCTGCTATTGCCTCAGCAGCATCCGATACCTGGTCGGCGCCGATCCCCTGTGGGTTTCGGCCAACGGGAACTTCGACGCCGATGCCGAGATCTGGCATACCCTGCTGGGAACGCTCCATTTCGAGAACGGGGTGATCGGGCAGTTCGACACCAGTTTCGGGTGGCCGAGACGGGGCTCCTGCGAAGTGGTCGGCACCGAAGGCACCATCTGGGTTCCGAGGACCGCCTGGTCATGGCCAAGGGACGAATCGTCCACTTTCGCATGGGCGAACGCCGATTACCGCGATCCCCGGGAGGAGACAGTCGAAGTGGCGGGAGTGAATCCCTACCGCGCGGAACTCCTAGACTTGGTCAACGCGGTGTCGACGGGCGAACCGACGCTTCTGCCCGACGAACTCTCGGTGGGAACCATGCGTCTCATCGATGCGGTCCACGAATCCGCGCGGACGGGCCAGCGGGTAGAGATAGGGTAGCGGCTGGCAATGGCGGCTTTACCGAGAATGGGTGACGCCATCGAGCACCGATTGCAAGAGGCATTTGGCGCACACGTGCGCAGCGAGGGCCCCCTGGCACCCGGCGGCGCCGGGTTCAGGATCACTGGAGTCGACCTCGGCAAGTCGCTGGAACCGGACCAGGCGAACGCCCTTATCGATGCCCTGAGCCATTACCGCATCATGACCCTGGCGGACCAGGATCTGGACGCGTTCTCCGCCGCCCATTTCGAGCGATTCGCCAACCACTGGGGCGCACCGCTGCCGCACCCGAGCAACTTCAAGCGCCTCGGCAACACCCGGTATTACAAACCCGAACTTCTCCCGCCCGAAGAGCGTCCCTCCACACGGGTGAACGCCGCCTTTCCCCATGAGTTGCGCTGCCTCCCGGGCGCCGACTCTCCCGCCGTTTTCGTCGTGACCAATGTCCGGGACCTGACCCACGAGGAGCGCCGGGCCGGACCGAGACTTCTTCCGGCCACCACCTGGCATACGGACATCGAACACCACGCGATCCCGCTGCATGTATCCATGTTCCTAGTCCACAAGGCGCCGGTCGCGCGCGACGCGCCGGGCGGCACATGGGTCCCCGAATGGGTTCCCGGCCCCGACGACTCGCAGACGGACCGCTACTTCGAAGACTCCGATCCCGAGTTGTTGCGCCTGCGAAGGTCGCTCCCCCTGAACGGCGAGACGTCTTTTGCCGACACCGCCGCAGCGTTCGCGGCCTTGCCCGGAGCCGACCAGGCGCGTCTCTCGAAGATCCGGGTGCGACGGCATTCCTACACCAGGAACGACGGAGCCAACCTCGCGCCACTGGTTCGCACCAACCCCCGTTCCGGCATCAAGTCGCTGCACAGTCCGCTGTGGTGCCCGCGCCCTCCGACCCAGATACCCCTGGAGGTCGAAGGCATGTCGGAGGAAGCATCCCGCGCTTTCCTCGAGGAGATCGAGGCCCACGTGCTGCAGCCGGAGTTTCGCTACGACCGCGCCCACACGCCCGGCGACGTGACGCTGTGGGACCTCTTCATGACCCTGCACGTCGCGCCGCCGTCAAAGGACAACATCCAGTCGCTGGACGACGCCCGCCTGTTCTACCGCATCAGCTGCAAGGGAGAGCCGGCGCTGACGCTGCCCCGCCACGACTCCCCCGAATGGGTCAGGGAGCACATCTTCCTCGAATACACGACACCGATGGCGGTGGTGCAGGCGTCTTGAGGAGAGGACGTTGCGTTCCCGCACGGAACGCGCGACGTAACGCCGGGCGGTCGCACCATGGCAGCCGCAACAGCGTCCGATCTCGACCGTGCGTGGCAGTAGAACGCCCGCGCCATCGCCGAACGCGCCCGGAAATACCCGTCTGCCCACGCGAAGGAGTTGGGCGGAGGACGACCGCTCGAGGACCTGTGCACCTGAGCCGACGGCCGAGGCGCCGTGTCCAGCCCGCCCGCGACAATCAATTGCCGATGGGCGGGGAGCAGGCCGATGATCGCCGCCACGCGTCCCGACCGGACACATCCAGGTTCCCGATGACCCCACATCGCCACCGATCCGATCCGGCGACCCGTTGGCGCAAGTTCCTCCGCATGCTCCCGGCGGCCGCGGCGATTTGCGTTGGCGCCCCCGCGACGGGACAGGACACCGCGACTTACAGCGTCACCTTTAGTGGCAATTGGACTACCGAAAGCACGACGGTCCCGGTGCCCGGCAGCGCGCATTTCACCGATTTGATCGGCGCGATTCACAACAGCGATGTCACCTTCTGGAGGAGCGGCGGCACGGCCTCGCCCGGCATCGAGCTAATGGCGGAGACGGGGCTGACCAGCATCCTTCGGAGCGAAATCCAAGCCAGCCCGCACGCGCACGCGGTCATCGAGCAAGAGGTCTCTTTTGGCGGAACGGGTACCGCCACATTCGATATCGAGGTCCCCGACGACCATCCCCTGATCACCTTGACGTCGATGATTGGCCCGAGTCCGGATTGGTTTGTCGGCATCTCCGGGTTATCGCTGCTCGACGGGGCGGGCTACTGGCGCAGGACAGTGATGCTCGACCTGTACCCCTACGATGCCGGAACCGAGGACGGCAGCACGTTCTCGCTGAGCAACCCCGATACCAATCCGCGGGAGACCATCACCAGCATCAGGGGGACGGCCCCATTCTCGGACGACGAGCCCATGGCGAGGCTCTCTTTCGTTCTCGACACCACGGGCCGGCCTCCAGGCCGCGTGACGGGCGTTGTCGTCACGCCCGGTATCGGCGCACTGACCGTGTCGTGGGATCCCGCGGACGATGCCGACGGCTACAAGCTGCAGTGGAAGTCCGGTGATCAGGATTTCGGCCCCGCCCGCCAGCGCGTCGTGGAGGGCTCGGCTACGGAGGATACGATCCCGAACCTGACGCCCGGAATCCAATATTTCGTGCGCGTCATCGCCACCAAGACGGGTACCGGCGACGGCCCGCCCTCTAGCGTCGACAGCGGCACGCCCCTCAGCATCCCGAATCGACCGCCCGAAACCACCGACCGGATCGCCACGCAATTCCTCCAAGTCGGCGGCAGCGTCCAGATCGAGCTTTCCAATCACTTCCGGGACCCGGAAGGCCGCCCGATGCGGTTCAGCGCCGTTTCGGGCACCACGGCCGCCGCGACGGTGTCGGTCAATGGCAGCGTCCTGACCATTCGCGGCATCGCCGGCGGGGACGCTTCCATGACGGTGACAGCGCGCGACGGCGGTGGACTGACTGCCACGCAAAGATTCGACGTGATCGTGGGAAGGGCGACGGATTCCCCGACGACGATCGAGCTGCTCGCCGCCGGCGACCCGGCAACCATCGACTTGACTACCCTGTTCGCCGGTACCGAGGCGGCGCCGCTGACCTACGCGGTGGAATCCAGTGATCCGGGGTTGCTGGCGTTTAGCGTCGAAGGCACAGACCTGGTCCTG
Organism: uncultured Pseudomonadales bacterium; assembly: GCA_964518405.1. Taxonomy (GTDB): domain Bacteria; phylum Pseudomonadota; class Gammaproteobacteria; order Pseudomonadales; family Azotimanducaceae; genus VXNE01. Next base: position 344 of record CAZFGB010000151.1, on the reverse strand, counting down.
ACGCCGAACGAGGTCGGCGAGGGAGGCGTGGTCACCCTGACCGTATCGGCCACCGGTGCCGACAACCTGACGTCGACCCTTTCCTTCGTGGTCACCATCGAACCGAACCCGCAGGGCTTCCTGCGTGGTTGGCGCAAGGCACTGTTCGAGCGGTAGATGCGGCGCATGAGAGGCACTCGCGCCCACCGCAAGAACCGGCATCTGTCCAAACGATCATGGCCGGCATTGCCGGCCACCCCGAAGCATGAAATGAGCTGCGCGATGGCGCGGTTGGGCGAGAATGTGATGCGAAGGCGGGCGGTGGTCGTCTGACTTAATGGCGGACGCGAGGTCCCCGAGTCCAA
>CAZFGB010000150.1:0-10821 GCA_964518405.1 uncultured Pseudomonadales bacterium | reverse complement strand
GCGACCTGTTCCATGGTGCGAATGCGCTCGATGCGAAGTGTCACGATCATCTCCCGATGATCCCCGACACCCCAGGTTAAGGCTCACTTTGCGTTGGAATCGCATCTCAACTTTAGGCTCATCTCGCGTTGGACAAGGCTCTACCAGGAACGGCTCGCCGTGATGCCGAACCGGCGCGGTTCCCCGAGCTGCGTGAAGACGCGGTCCGTGTAGCCGTCGCGCGGATCGTTGCCGAAAAAGAAACCGCGCACGAAGTAGTCCTCGTCGGCCAGATTCCGCGCCCACGCCGTTACCGTCCAGTCGCGGCCCCGATAGCCCACGCTCGCGTTCAGCAGCGTGTACGGTTCCGACTTCTCGTTGTGGCTGTCGGAAAAGTAGAACTCGTCGCGCCCATCCATCTCGACCCGCGCGAAGTAACCTTCGCGGAACGTGAAATCGGCGCCGACGCTGAACTGGTACCCCGGCGCGTGAGCCTGTGTGCGGCCGTCGAGGTTCATGCCCTCCCCGTTGATGTAGTCCTCGTATTCGGAGCGCAGGAGGCCGACGCGCGCATACAGCGAGACGCCGTCCGCCAGCGTGACCTCGACATCGGCTTCCACGCCGCTGTTGGTGCCTTCGGCCGCGTTGCCGACGAAGTCGATGAACTCCGAACTGCCATCGTCCTGGACGATCACGATGGAACTGTCGATCTGCACCGCGTCGCGACGCATGTGGAAGACCGAACCGCGGAAACTCAGCCGTCCGTCGGCCGCGCGCGCCTTGATCCCGGCCTCGAAGTTCCAGAGGATCTCCGGTTCGTAAAGCCTGAGATCGGCCGGCAACGTGCCGTCGATATTGAAACCGCCCGCCTTGTAGCCGCGCGAAACGGAGCCATAGCCGACGACACCCGGGGCAAACGCGCGGTCATATGCCACGCGGCCGCCGACGAGACTGTCGCCGGGCGCGTAGCTGACGCCCTTGCTGTCGTCATAGGACGACGAGTGGCGCTCCAGGCGAAGGCCGACCGTCAGGGTCGAACCGGCGTCGAGCGCGGTCTCCGTCTGCCCGAACACGGCGAACCGGTCGATGCCGAAGTCGCTCGTGAAATCCGAGTCGATGAAAGTCGACTGTCTTGTCAGCGCCACGTCCTGGCGCAACATGTACGCACCGGAGGTCCACGCGGTCGCACCGCCCAGCAGTTCTCCGGATTCCTTCGAGACGAGCCGGACCTCCGCCGTCATCGTGTTCCGGTCGCGCAGGTAGTTGTCGGTTCCCGAATAGCCCCAGGGATGGAATCCGACGAATACCCAGTCCGCGTCATAGCCGTACTCGATATCCGATGTCGCGGCACCCGCATGGGCCTCGACCGTGAACGCCGGATTCTCATCAAGGCTGAGGCCGGCGGAGCCGTAGAGCGTTTCCTGCCTGTCGTGGCCCGGCTGGTCCGCCAGCGTCGTACGAACGTTATCGAGCGAGAACGCGTCGTAGCCGTTGTTGGCATTCATGTAACCTGCGGCGATATCAAACGTTGAGGCTGCGCCCGCGTCCCAGGACAGCCGGCCGCGGACCAGCTTTTCGTCGGTGTTGTTGGTGTCGTCGGCACCGAGGTGGTCGTTCTCGATGAATCCGTTCCCCCGGTCCACGCGCGCCGCGAGCCTGCCGCGCGCGTTGTCGGAAACCGGCCCCGACACAACCGTCCCCGCGCCCAATGCGCCGTAGTTGCCCGCGAACAGTTCCAGCTCGCCTTCGTTCGCATCGGTCGGCGCCCGCGTCACCACGTTGACGAGTCCGGCCAGGGCGTTGGCGCCGTAGCGCGTCCCCTGCGGCCCGCGCAGCACTTCGACCTGCTCGACGTCGAACAGCATCGCCACCGTGCCGATACCCGACAGGTCGACGCCGTCCACGATCAGCCCGACGGAAGAATTGAGCGGCTCCCTGAACTGTCCCCGCTCGCCGATGCCGCGAATCTGAAGGAAGCGCACCCGCGATCCACCCTTCGAATAGTTCACGTTCGGGATCATGTTGAGGATTTCCTCGAGATGCGTCGCCCCGCGCCGCACGATGGCTTCGGCGGGCACGACGCCGATACTCGACGGCACCTGGTACAACTCGTCGCCGCGGAACGTCGCGGTGACGACGATCTCTTCGATTTCGGGCGCCTCTTCCGATCCCTCGGTCCCTGCCTGTTGGGCGAAGGCGAATGGCACCGCAACGGCTAACACCACCGAAAGGGTCAGGGTCGTGGAAAGTCTGGTCATCATCTTCCTCCTGGCGGCGGAGGGGAGATGCTTCGATGAACGCCCTATCCCTCCGCCGGTATTGTCCGGATCAGGTTCAAAGGGTCCGCGGATCGCATCCGCGTCTCAGGCTCCAGGCCACCCCTTGGGTCTGCGCGTTATTGTAGCAGGCGCCGTCACGGAGCGCGGACGGAACTTGCCGACATCGGCGGGTGCGCGGTCAGAAGACGTATCGGCCGAGGCTCTCCGCGACGCAGCAGGGCTTTTCCTGACCCTCGACTTCCATCACGACCTCGCTCATCACCTCAATCATGCCCCCCTTGATCTCGACGGTCTTGAGCGTGCTCTGGGTCCGAACACGCGCCCCCACGGGGACCGGCGCGGGGAATCGCACCCTGTTGAAGCCGTAGTTGATCACGAGTTTCTGGCCCTCGAGCCTGCGTCCCTGTTCCTGGACGGCGCCCGCCGGGCGCGGCAGGTGGCCCATGATCGACAACGTGAGGTGGCCGTGGGCGATCGGAGCACCGAAGGGCCCGGCCTTCGCGCGCTCGACATCGACGTGAATCCACTGGTGATCCATCGTCACGTCGGCAAAGTCATTGACGCGTTGCTGGTCTATTTCGAACCAGTCGGAATGCGGCGTCGACTCGCCGATCCGCGCGGTCAACGTCTCGTACGCGGCTTGCAGGTTGTCGGCCATGGTCTTCTCCTTGTCTTCATTTCACCCGAGGCCGGACGCATCGGTGCGCGTCCGCTGTTTCCATGCTACACGCTGCGCACCCCAAGCGGCATGCGGCGCCATGCCGGAGTCCGTCCGGCATAGACTGTCGTCGGCATGAACGTCGTCGACCACCCCCTGACCGGCACGCCGTTCGGCGCGGCGCTCGACCTGTGCCTGATCCTCGCAGCGCTCGCCTGGCTTTTCTCCGTGATCAGCCGCGAATATTCCTGGGTAGATCGCCTATGGCCCCTGTGCCCGCCCGTCTACTGTCTGCTGGTGGCCTGCGAAGCGGACTTCGAATCGGCGCGGCTCAACCTCATGACGGTCCTGGTCGCGCTCTGGAGCGCACGTCTCACTTTCAATTTCGCGCGCAAGGGCGGTTTCCGCAAAAGCGGCGAAGACTATCGGTGGGCGGTCGTACGCGAGAGGCTCGGCCCGGTCCGGTTTCAGATCCTCAACCTCACGTTCACCGCGTTCGGACAGATGTTGCTGATCTGGCTATTCACATCGCCGGTGCACCAGGCATGGGTGTGGCGAGACGCCCCGCTGACGTGGATCGACGGCGTTGCGGTAGCGCTCTTTGTCTTTCTGTTCCTGGGCGAGGCCATCGCCGACGAGCAGGTCTGGGCGTTTCAGCAGGACAAGAAGCGGCGGGTTGCGGCCGGAGAAGAGGTCGAACAGCCCTTTATCACGACCGGCCTCTTCCGCTACTGCCGCCACCCCAACTACTTCTGCGAAATGGCCATGTGGTGGGTGTTCTACCTGTTCGCAGTCGGGGCATCGGGGCAATGGTTGCACTGGACCGGACTCGGTTTCGTGCTGCTGACGCTGCTCTTCGTCGGCGCCATCCGGTTGACCGAGTCGATTTCGCTCAGCAAGTACCCGGAGTACGGCGACTACCAGGCCAGTACGCCGTGCGTCTTTCCCTTGAAGATCCGCAAGGAGATATCCGCGGCCTGATCAGAAGTGCGAGACGCCGCCGTCGACGGCGACGGTATCGCCGGTGTGGTACGCGCTCTCGTCGCTGGCGAAGTACACCGCGATGGCGCGAAAGTCCGCCGGTTGACCCCAGCGCCTTTGCGGTATGCGCTTCATTACGCGCGTCTGGAACACCTCGGTCTGGAACGCCCGTTCGGTCATCGCCGTCTCGACCCAGCCCGGGATGATGGCGTTGGCGCGAATGCCGTAGCGCGCCTGGCCGATGGCAAGCGATTGAATCAGGGCGATGACCCCCGCCTTGGTCGCCGAATAGTGTTCGCCGCCGCGGGCCCCGAAGCGCGCGGTCCCGCTGCTCGTCACGACCAGCGAACCGCCTCTTCCGCTCTGCTTCATGTGCTTGACCGCCTCCCGGAAAGTGAACATCACGCCGTCCATGTTCACCTTGAACACGCGATGCCACTCTGCGGGCGTCATGGCGTCGAAATTCGCCCCGCCGCCGCCCACGCCGGCATTGGCGAAACATGAATCGACGTGTCCGAATGTCTCGACGGTCCGGGCGAACGCATCCTCCACCTGCTGCTCGTCGCTGACATCGCAGCGCATCGCGGCCACCTTGCCGCCGTAACTCTCGAGCTTCGCCTTCGCCGCCGCGTTTTTTTCTTCGTTCGTTCCCCAGATGCAGACGCCGGCGCCGTGCTCGGCCAACCCTTCGGCGAATCCGAGCCCGATGCCGCCGTTGCCGCCCGTCACCAGCGCCACCTTTCCGCTCAAATCGAACATGCTGTCCTCCGTTCGTCGATCACATCCATGTTATGGCGACCGTACGGCCTGCGCTCCGAAACCGTCAGGGAACGCCGACCATCTCGGTCCCCGCGCGCAGCACTTCCACGCGTTCGCGGTCGATCCACGCTTCCATGCCGTCCGGCTGGATGTGCGCCCTGTAGCCCGCCCAACCGGCGTGGTCGTGAAAGTAGAGCTCGGCCATTCCGGCGTACGGAGCGTTCTCGGGATCGAGGCTATGGCTGACCACGTAGCGGAATCCGCCGCCATGTTCCACCGCCCGCTTCACGTTCGGCGCGTGCACGTCGAGCCAATGCGCGAACAGCGCATTGCAATCGGTATCCGGTTTCACCGCCACCAGGAAGGTCACCTTGAAGAACCCGGACCGCGTCATCGGATACGGCGCGTTCAGCGTCAGCGGTTCGTTGCTCAGGTGCTCGGAACCGTCGATCACGACATACTCGCGGGTCGCCCAAGGCATGTACGGCTCCACTTTCTGCTGGAACGTGTCTGTCGGCGCGGTCCCGTGGGGTTCGTCCGGCATCGGCACCGGCCGGTCCCACCAGAGCTGGGCGACGCCGTCCCAGGGATGGTTGCCGTCCGCGTCCGCGTCGTACAGCGTGGCGAAGTAGCGCCTCGGGTGGGGTTGCCCGCGGCGCGCCTGGTCCTTCGTGCGTTGGATCACGTTCGGCATGTGGCTGGCGAACCAGTGCGCGACCAACTCTTCCCTGGACGTCTCCTGTCTGCGCCTGATGAGATACATCATCTTGGCGCCGGGGGTTTGCTCAACCATGTCTGGTCCTCAAGGCTATCGGGCAAACCCCGACTATATGCCGCCGCGCCGCGAGTCGCCAAGATGCCCGCGGCAAAGCTATGATTGCCGCCGTATTCACCAGACGGTCAACCTGAAACAGGAGACGCCCATGCCCGCCCTGGACGGCATCAGGATCCTTGACATGACCCAATACGAGGCCGGCACGTCGTGCACCCAGGCGCTGGCCTGGCTCGGCGCCGACGTGGTCAAGATCGAAGCCCCCGCCTACGGCGATCCCGGCCGGGGCGTCGGCCGCAGTCCGGAATACGAGGACTATACGCCTTACTACTGCGCCTGGAACTCGAACAAGCGCAGCCTGGCGCTCGATCTCCGCACCGACGAGGGGCGCGACCTGTTCATGCGCCTGGTGCCCAGGTTCGATGTCTTCGTCGAGAACTACGGTCCCGGCGTGACCGAGCGACTGGGGATCGACTACGAAGCGCTCTCCGCCGCCAATCCGCGGCTGATCTACACGCGCATCAAGGGTTTCGGCACTACGGGTCCCTACGCGCACTTCCGCTGCATGGACATGATCGCGCAGGCCGCCGCCGGCGCGTTCTCGATCACCGGCGAGCCAGATGGCCCACCGATGCGGCCGGGTTCGACGACGGGTGATTCCGGCACCGGCATCCAGACCGCGATGGCGGTACTGGCCGCCTATATCCAGCGCTCGCGCACGGGCAAGGGCCAACTCGTCGAGGTCTCCATGCAGGAAGCCATGATGTATTACACGCGCACCCGCACCTTCATGGCATCCGAGTGGGGGACCAAGGCCGCGCCGCGCCGGGGAAATTACGGCGGGCGGGCGCCGGTCAACATCTATGCGTGCAAACCGTTCGGTCCCAACGACTACATTTACCTGATGCCCGTCAACCAGGACCACTGGGACGCCCTTTGCGCGGCTATCGACCGGGGAGACCTGCTCATCGATCCCCGGTTCGCGACCATCGCCTCGCGGACGGAGCACGGTGACGCGCTGTACCAGGAGATCGGCAACTGGACGCGGGAACACACGAAATACGAGGCCATGGAAACCATCGGAGACGCCGGCGTGCCCTGTTCCGCCTGTCTCGACACCGCCGACCTGCACCATGACAGGCACCTGAAGGCGCGGGGCTTCATCCATCAAGTGGACCTGCCGGTGCACGGCAGGGTACCCATGCTCGGCTTCGCGCCGCGCCTGTCGGAATCCGAGTTCAGGATCAAGCCGCCGCCGCGACTCGGCGAGCATACCGACGAGGTCCTGGGATCGGAACTCGGTCTCGATGTCGAGGCGCTGTCGCAGCTTCGCGAATCCGGGGCGATCGGCGATCCCTCAAGATTCTCCTGAGGACTTGACCGAGTTGACGCTCCGGCGGATACGGCGCGCCGACGGGCCGCTGTATCGAAACTGGCTCCGCGACCCGGAGCTCGCCGGGTGGCACGGCGGTGATCTCGATCCGAACCTCGAGTTTCGCCGCGTTTTGAGGACCCGCTACAACTTCATCATCGAATCGGAAGGAAAACCCCTCGGCCATATCGCCATCGAAGCGGACTGGGAGCGCGACACATCCGCCGAACTCGGCATCCTGATCGATCCGTCACGGCAACGGCGGGGATTCGGCAGGCGCGCGGTGTCGCTGGCACTGGATTTCGCGTTCGGCGAGAAACGCGTCCACCGCGTGTGGGCGGGGGTTCTAGGCAACAATACGCGGGCGTTGCACTTCTTCGAAGCCGCGGGGTTCGTGGAGGAAGGACGCGCCCGCGAGGCCCGGCGCGAAAGCGCCGAATGGGTCGATCACGTCTACTTCGCCATGCTGCGCCGCGAATGGGCGCAGCGGCCGTAGCCGTCGGACGCCGCCATTTCCGGATCAGCTCGCGGGAACGATAACGCCGCAACCAACGCGTCCGCCCGCGCCTCCGATCGGTTGGGTCACATGATCGTCGCCCTTGGCGTGAACCACCAAGGCGGAGCCATCCTCATCCAGCAGCGGTGCCGCCCCCTCGCTCGCCGTGCCGACATATACGGCTGTCGTGTAGAGCTCCGCCTGCGCGGTGCCCGCTTCGCTAGCGTAGATATTCGGTAGATCGCCGTTGTCCGGCCCTTCCGGGTTGAGCAGACCATGCTTGGCGCCGCCGGGGTTGATATGCCCCCCCGACGCCCCGAAATCCGGTTCGCAAGCGCCCACGGCATGGAGGTGAATCGCGTGTTTGCCCGGCGAAAGGCCGGCGATGTCCACATGGATCAGCACGCCGCGAGGACCCTGCCAGAGCGTTGCCGCACCGATGACCTCGCCTTCCGGATTAGTGAACTGCGCGGTTGCCGCAGGCTGCATTTCGCCCGCCATCGACGACCCCACCAGAAGGCCCGCTCCCACCCCAAAAAAGACCAGCTTCCTGACCACCGTCAAACCTCCGTCGCCATCGCTTCCGCCTGACCTTAGGGCTACTATACGCTCGACGCAACCACCAAGGCCCGCATGCCGAACTTGGAACTCGAACCACGGTTGGTTTGAATGGGGAACCGCTCAGCAACAGATGAACGACGATCCCGATTGGGCAGTACGCGCAAAGGCCTTCGACGCCATCCAACGCCTCGCTGTCCAGTCGTCCGGACAGATACACTGGAAAGACATCAATCGGGGCTTTATGGCGGACGGCGAGACGGTGTCCTTCGCCGGCAGGGCCGTGGGAATCTTCAGGCCGCGACAAATGAGTGCGGCCCTCAGCATCAAAACGGTCGTACCTCGGAGTGGCCGGGTTCGCCATTACCGAGACCAGAGCATTGATCTAGACGAGCCAACCGGCCTCCTCCAATACGATCTCGCTCGCGACGGATTGAAAAACCGGACCAATAACGACCTATACAAAGCCTTCGTTCGCAGGGCACCGCTAATCTACTTTCGCGGCAAGGCACCTGCCGTGTACGAGGCTCTCTGGCCAGTTTGGGTGGAAGATTTCAGCGAGTCCAATGCGCGCGTCCTGATATCCGCGCCGGATACGGCCAATACCCGTGTGAGTTCCGTTATGGCGTCCGGCACCACCGAACAATTGCAGGTCGAGGCGACCTACTCGCTACGCTTGAGCCGGCAACGCAATCATCAAGCCTGGTTCAGCAGCCAAACAAAGTCCGCATACGGCTATCGGTGCGCACTGAGCGGCCTCCCGTTACACGATCTGCTCGTAGGCGCACACATTCTGCCCGATTCCGAGGGCGGTCCCGCGTCGGTCAGGACTTTCCCACGCTGAGGGTGGTGCCCGCGACAAGTTGGCGTTTGGGCTTGGCATTTTGCAAGCCAAAGCGGGGGTTCGCGTCGTGATTGGGTCTTCGCGGGTCGGCGCGCGCGACCGCGCTGGGCGTTCTTCGCCCGCGCTCCGGGGCGGACGGGGGTAAAGGCGCTTGTCGGGGCGGGGAACCCCGCCGGAGTTCAGTCGGCGGGCGGCGGGGGCTCGCAGACGGCCCGCAAGGCGTCCTTGGGATGGAGTTGGAACCTGCGGAAGGCGGCGGCGAGGCTTTCGCCGTCGCGGCGGTTGGCGAACACCACGGCGAGCGCGATGGAGTTCAGGCTGGCCCGGTTCAGCGGGGCGTTGCCGGTGCGGGTCAGGCAGGCGTCCTCGCCGAGCGTGGTGTCGCGCACGCGGTGGTTGCTGTTCTCCACGGCCCAGTGGCCGCGGTTCAGGGCCAGCAGGTCGGCCGGGGAGGCTTTCTCGGCGCAGAGCGAGGTGATGAGGTGGACGATCTCCTCGCTGGCCGCGCCGTCCGCTCCCGGACCGAGCCGCTCGCGGCGGCGGCGCACGCGCGCGAGTTGGCGGACGCCCGGGTAGTTGACCGCGCCGGGCGTCGGGGTCATGACCTCGATCTCGCGCTGCTCGAGGCGGCCGTGGGCCTTGGCCGGCGCCTCCGCGTGCCGTCCGCCGGCTCGCCGCGCCCAGTCGATGCCGTCGAGGATGGCGAAGGTCTCCGGGGCGTTCTCCTTGACCGTCATCACATAGTCGGCGCCGAGGCGCTCGGTGATCAGCCGGGCGGTGTCGCGCACCGTGTGCAGCGCGTCGAGGGTGATCACCTTGCCGCGGATGCCGGCGCGCTCCAGCAGGTCGTGCATGGCGGCCCGCTCGCCGCCCTCGTCGGCGAAGCCGAGCATCGCCGCCGGGGCGCCGGTGGCGTGGTCGACCAGCGCCACCGTCTCGTGGTGCCCGCCGCCGTTGCGGTTGGCGCCGCGGATGCGCTTGCCGTCCCCCGCCAGCGCCCGGGCCAGCGGCAGGCGGCCGGCGGCGTAGCGCCGGAGCACGCCTTCGAGCGCTTCCGGGTCGACGGCCCGCACGACCCGGTGGAGGGTGGACTTGGCGACCGGCTCGCGCAGGCCGGTCTTCGGGTTCCGCCAGGCGCCGACAGCCGCGAGTTGCTCCTGCGACAGCGACCGCGCGAACTGCTCCGCCGCCAGGCAGCCCTTCATGTTGGCGAGCGTGGCGAGGATGTGCACCGTCAGGACGCTGGCGACGGTGTGCTTGCGCCCCTGCGCCCGGCGGTGGTCGGGCACCGCCGCCAGCTCCGCGTGGAGCGAGCGCATGACCCCGGGGTCGCGCGCCCCCGGTTCCGCGCCGGACGGCGGCGCCACCGCCGGCGGCAGCGGCTCCGGCCGCGCCAGCAGCCGCCGCGCGTCCCGGCGCAGAACCCGCGCCAAGATGCGCTTCGGCTTCCCGTGCGGATCGGTGTAGCGCCCGTTGGAACGGGCGTATCCCCGCGTAAACCCCAGGTCGCGCCAGCCCGACGCCCGGTACATCGCGCCGTCGAACCGCTCCGGATCGCAGAACGTCTCCGCCACCAGCACCCGGTGGCCGTGCGCCGCCAGCCAGTCGTCCGCCAGCCGCCGCGTCATCGCGGCCAGAAAGAACGACGCCAGGTTCGGCAGCGCGCCCGGCTCCGCCATCACCAGAAACCGGGTGTTGTTCGCGATCTGCTCCAGCCGCCCGAACTGCTGCGCCGGCTTCCAGCCGATCCAGCGGTCGCGCGGCGCGCACTTGAACGCGCCGCCCTGCCACCCCGCCAGCGCCAGCCAGCGGCCGCGCCACGCCGCCACGTAGCGCAAGCCCCGACCCGCGAAGCGGTGAAAACCCAGATAGTGGCGCCCGTCCATCAGCGCGTCCCACAGCGGACGCTCCAGCGGCGTCGCCAGACGCACCTCCACATCCGCAAGGCGGAATCCCTCCGGCGCCTCCGCGCAAACGGGATGGGCTTGCATGCGCGAGCGCAGATCCATGCCGCCCTTATCGCACATCCAGCGTGGGAAAGCCAGCCCCCCCGGACAACGACCCCGAAATCCGCGCCTGCGGAAAGCCTCAAGACAAAGACCAATCAGCGTGGGAAAGCCCTG
>CAZFGB010000149.1:0-17905 GCA_964518405.1 uncultured Pseudomonadales bacterium | reverse complement strand
TCTACCTGGAGCCGCTCGCGGTGAAGCTGTCCGAATTGACGGGTCGCCCGGTCAAGATGGTCATGTCCCGGGAGGAGGTGTTCCGGGCGACGGGGCCGACGTCCGCGAGCCATTGCAAAATCAAGGTAGGGGCGAAGCGCGACGGCACGATTACCGCAGCCACGGCCTGGCTGGCCTACGAAGCGGGCGCGTATCCGGGGGCGCCGGTGGGTCCGGGATGCATGTCCGTGTTCGCGCCCTACGATCTTCGGAACTTCCGCATCGAAGGCTTCGATGTGCTGGTCAACAAACCGAAGGCCGCCGCTTATCGGGCGCCCGGAGCGCCCCAGGCGATGCATGCCATGGAATCGGCCCTCGACGAACTCGCTCGCAAGATCGGGATGGACCCGATCGATCTCCGGCTCGCGAACTGCGCCGATGAAGGCACCCAAGCCCCCTACGGACCCATCTACCCGCCCATCGGCATACGGAAATGCCTCGAAGCGGCGAAGGTCCATCCGAACTACACGACGCCGAAGGCCGAAGGGACCGGTCGCGGCATCGCGGCGGGCTTCTGGTTCAACATCGGCATGCAGTCGAGCGCGGAAGTGCGGCTGTCGGAAGACGGCACCGTGACGGTGATGGAAGGCAGTCCGGACATCGGCGGGTCGCGCGCATCCATGTGCCTGATGGCGGCGGAAACGCTCGGCGTCCCGTACGACATCGTGCGAGCCCATGTCGGCGATACCGAGTCCACCGGTTTCTGCAACGTCACCGGCGGCAGCCGCACCACGTTCGCCACCGGCATGGCGGTCGTGCGGGCCTGCGAAGACATCATCGCCGAGTGCAAGCGGCGCGCGGCCGCGACCTGGGACATCGACGCGGAGCAGGTGGACTGGACCGACGGGGAAGCCGTTCCGAAGCCCGGCGTCAATATCGATGTCGAACCCATGAGCCTCGCGGACATCGCGGGGAATGCGGGCCGCACGGGCGGACCTATCCTCGGGCGGGCGAGCCTGAACGCGCAGGGCGCGGGAGCTGCATTTTCGGTGAACTTCGCGGACGTGACCGTCGACCGGGAGACCGGCAAGGTCGATATCCTCAACTTCACCGCGATCCAGGACGCCGGGACGGCGATTCACCCGTCGTACGTCGAAGGGCAAATGCAGGGAGGCGCCGTGCAGGGCCTCGGCTGGGCGCTCAACGAGGAATATATCTACGACGACAACGGCGTCATGGAGAATGCCGGATTCCTCGACTACAGGGTTCCGGTGGCGTCGGACATGCCGATGATCGATACCCAGATCATCGAAGTGCCGAACCCTTCTCACCCCTATGGCGTGAGAGGCGTCGGCGAGACGCCGATCGTGGCCCCGCTGGCGGTCGCGTCCAACGCGGTCAGCGACGCGCTGGGATTCCGCATCAGCGATTTGCCGCTGTCGCCGCCGAGTGTCCTGGCGGCCATCGACGGTCATGACGCGGCCTGAAGCGCCTGACGGGACCGAACTCGGCTAAGGCAGAGCCATGGCGAGGGTGGTATTTCCCGAGCATTTGCTGCAGCACACCGGCGGCACCAGGGAGATCGAGGTACATGCCTCGAACTACAGGGGCGTCGTGCGCGCCGTCGATGAGCAGTGGCCGGGAATCGAACAGGTCCTGATGAAGTCGGCGGTCGCCATCGACGGCCAGATCTACCAGGACGCCTGGCTCGAGCCGATTCGGGAAGATAGCGAAATCTTCTTCATGCAGCGTATTGAAGGCGGCTAGTGCCGTGAAATCCGTTGGCGCCGATGGCGCTCGCCGCGTTCACGCGGTGTTCTGCGGCCCGAGCCCCTAGCGAACCGCCGCCCGCGATATGCCCAAGCTCGTCAACCTGGGGTCGCTGTGCATAGACAATGTCTACAGCGTGCCGAACATCACGGCGTCGGGAGAAACCGTCGCCAGCGTTGAATACGCCGTATACGCTGGCGGAAAGGGTCTTAACCAGTCGCTCGCGGCGGCCAGGGCAGGTGCCCGCGTTGTCCATGTCGGCTGCGTGGGTCTGGATGGTCTCTGGCTGAAGCGCGAGCTGTCGGAGGCGGGCGTGGACGTAACCGCCTTACGCGAAGCGGACTGCCCATCCGGCCACGCGGTGATCCAGGTCAACCCTTCCGGAGAGAATGCCATCGTCATCTCCGGAGGCGCGAACCGGACGCTCGAGGATGCCGACATCGATGCTGCGTTCAGCATGTGCGATGCAGACGATTGGCTACTTTTGCAGAACGAAATCAATAAGATGGAAGATATTTTTGAAAGATCTTCCGGGCTTGCGCTGAAACTGGCGCTGAACTTGGCGCCAGTCGACGACAGGATATACGGATACGATCTCAGCGCGGTGAGCCTGCTGGTTGTGAACGAAGTTGAGGCGCGGGCGTTGTCGGGGGAAACCTCGATCGAGGGCGCACTCGAGACGCTGTGCGCCCGCTACCCGGCGTGCGAGGTCGTCCTCACCCTCGGCCGGCAGGGATTGCGCTATGGGAGAGGAGATGAACGGTCTTCACTCGGGGCCTTTACCGTGCAGGCCGCGGACGAAACCGGTGCCGGTGATGCGTTCGTCGGTTACCTGATGGCCGCCTTGCTCGAAGGACGGCTCATGCGGGACGCGTTGATCGCCGGGTCCGCCGCGGGCGCGCTCGCCACGACCCGAGCCGGAGCCGCCAGCTCCATTCCGGACCGCGAGGCCGTCTCCGCCATGATCGCTGCGCACGAACCAAATCCCCCAGGATGACAGCTGAAATTGTCACGAATTGGTGCTGGCGATGGACGTCTAAGCTTGATGTAGGAATCGAGAGGACTGAATGAACCGAATTGACGCCATCCGCATCCGTGGCTTCAGATCGCTGGCTGACGTCGAGCTCGCTGAATTGCCGGACACGACGGTTTTGATCGGAGCCAATGGGTCCGGCAAGTCCAACTTCATTCGATTCTTCGAGATGGTGAGTTGGATGCTCCGCGCGCGTCGGCTCGGCGAGTTTGTTGCCAGGCATGGTGGTGCCAACGATCAACTTTCTCACGGTGACAGCCGCACTGATCGCTTGGAGGCAGAGTTGTCCTTGCGCACGGAGGCTGGCAGAAACGACTATCGTTTCGTTCTTGTTCCTGCTCACCCTGACCGGTTCATCTTTGCCGAGGAGGCCTTTCGGTTCAGCGATGAGAGCTTGTCGACTGAAGCGCGATGGCAACATCTCGGAGCGGGCCGTGAAGAGGCGCAGATCGTCGAAGCCGCACAGACCGGGCAGCCCGATGGCGTCAATCGTACGACCGCTTCGGTTGTCGTCCATTTGTTGCGAAATTGCGCCGTATTTCAGTTCCATGACACATCAGACAGCTCGAATTTCAAAAAGGCTTGGGATATTGAGGACAACAACAGCCTGCGATCACATGGCGGCAACCTGTCTGCGGTCCTTTACCGGTTGGAGCACGAAGACATCGCACGATTCGAGCAGATCTGCCATCACATCAGCCGCATTTTGCCGGTATTCGACCGTTTTCAGATCGAGGAGAGTTTCGGAAGAGTCATGCTGCGGTGGACGCTCAAGGGCGCGGAGGAAACCTTCGGAGCACACCTGACATCCGATGGTTCTTTGCGCTTTTTTGCCCTTGTGACGTTATTGAACCTGCCGCCGGAAATGCTCCCGGATGTCATCATGTTGGATGAACCGGAGCTTGGCTTGCACCCCGCTGCCATTGCGCTAGTGGCCAACATGATCAAATCGGTCGCGACCGAAAGGCAAGTGATCATCGCGACGCAATCACCGTTGCTCGTCGACGCGTTCGGCCTGGATGAGATCGTCGTGTTGGAACTCCATGACAAACGAACGGAAGTCCGCAGACTCGATGCGGACGACTACCGAATCTGGCTTGACGATTTCACCACCGGTGAACTGTGGCAGAAGAACCTCATCGGCGGGCGCCCGTGATCCGCTTGGCCGTGTCGGTAGAAGGTCCAACGGAGGAAGAGTTTGTCAAGACGGTGCTCTTGGATCACCTGCGACCCATGGCCATTGAGATCCAGCCAGTCCTGATAGGACGTGCGCGCACTTCAGACAAAGGTGGTGGGAACGTCACGATAGACCGATTGGCATCCGAGATGGCCAGCCTTTACAGATCCTTTGACACAGTGACTTCGCTGGTCGACTTCTACGGGTTCCGCGACAAAGGAGGTAGAACCGTCCAAGAACTAGAAAATGATCTGCATATCGAAGTCGGCAACAGGATCGGTGGCAGTTGGAACGAAACGAAAGTGTTCCCATACGTTCAACAGTACGAGTTCGAGGGCCTGTTATTTGCCGACGTCGAGGCTTTCGGCGGGCTGATTGACGTTCCAGACGAATCCGTCGTGGCATTGAGGAGAATACGCGGCCAATTCCGGACTCCGGAGGACATCAATGACGATCCGAACATGGCCCCAAGCAAGCGCATTGTTGGCGCCATCCCACGATTTCGAAAGTCCGTTCACGGTCCTCAAGTCGCAGAAACCATGGGTTTGGAGTCAATGCGGGCCGAATGTCCGCGATTCAACGAGTGGGTATCGCGCCTGGAGTCGTTGTCAGGCTGATCGGAACCTGCTCCCGAAGCAGCAGGCGAACGCAGCGCGAATGACGTTGTCTGGCAATCTCCATACATTGAAATCTGAACTCGACGTGTTCAAATTTCAATGCATAGTTGTTGGCTAGCCGAAGCGCAATCCGGTGACTTCAGACAATTCGGCCAGCGCCTGGCCTTCGTTCAATACCTTGATCGTGTGCATGCCCATGGCGCGGGCGGGTTTGAGGTTGATGCCCAAGTCGTCCAGAAACACCGTTCGGGCTGGCTCGACGCCGAGGCGTCCGCACGCGATGCGGTAGATCGCGGGGTCCGGTTTGCGGACTCCCTCGACGCTGGATTCCACGACGACTTCGAACAGCGACATCGCGATTTCCATGAGCATTGCCCGTTTGGGATCTGCTCTGGCTGGCGGATCGCCACTGGCGGGTTTCATGTTGTTCGTGATGGCACCGACGCGGAAGTGCCCCTTGCAGCTCCGCAAGGCTTCGATCATGCGCGGCCGAGGGGCACCGTTCAGGATTTCAAGCACCCGCTTGCCGTTCACCGGATGGCCGAGCGCCGCGGTTTCGGCGCGGAACAGGGCATCGAAGGCATCGGCACCGACCCGGTTCGACTCGAATTGCGCCCAGGCGTTCGTTTCCGGGTTCGTCGCGTTGACGCCGCGAATGAAGTCGCGAGGGAGTCCGTTCTCCGCTTCAAACTGATTGAAGGCTTCAAATGGGCTCGCGGTCAGCACGCCGCCTATGTCCCACAGAACCGCTTCGATGCCTTGACGCATGGGAATCTTCCCCGCACTTGCTGGTTGACGAACCGGGTCACTCTCGATTCGCGGGCGTGACCTTATCATAGGGCCTCGAACTCCCGACGCCGAAGTCGCGTCGGGTACCGGTCGCAGAATAGGGACAATGCAACATGGACGTTCAGGACGGCGTAGCGATCATCACCGGTTCTTCTTCGGGCGTCGGCGCCGCCTGCGCGCGCCAACTGGCGGAGAAGGGCTGCCATGTGGTCATCAATTTCGCCCATAACGAGGCGGGAGCGAGAGAGACGCAGGCGGCGTGCGAGGCACTCGGGGTCGAGACGGTCGTAGTGCAGGCGGATGTCGCCGACGACGATGGATGTCGAGCGCTGGCGCGCGCGGCGGTGGACAAGTGGGGCCGAATCGATGCGCTGGTCAACAACGCCGGCACGACGAAATTCAATGCCCACGACAATCTCGAGGGCTTGACCAAGGAAGACTTCCTGCAGATCTACGCGGTCAACACCGTGGGCGCGTACCAGGCGACGCGTGCAGTGGCGCCCGTGATGCGTACGGGTGGTCGCGGCAGCATAGTAAACGTCTCATCGACCGCGGGCGTGACCGGGGGCGGCAGTTCGGTGGCGTACGCGGCGTCCAAGGGCGCATTGATCACCATGACCCTGTCGCTCGCCCGCGCGCTGGGACCGGAGATTCGCGTGAACGCGGTGTGTCCCGGGTTCATTCAGGGGCGTTGGCTCGAAAGCGGCATGGGCACGGAACGGTATGCGGCTGCCAAAGCGTCCCTGGAGGCGAGTGCGCCGCTACGGCTCACGGCGACACCGGACACCGTGGCCGAGAGCATTCTCTACTTCATCGAAGGGGCGGACATCGTGACGGGAGAGACATTGATCCTGGATGGGGGCGCGCGCCTTTCTCAGATTCAGCTCGCGCAGCGGTAGCGCGGTGCCCCGACGCCTCTCCACGACAGGAAGCGTGTCGCCGGGCGTTTGGTTGGCCTCCTGCTCTCCGGCACTTGTGTAGAATCTCTCGGCATGGCAATCAATGTACCTTGGCAGGATTTGCCGGTTCGGTCCCCGGACCAGCTCCCCTCGATATTCGCTTTGCCCCGGATTCTGGACGTGTCTGTCGAGCGTGGCGCGCTATCGTCGCCCGCGTTGAAGTTCCCCGGCTGCCGGCCCATTCGTCTGATGCGTGAAGATCTGGAGGTGTTTGAGGGACGCATGGAGCTTTGGGACTCACACGCGGAGACCGCTTGGGTGGTTCGGGAACCGACCAGCCCCGTTCATGAACGCCCGGGGCAAGCATTGTCGGCCTTGGCGGAGCGCATTGCGGCCGTGCGCGGTTCGCCGATCACATGCTACGGCGCGATGGACCTGCTTCAGCGAGACGGGGACGGGACTCCCAGGCGGGTCATGCAATCGGACCAGTCAGTGTACCTGCGGCCGAATCGGGCAGCGCTGCCCGGGCCTCGCGCCATGGTCGTCGGCGAGCACGACGTACCCGACGTGGTGCTGGAGGTGGACCACACGACGGATGTGCGCCGAGGCAAGCTTCTGCAATACGAGGCTTGGGAATTTCCGGAGTTGTGGGTGGAGGTGCCGGACTGGGCGGCGTCGAGTCGCCCCCGGGGCCTGGTGCGGGGATTGACCATCCATTTGTTGGGGGGGAACGGCTACGAGGCCGCTCCAGAGAGTCGGGCCTTTTCAGGCTGGACGGCAACCGAGATTCACCTTGCTATGAACGAGACGACGCCATCGGCGTTGACCTGCGCGGTTCTGGAGCGGGTGGGGATGGCCATGGGCGAGGAGGAAGGCACCGGTCCCGACGACGATCCGCTGCTTCGCTCGCAGCGCCGGAAGGGATACAACACTGGCCATGCGCAGGGGTACGCGGAGGGGTACGCCGAAGGCTACGGAGGAGGCCATGCGCAAGGTCATGCAGCGTTGATGTGCGGGATGTTGCAATCTCGAGGCATTGAGGTATCGGCGGGACTCGCGGACACCCTGCGAAGATCGTCAGTCTTCGTGGGGTTGTCGGACGCGGCGGTGGCCGCTGCCGCCCTGACCTCGGAATCCGAAGAGGACTTTCTGCGCCGCATTCGCCAACTGGGCGATTCAAAGGAATAGGTTGATGCCGCGATCTCGACGCTTCGAACGTGAATTGCCTGGAGACAATGCGCCGTCACATGCGTACTGGCCTGGACTCAGAATCCTCGAGTAATCGTCTCGGCAAGCCAGTCGCGCGGGCTGTTCTCCGGCGTATCGCGGCGGCGACAGCGCCTTCGTCGGCGCGCACGATAACTCTGTTGCGCGCCCGCGTGACAGCCGTGTAGAGCAGTTCCCGCGTGTTCACGCGGGAATCCGCGTCGCCGGGGACGAAGACCACCTCGTCGTATTCGGACCCTTGCGCGCGATGCACCGTGAGGGCGAAGAAACTCTCGTGCTGCGGCAGGCGGGAGGGCGGGACGAGGAACCGGGCGTCCTCGCCATCTTGCCCGGCGAGGTCCGGGAACCACACCCGGCGACGGTTCCGGCTGTCGAGGATCACGACGCCGGTGTCGCCGTTGGATAACCCCGTCGCCCGGTCGTTGCGCGTCACGATGATGGGACGGCCGGGATAGAACTCGTCATCGGCGGTAATGATTCCGGAGTCTCGCAAGCGCCGTTCCACGAGGCGATTGAAACGATTGACGCCGAACGGTCCGCGCCGATGGGCGCAGAGGACGCGGCGGGCGGGGAACGCTTCTCCGGCGCCCGAACACTCGATGTGCGAGGCCCAGTCCGCGGCGGTTTCGCGGGCGAACCGGTCGAATGCGGCCTCGTCGGCCAGGTGCTCCAGGTTGGTGTCCGGGCTGTCATCGAGCACGGCGATGGCGCTGGCCGAATCGCCTCGGCCGATGGCGCTGGCGAGACGCCCGATTCCGCTGGACGGACCGAAGCGATGGCTTTTCGTGAGCCGCACGATGCATGGCGCCAATGGTGAGGTTCCGCTATCGTATTTGGCGCAGAGATCGCTGAAAACCGAGCCCGGCTCTACCGATGAGAGCTGTCCCGCGTCTCCGAGCAGGATCAATCGCGTGCCCTCCTTGAGGCCGTCCAGGAACCGGGCCATCAGGGGCAGGTCGACCATCGAACACTCATCCACGAAGAGCGCATCGACAAGCGTGTCGGTCCTCGACAACAGCCGGTGAAGCGTGCTGGCGACGGGGGTGAAATCGCGCAGCGCGGGCACCTTGTCGGCCAGCGCCCTCGCCCGGAACTGGGTCCTTACGGATTCCTGCAGCCGCGCCGCCGCCTTGCCCGTCGGCGCGGCGAGCGCGATGCGACGCGGATCGGCGATGCCCAGATCCGCGAACAGCGCGATGAGGCTCGCGGCGAGGGTCGTCTTGCCGGTGCCCGGTCCCCCGGTGACCACGCAAAGCTGGCGCGAGACGGCGATCTTCGCCGCGGCGATGACGTCTTCGGTCTCGTCGAGGAGGACTTCTCGCATCCAGCGCGCGACATCGACGCAGGGCGCGGCGGCGTCTCGCGCCATTTCCCGCATCCGTTGGGCGAGCCGCGATTCCGCCGCGAACATGCGGTGGAGGTAGAGGTTGTCGCCATCGAGGACCAGGGGACGTATGGCTTCGTTTGCCTGTCCGGCTGCGACCACGGGACTTCCGGATAACGCAACCTTCAGGTCTGTGGGCAGGCGCGCCTGGCGGATGTAGTCGGGCAGCTCGCCATCGACATGCCCCGACCCCGCCGAAGACCAATCCAAGATTTCGATGATCGGTCTGCCGGCGCATCTGGCCAATGGCAGGCAGGCGTGTCCGCTTCGATGCGTCGCGCTTGCGACCGCGCCGGCGAGGCTCGTGGTCGGGGCCGCGCCAAGTTCGGCGAGCAGTCGCGCGAAATAGCGATCGATGTCCGCCATCGCGCCCAACTCGCACAGGTCCGAGAGCAGTGCGTCCTGGTTCATCGCGCGGACCCTTTGAAACATGCGTCGATGGCCTCTATGCAGGCCCCGGCCGGCGCGTCGCGATAGATGCCCTGGCCCGGCATCTCTGGCGACATGCCGCGCACGAAGAGGTAGAAAACGCCGCCCATGTGCCGCTCGTAGTCGTAATCCGGCAATCGCAACCGCAGAAAACGATGCAGGGCGGTGAGATAGAACAGGTACTGCGCCGCATAGCCATGCGCGCCCATGGCGTCGCGCAACGCCTGCGCCGAATAGGCGTGAATGTTGCCGCCGAGCCAGTTCGACTTGTAGTCCATCACGTACCAGCGCTCGCCGTGTCTCGCCACAACGTCGATGAACCCGTGCAGGAAGCCGTCGATCTCGCTGGAACTGTCGGGAATGCCATGCGTGTAGCCATGCGCGGCAAAGCAGCGGGCGAGGCGCGCGCGATCCATGCCGTTGAGCGGAAGGTGGAACTCCATTTCCGAGATAGGTCGATCCACTTCGGCCAAGCGGAAAACACTACCGTCAACCGGGCTCTCGAGGGGCGCGTTGAGAGTGTTCTCGACCATCGTTCGCGCGATCGGCGCCCACCGGGCGTCGATGCGGTACTTCGCCAGTGCGTCGCGGCAGATTTCGTCGAGATCGGCGGCCGGTTCGACGTTCCTTTCGAATATCTCATGCAGGCAATTGCCCGGGCGAAAGCCGCTCGGGAACGTGAACACATCGAGTCGGTCCTCCGTCGCCACGTCGGGCGTCGCACTTTCGTCTTCGATTGCCGCGTCATCCTGATCGTGGTCCGGCTGGTCGACATCCTCGTGCTCTGCGGATGTCGCGGCAACGCCCACCTCGGAAGTGAGCGCGGAGAAGCTGGTCCGTTGGCGGATACGTTGCAGGTCCCGGTTGAAATGCCGGCTGGCGAGGGATTCGAGTCCTGGAAGCTCCAGATTCTCGTTCACATTCCGGGCCACAGACGCCGCGCCGTCCAACACGGTTGTGGCGATAGCATTTGACGCTCCATCCGCGAACCGCTCGATCTCCGCGAGCCAAGCTGTGCGGCTCAGCGACTTGACATGCCCGGCATTGCCGCCCAGTTGTTCTTCGACTGTGCTTTCGGACAGCGCCTCGGGATGGTGAATGAGCCACGCGAGCGGCGCGTTCTCACCCTGTCTCACCCGCGCCCACGTCACAACGCAACGGTATTTCGCCCGCGTCAGCGCCACGTACAGCAGACGCAGTTCGTCGGCCCGCTCCTCGATCCATTCCTTCGCTATCGCATCTTCCGACGGGTTCAGGTCGAGCACCGCCGCATCGCCGTCCTCCTCGTGATACTCGGCGGTCTTGGCTGTCCCCGGTTTCAAGGGGCCGTCCCACGCGAACGGGCAGAACACCACGGGAAACTCCAGCCCCTTGCTGCGGTGGATCGTGACGACTTTCACCAGTTGCTCATCGCTCTCCAGGCGAAGTTGGGCGGCTTCGTCTCCGGAATCGGGGTTCGCTGTTGCGCGGGCGAGCCATTCGACCAGCCCCTGCGGCGACAGCCGTGAATCGGCCTCGGCCTCCTGCATCAACTCGGTCAGGTGCAGAACGTTGGTCAGGCGGCGCGCACCGTCGGGATACTCGAGCAGGTGGCTGGCGCATTCCGTAGCCTCGGCGAAGAGCAGCCGTCGAATCAGGGTCGCGACACCCTGTTCGCTCCACGTATTGCGACAATCTTGCGCCCATGCGGTCCAGCGCGCCCAGGTATCGTCGTCGTTCTGGAGTTCGGCTAGATCCGACATGGAGAGGCCGAAGAGGTCGGTCGCCAGTGCACCGCGCAACAGGGATGGGAAGTTGTACTCCTCCGGGTCGGCCGCCAGTGCGCGGAGGACGTACTTTAGCTGGCTGGCTTCGAGCGTCTCGAATACGCTGTCTATTCCCATCTCGACGCTCTGAATGCCGCGTTCCCGCAGCTTGCGCGCGATGGTGCGGCCCTGTTCGCCGGTCCGAACGAGGACGGCGATGTCGCCGCCGACAAGGCTCCGCGACGTTCCGCTCGACGAGACCGTCGCCTTGTCGTCCCGCGCCAGCGTCAGCAACTGGGCGATTTCGTCGGCGGCCTGATCAGCGGCGATCTCTTTCAAATCGCTCTTGTTCCAGGGTTTGCCGTCTGCCGTGCCGGGGAAGAGCCGCAACTGGAAGGGCTTGGTGTTCAACACCTGCCCCCGCGTTCGCAAGCCATCGGAGCGGCGCGTCGCGGGCTGCGCGTCTTCGAACCGGATCTGTTCCGGGCGCAGGAAGGGACTGCCGCGTCGGAACACCGCGTTGACGGCCTCGACCAGCGCGGGACTGGATCGATAGTTGCGCTTGAGCGAGAGTTTGCGAATGTCGCGCCTTTGGGCGGCGGCGCCCAGGTAGGCGAAGACGTCCGCGCCCCGGAATCGATAGATGGATTGCTTGGGATCGCCGACGATCATGAGACCGCCCTGCGCGGGTGCGGGTGCGGAACGGCCACACTCGGGCGGATAGATCTTCTCGAAAATGCTCGCCTGCAGGCGATCCGTGTCCTGGAACTCGTCGATCAGGGCGACCGGGTACCGCGCCCGGATGCGCTCCGCCAGAGTCGCGGCCGACTTTCCGGCGAGCGCATGATCGAGTTCCGCGAGCAGGGCGTTGAAGCTCAGGCGGCGATGCTTCCAGGTGTTGTGGCGCAGCGACTTCCTCGTGTCGTCGAGGATGCGCCGTCGTCTGTCCGATAGCCACAACTGGCAAATCCGGTCAGAGCGGGCGCCCAATGCTTCGAAGTGGTCGTAGAGAGGGATGTCGGGCAGTTCCTGGGCCGGCCGCCTGCGCAGTTTGGTCGAGAGCGTCTGTCGACCGAAATAGCCAGCATGACGAAGCGGTACCAGGTCGGGATCGTTGGCGTCGAACGCGCCCCGAACTTCCTCGAGGCGTTCCGCGTTTTGATTCTGGTTCCACTTGAGGTTTTTCAAGGCATCGAGGAACCGTTCCCGTTGCTCCGAGTCGTCCCAAGCCTCGCGCGCGGCCTGGAATGCCTCGAGGCGCGCAGCGTTGGCTAGGGCGTATTCATCGGCGAAGTCCGTAGCACCACGAATCACGCTCGGCTTGGCGTGATGCCCGCCGACCCATTCGCTGAGCGTATCCAGTTTGAATCCGTCGGCCTGCGCGGCCTGTAGAAGCGGAATCGGTTCCGGCGCGATGTGTGTCCGCCAGAAGTCTCGAACCGCCACCGCCACATCGGCCTTGTCATCGCCGCTGACGCCGACGTCGAAAGGAATTCCCGCATCGAAGGCGAACTCGGTCAATGCGCGCCGGCAGAAGCCGTGGATGGTCATGACATTGGCGCGGTCGAAATCGCGGATGGCGGAGGCGAGCCTTGATTCGATCTCGTCCCGGTCGATGCGTTCGGCGCTCCAGCGACGAACCAGTTCCGTCGCCAGGCCGTCTCCCCCGTCGTTGCCGCGAGCGACTTCAAGCGCATCGCGCAAGGTGTTCCGAACGCGCGTGCGCAATTCGCCGGTGGCGGCGACGGTGAAAGTGACGATCAGCAGGTCGCTGATGCGCCACCCGGATTCCACGATCAGGCGCGCGACGAGCGTGGTCAGCGCATAGGTCTTGCCGGTGCCGGCGCTCGCCTCGACGAGGAGGTCGCCGTCGAGCGGCACGTCGATTGGCCGTGGTCCCGCGGGGCGCCTCATTGCATGGCCTTCACCAGGGGTTCAAGCAGTTCTTTCGCGAGAGAGCGAAAAGCGCCGGTGAAAGGATCGTCACCAAAAGCTATCCGGTTGTAGTCGTCTTGGCCTTCGCCATAGTCATCCCGCCAAACAGCTTCTGCTCCCGGCGGGTTCGCCATCCACGTCCACGAGGTCTTCGGGAAGAAGGGGAGGGGCGCGTTCTGCCCATCCGTCCACGCCTTGAGCCAACGACCGAGGTGCGCTCGGGCCTGTTCCGGCGCGGGACCCGCCATGATCGCCGGCGCGTTGGTCTTGCTGCCCAGCAGGATCGCGGTGAGGGGGCGGTCGACCTCGCACGTCAGCGCCAGCAGGAGGAGCCAGGCCTCCACCCGGTCCTTTTCGCGTATGTCGCCGATCCGCCGCCACAGGAACCGGGCCTTGTCCTTGTGGAACTGCCCGACGGTACCCACTATTCGCAGGCCATTGATCGAGACGTCGACTGGGACCTCGTTGCAATGATCCTTGTAAGGCTCCAATGCGGCGACGATCTCCGCGACCTCCTGCTCGGTCTCGCGATACTGGATTCGGCCGAGGTTCTCCGGCGGTAGCCGACCGCTGGCGGCCGCCAGCGCCCGCCCGCCGGCGGACCCGTTCTGTCGCCGTTCGAACAGGTCGGCTTTCAGTTGCCACG
The DNA here is from genome assembly GCA_964518405.1 of uncultured Pseudomonadales bacterium. Lineage (GTDB taxonomy): Bacteria > Pseudomonadota > Gammaproteobacteria > Pseudomonadales > Azotimanducaceae > VXNE01. The sequence goes on along the minus strand of CAZFGB010000149.1, from coordinate 4,275 downwards.
CTTCCAGGTGATCCAACTCGAACGGCTCGTCGTCGCCTGTCTCGTCGTCGTACACATCGAGATTCAGGCCAAGACGGTTGCGCAGGAAGTACTTCGCGGGGCCGGCGGAGAAGCGGATGAGTTCGCGAAGCGGGATCTCGTCGCCCGGCGTTGCCGGCACCGGGGGCAGCGCGCCGGCGAAACGCGTCGGCGGTTGGGGAATGCGTTCAACCGCGCGGGCGGCGTTTGCCATCGCTTGCGAGTAGCTGAACAGGTTCCGATCCCCCGACGTGAAGTATCGACGGTTGAACGGCTGCAGCGGGTGGCGAATCTCCCATCCGTACTCTGTCGGGAAGCGCCGCTCAAGGTAATCCGTCAATTCGCTCACCACCACGGAAGGCGGAATCGGCTTGTCCTCCAGCAGATCCCTGCCGGTGTAGCTCACGAGGAAAAACCGCCGCGCCGCGAGCAGCGCCTCGAGGAACGCGAATCGGTCTTCATCGCGCACATCGCGGTCGCCGAGTTGTCGCGCGTCGTCGCCGAAAAGGTCTTCCATGAAGTCGAATGCGGTTGCCGGCGGTCGGCGTGGAATTGCGCCGTCGTTCATGCCGATGAGGCAGACCACCTTGGCGGGGAACACCTGCCCGGTGGCCAGACCGGCGACCGTCACGCCATCCGCCAGCCGGGGAACCGCGCGCGCTTCGACTCCGGCACGCCTCACAAGCGCGTCGCGCAGGACCTCGAACGGGATCGGGATATCCGCGTCCGCGATAGCGCACTCCCCGACGAAGTCGTCGATCAGCCGCGCCACGGAGTCGATCTCGCGTGCGGACTCCGGGTCGAAGTAGGGTGGGCGAACGAAAAAGCGCCCGAGAACCTGCGCGTGCAAGCGTTGCGCCCAGCCGTCGGGCGTACGTTCGTCGGCCGTCCAGCCGTTCAGTTCGCGGGCGAGGTCGCAGTAGTGGGCGAAGGATCCCAAGCGTTCGTAGTCGCCTGCGCCGGACTGGTAGCCGCGCCGGTCGAGGGGGCATGGCGCGATGCCGTCGATGAGGTCGTCGTCGTCGGCTATCGCGTATGCGAGCAGGAGCCGGCGCAGGCCGTGGTGCAAGTTGTTGTGGGCGGGCGCGGCCACGTCTTCGTCGGTGCGATGGGCCGCGTCCATGCCCCAGCGGATACCGGCGCGACCGACCCAATCGCGAATGCGGGCGAGATCGCCTTCATCGAGGCCGAAACGATGCCGCACGGACGCCGCCCGCAGCGGGGCGAGCAATTCGCTCGCCGCGTAGCGCGACCCGGCCAGCGCGAGGAGGTCGAGGAACGCGTTGATCGCCGTGCCCACCCTGGCGCGCTGTCTCCCGATGTTGAACCGAATCGTGTCCGCCGCGCCGAATACGGCTTCCACGACGGGCGCGTAGGCGTCGAGGTCGGGGGTGAGCACGAGGACATCGGCGGGTTGGATGTCGGGATGGTCATCGAACAGGCCCAGCAGACGGTCGTGCAGCACTTCCACCTCGCGCGTGGCGGAGTGACCGACGTGGATCTGGAGGGTCTCGTCGCGCCCGATTCGGGTAGCGTCCGCCGAGTCTGACGTCGCGGTGCGCGCCGACGCGGCCGACCAGCCCGAGAGGATGTCGCCATGCACTTCCCCCAGGCATGTTCCCGCACCTGCGTCGTGGGTTTGCCGACCGGCCTCCGCCGACAGCTTTTCGGCGACGAGCGTTTGCATGTCGCGCGCCAGACGGCCCCAGACGGCAACGAGTTCGTTTCGCTCTCCCCCGGCATCGGCGGGCGTGCCGCCGGCCGTGCGGAAATCGCGGGAAGGGCTCAGCAGGAACAGATCGATGTCCATGATCGCCCCCATCCGACGCAACATTTCGAGATAGGAAGGGGAGAGCATGGCGATGCCGAACAGTCGCACCTTGGGGCGTATCAGGTTGGAAACGCCGAGATCGCTCGCCTGCCCGATGGCGCGACTGTATGCGGCCACCGCGTCGACCCAGTGTGTCGCCCCGCCGATATCGCGCACGAGTTCGTCCCAGAGGCGAGTGTGCCAATCCGACTGATCGCCCGCGTTCCACTGCCCGTTTCGAAACACTAGGCAACGGTCGTAGGCGATAGCGAGCCTGTCGGCGAGTTCGAATCGTTTCCGGGGGTCTCCGTCCGCCAGGTAGCGGCCGATCGGATCGTCGCTCGCCCAGCGCCCCAACAGGCCGAATATTCGCCACCGCAGCGCGCCGGGCTCGAATGCCGACTCGACCGGGAGGTCCGGCACGGCTTCGCGCATGACCGACCAGGCGAACTCGGCCGGCAGCTCGATCCTGATGTGCGCCGCTATGCCGAGGCGCGTGGCCAACTCCAGCCGAAGCCACTCGCCGAGCAGTGGATGAGGCACGACAATGCGCTCGGCATCAAGCGGGTCCGCAGGATGTTGGCGCATATGCTCCGCCAGCCACTCGGCGAGAGTTTCCATGCGGTTGGATGCGTGCACGCGAATCATGCGTAGATTTCCCGCATCGCCTCCGACTGTCGCCGAAATTCCTCGCGCAGCGCGGCAGGTTCAAGGACCTCCACGGCGCTGCCGAAACCGAGCAGCCACCAGCGCAGGTCGGCGGTGTCGGGCACGGTCGCTTCGATCAGCGCGCACCCATCGTCCGTTTCGGTGATGCGCTGGTCGGCGGCCAGCCGGCTCTCGGCCAGGTGTATGGCGGCACCGGCGGCGAACAGGGCGCGTAGCCGGATCTTGCCGGGGTTCACGGGATAGGAGAATCGGAGATCCTCCTGGATATGTTGGGAAAGTCGAAATCCGGGTGGCCGGATTGCCGGGGCGTCCAGGAGTTCCGGACTGCGCATCCGGTGGAGCACGTAGTGGCGGATGTCCTTGTAGCCCCACGCCGTGGCGGCGAGGTAGACAACGGCTTCGCGGACAACCAGACCCAGGGGATTGACGACGATGCGTTGGGACCGCATTCGCGCTCTGCTTCGGTAGTCCACTTCGAGCTGGCGGTTCTCCATCAGCGCCGTGTGGACGGCGTCCCGCACTTCATCGGAAATGTTCGGCGGCTTGAGCACCGGACCGCGACCGATGATGGCCACCTTTTCGATCCAGCGTCCAAGCGCGGTTCCGTCGAGAATTCCGGCGGCATGCCTGAAGTACGGGTCGAGCTGCCGCAGCGCCGATCCCGGCATGATCGGTTTGAGGTGCTCGGCGGCAAGTCGCAACGCAAATGCGGTGGAGGCGCTCATGCTTGGAATCTGCATCAGCGCATGCTTGTCGATCCAGTACCAGTGATTGGCGCGGCCGCGCGTATCGGCGGTGATGGGAAACACAGCGGAAAGTTGCTCCAGGCTGCGCTGCACGGTGCGCGCCGTCACGTCGTAGTCCGGGTTCTTGTCCCGCAGTTCGTTTTGAATCTGCGTTGTGCTCTTGCTGTTCGGATACGCCGGAATGGTCGCGAGCACGGCGAGGTTGCGGAGGGTCGTATCGGTCGCTTTTCGCATGGGATCATTGTATGACGCAGTCGCCCGCGTGACTGCCGCAGATGAGTAACGGCCGACGGTCGCCGTTACGCTGTGAGCGGCAGTCGTCACGCAGGACTTCAGCAGTCGCAGGCTCATGGGCTGCCAAACCCGATCGCCGTTCGGCGGTCCGGTTTGGCATCGCACTCGGCGCGCAGCATCGTCACCAAGGTGCTCGCGTTATCCAACTGGCCGAGCACTTCCGCCTTGCGGAGAACCACGGCGAAATCGCCGGGCGTCAGGTTCCGCAACGCGGCAAGTTGGCGCGGGGGCTCGAGGCCGAAGTAGCTCCGAAACGCCGTTGCTGCGCGATCCGGGGTCAGGAACCCGAGCGTCACCTTGAACACGAACCTACGCAACACTGCGCTGTCCAGTTTCTGGCCGTAGTTCGTTGTGCAGGCGAACGGCAGCGGGTGGCTTTCCATCCAGGTGAGCATCTCGTTGACTTGGCTGATCTCCCAGCTCCGGTATGCGCCACGCCGGTCTGCCAATAGCGAATCGGCCTCGTCGAACACCAGGAATGATTCGTTCTCTCGGGCCTCCGTGAAGGCGTCGGCGATATTGCTTTCCGTCTGGCCGACGAACATGCCGAGCAGGTCGGACGCGCGCTTGTGCAGCACTTCCATGCCGAGACGGTCGGCGAGATGGCGAACGAAGGCGCTCTTCCCGGTGCCGGGCGGGCCGTCGAGGCAGATCGAAAACCGGCGTTCGCTGTTGCGCCGCAATTGATCTGTCAGCTCGGCGAGGTCTACATCGGTCGTGAAGAGCGAGGCATCGAAA
>CAZFGB010000148.1:0-6353 GCA_964518405.1 uncultured Pseudomonadales bacterium | reverse complement strand
GCTGATCCGCGCCATGCCCGGATCGATGACATAGCCGATGTTGGGGACGGTGAGGCTGGTCTCCGCCACGTTTGTCGACAACACAACGCGTTGCCGGGGGCCGGTAACGAATATCCGGCGCTGTTCCCGTGCCGGCAGCCGGGCATAGAGGGGCAATACGTCATAGCGGTCTCCGTACTCCCGCTTCAGCCACCGAGACGTATCGAAGATTTCGCGCTCCCCGGGCAGGAACACGAGCACGTCCCTCGGTCCGGAGTGTCTGGCTCGCTCGATTTCCTCCAGGCAACCCTGCAGCGCCTGCTCGAAGCCATCCTCCTGTTCGCGGTACACGACGTCCACCGGGTAGCCTCGCCCGCCCACGGCGACCACCGGCGCGCCATCGAAGTGCGCCCTGAACGCCTCGACGTCGATCGTTGCCGACGTGATGATCAGCTTTAGATCGGGACGCCGCCGCAACAGCGTCCTGGCGTAACCGATCAGGAAGTCCACGTTCAGGCTCCGCTCGTGGGCTTCGTCGATGATGAGCGCTTCGTAGTTCAGGAGGTTGCGGTCGGTTCGGATCTCGGTCAGGAGCAGCCCGTCGGTCATGACCTTGACCAGCGTATCGTCGCCGTATCGCTCGGAGAACCGTACCGCGTATCCGACCACGCCGCCGAACGGCGTCTTGAGTTCGCTCGCGATGCGTTCGGCAACGGCACGGGCAGGCAGCCGCCGCGGCTGGGTGTGGCCGATCATGCCGCGCCGGCCCAAACCGGCGCGCAGGCAGGCCTTCGGCAGCTGGGTGGTCTTGCCGGATCCTGTCTCGCCCGCGACGATGATGACCTGGTGCGAACCGAGCAGTTCGACGATCTCGTCGATGTGTTTCGCGATCGGGAGTTCTTGCGGGAAATCGATGCGCGGGACCGACGCGTTGCGCCGCTCGTACGCCGCCTTCGAGGATGCCAGGCGCGCGCGCTGGTTTTGCGAGAGCCTTCGCCTTCCGTTCAGAGCCTGCCGCAGCGCGTACGCGTCCCTGATCAGGATTTCATCGGAATCGATTGCGCTCATCCGATCTGGTGGCTTGGCCGCTATTTGGAGAGGTAGGCCATGCCCTCTTCGAGGCCGCGGATGGTGAGCGGATACATCTGGCCGTCCAGGAGGTCGCGAGTCATGCCGACGGACGTCGAGTATTCCCAGGTCTCCTGGGGCGTCGGATTGATCCACACCATCCGGTCGTATCTGTCGAGAAAGCGCTCCATCCAGACCACGCCCGGCTCTTCGTTCCAGTGTTCGACGCTGCCGCCGGCGTGGGTGATCTCATACGGGGCCATGGTGGCATCGCCGACCCATACCACCTTGTAGTCCCGGTGGTACTTGTTGAAGAGTTCCCAGGTCGGAATGCGTTCGCTCATGCGGCGGAGGTTGTCCGTCCACACCGATTCGTAGATGAAGTTGTGGAAGTAGTAGCTTTCCATGTGCTTGAGTTCGGTGCGCGTGGCGGAGAAGAGTTCCTCGCAGACCCTGACGTGCGCATCCATCGAGCCGCCGATGTCGAGCAGCAGCAGCACCTTGACCGTGTTCTTGCGCTCCGGCCGCATGCGGATGTCGAGCAGGCCGCCGTTGTGGGCGGTGGACCGGATGGTGTTGTCCATGTCCAGCTCCTCCTCCTTGCCCGCGCGCGCGAATTTGCGCAGGCGCCGCAGCGCCATCTTGATGTTCCGCGTGCCGATCTCGACGGAGTCGTCGAGGTTTCGGTACTGGCGCTGGTCCCAGACCTTCCTGGCCCGCTTTTTCTTGCTTCTGCCCATGCCGCCGGGGCCATTTCCGGGCCGGTCGTTCTCCTCGTCCCCGTCGCCGTCCTCACCGTCCTTCGCCTCCTCCTGCTCGCGCTCCTCCTTGGCCTTGCGGAACGCCTCGATCAGCTTTTCCAGGCCGCCGAGAGAGTTGATCTTGGCGAGTTCCTCCGGCGTCAGCGCCTTTTCGAATTCGCGGCGCAGCCACTCGTCGGGAATGAGCGTCGCCAGCAGCCCGGACAGGTCGTCCAGCCCCTTGAAGTAAGCCCCGAATGCCCGGTCGAACTTGTCGTAGTGCTTCTCGTCCTTGACCAGGCAGGCGCGGCTGACGAGGTAGAAGTCGTCGATGTCCGCGTACACCAGCCGGCGGCCGAGCACGTTGATGAGGTCGAGCAGTTCCCGGATCGTTACCGGGACCTCGTACTTGCGCAGCGAGAGGAAGAAGTTGATGAGCACCGGCGGGCGCCTTGTTTCCCTGTCAGCCGCGGCTGTCGCGCCTGTTCATGAACGCCAGCCGCTCGAGCAGATGCACATCCTGTTCGTTCTTCACCAGCGCCCCATACAGCGGCGGGATCGCCTTGCTCGGGTCGCGGTTGGTCAGAATCTCGTCCGGTATGTCGTCCGCCATCAGCAGCTTCAGCCAGTCGATGAGTTCCGAGGTGGACGGCTTCTTCTTCAGTCCCGGCACCTTGCGCACGTCGAAGAAGATGTCCATGGCCTCCCTGACGAGATCCTGCTTTATCGAGGGGAAATGCACCCCGACGATCTCCTGCATCGTTTCGCGGTCGGGAAAGTCGATATAGTGGAAGAAGCAGCGGCGCAGGAAGGCGTCGGGCAGTTCCTTCTCGTTGTTCGACGTGATCATGACGATGGGCCGGTGCCGCGCCTTCACCGTCAGGTTCAGCTCGTAGACGAAGAACTCCATGCGGTCGAGCTCCTGCAGCAGGTCGTTCGGAAACTCGATGTCCGCCTTGTCGATCTCGTCGATAAGGAGCACGACGCGCTCGTCCGACTCGAACGCCTCCCACAGCTTGCCTTTCTTGATGTAGTTGCGGATGTCGCCGACCCGATCATCGCCAAGCTGGGAATCGCGCAGACGAGACACCGCATCGTACTCGTAGAGCCCCTGCAACGCCTTCGTCTGTGACTTGATGTGCCATTCGATCAGCGACAGGCCGAGGCTCTGGGCAACTTCCTCGGCCAGCAGCGTCTTTCCGGTGCCCGGCTCGCCCTTGATCAGCAGCGGGCGCTCGAGTTCCACGGCTGCGGTCACAGCCATAGACAGTTCGTCCGTTGCGATGTACGTATCGGTGCTCTCGAAGATCATTCAGGTCCTTGGCTCCAAATAGGTGGGTACGCGCGGAGAGGAAATCCGCTCCGCCGACGACAGGATAAGCGGCGTACTCTACCGCATAGCGTGTCTCCAGGCACGTTGGGCGGCCGGTTTGCGGGCGGTCGGGGCCGGTCAGGGAAGTGCCGTGTTCCGGCGCCAGAACCTCTTTCTCCAAGCCAAGGCGATGCCCGCAACGACGAAGTAGAACACCAGGACGATGGCCGTAGCGAGCAGCAGGCCGGCAGCCACCGACCCGGGCTCTCCATCGGGCTCGAACAGGCAGCGGAACAGAAGGACGATGAAAGCCGGAGCGAAATGGTCCGAATCCACGGCGATGGGCCAGGGCAGCAGCGCCCACACGGCGACCAGAAGCACCGACAGATATCGGATCCGCGCCACGCGTCTATGGGACCGGAGCGCCATGTGGAGACCGGTCGCCGCCCCCGCGGCGGAGATAGCGGCGACCATCCAGGCGATCCAGGACCCGCTCAAGCCTCCACCCACCGAACGATGTAGTTCTCGAGTTCGTCCGGATGCACGCCGGTTTCGGAGACGACCTTGCCGCGCACGCTGATGCCCGCCGCGTGCACGGTATCCGGCGAGCCGGACACCAGCGGATGCCACCAGGCAAGTCCCCTTCCCTCGGCGATGCGGCGATATGCGCATGACTTCGGCAGGAAGTTCAGCTTGCCGATATTGCCCGCATCGAACTCCACGCAATCCGGCACCAGTTCGTGCCGGTCTGGGTAGCCCCTGCAACGACAACCTTCCTGATCGAGCATGTGGCACACGACGCTGGTGAAGTAGACGTTGCCCGCGTCGTCATCGAGCTTCAGCATGCAGCAGCGCGCGCAGCCGTCGCAAAGAGACTCCCACTCTTGGTCGGACATCTCCGCGAGCGTCTTGGTCTCCCAGAAGGGGCGTCCTTTCATGCGCTTAACGCCTTCCCCTCACAAAGCCACTCAGTTAGTGAAACAGTAGCTGCGGCCCTCGGCTTGCGCAACCCATCCGCCGCTCTGTTGACGATTCGCTCAGCGCTTCGTGGCCCGCAACAGTTCGAGGAAACGTTCGCCGAGCAGCGGCGCCCGCCAACCGAGCAACGCCTCCGGCAGATCGCCCGTCGCGAAGAATCGCCGGGCGCAGGTCTCCACCAGGCGCCTGCGGCCCAATAGTTCCGGCGCCAGGCCGAGGCTGTCCGACATCGCCTGAACGACATCCCGCAGGCGTTTCACGACCGCCCGCTCGCGCCTTGAGAGCGGTTCGGGCAGAGGGTCGGGCGGCGCTCGCTCGTGCTCCTTCCAGCCCCGGGCGCAAGCCGACAGCATGGCATCGGAATGGCGATGCCCGGCACCGCGCGGCAACATCCCGCGCAGGGCGTCGCGCGAAAGCGGAAAGGCCTCCGCAACAGCCAACAGGACCTCGTCACGCACGACGTACGCCCGCGGCACATCCCGCCGCCGCGCCTCGTGTTCGCGCCAGGTAGCCAGCCTTCTCAACACCGCCAGGTTCGCCGGCCGCAACCGCCGCGCCCCCTTCATGCCCCGATAGTACTCCCGCGGATCGGGTTCCGGCCTCGCCAGCGTCATGGACATTTCGTCTTCGAACCAGGACAGGCGACCCAGCGCCGAAAGGCGTTCGCGCATGCGCGACCAAAGCGGCACCAGATGCGCGGCATCCTCCTTCGCGTAGGCGAGTTGCCGGTCGGACAGGGGTCTTCGCAACCAGTCCGAGCGGGTTTCCCTTTTCGAGATCGCGAAACCGAGGTACGCCTCGACAACGGACGCGTAGCTCTTCGAGATGTCCGCAGCGAGGAACGCATGCGCGACCTGGGTGTCCACCACGGCGACCGGACGCAGGCCGAGGTGGCGGTCGATCATCTCCATGTCTTCCGAGCAGGCGTGCATGACTTTCGTTCTGGCCGCATCGTTCAGTAGCGCGCGAAGCGGCGCGAAACTCTGCCGCGCCTGCGCGTCGATCAACCGGACGCCGTCGGCGCCTCCGAGCTGGTACAGCGCCGGGATCGGATAGAAGGTCCGCGTGCGCATGAATTCGGTATCGACGCCGATGGTGTCGCCGCAGGGACCGAGATCCCAGCGCGGGTCATCATCCGATTCGACGAGAGGACTCACCCGCATGTTTCCAGGTCTCTTTTTCGGACGTTGCGGTCAGTCGATGGCGCGACGGCCGTGCAGCGCATGGGCAATGGTGCCCCCGTCGATGTACTCGAGTTCGCCCCCGAGCGGCACGCCATGCGCAATGCGCGTAACGCGAACATCCATGCCGGACAAGGCTTCGACGATGTAGTGTGCCGTCGCTTCTCCTTCCACCGTCGGATTCGTCGCGAGGATGACCTCGCGGATGCCGCGCGCGCTCACCCGGGCGGCGAAATCGACGAGTCCGAGCTCAGCCGGCCCAATGCCGTCGATCGGAGAGAGCCTGCCGTGCAGGACGAAGTAGCGACCGCTGTAGCCGCCGGCCTGTTCTATGGCGATGACGTCGGCCGGTGATTCGACGACGCAAAGCGTAGCCCCGTCCCGCTTGGGATTGGCGCAGGCGGCGCACAGTTCCGTCTCGCAAAGCGTGCGGCACTCCCGGCAGCGCTCGACTTCGGCCACCGCGGCGCTCAGCGACCGGGCAAGCGTTTCTCCACCTTCCCTGTTGTGCTGCAGGACGTACAGCGTCATCCGGGTGGCCCACTTCGGACCGACGCCCGGTAGCATCTGAAACGCGTCGATCAGACGATCGATCAGTGGGCTGATACGAATCAAGATGGGAAATTGATGCCGAACGGCAGCCCGAGGCCCTTGGTAAGCGCCGACATCTTCTCTTTCTGCATGCGTTCCACCCGGCGCGCCGCATCGGTCACCGCCGCCGCGACGAGATCCTCGAGAAGTCCCCGATCCTCCGCCGTCAAGGAACTGTCAATCTCCACCTTGCGCGCTTCGTACTTGCCCGTCAGCGTCACCTTGACCAGGCCGCCCCCGCTCTCTCCCACCACTTCCGCGTTGGCGAGATCGGCCTGCGCCTGCTCGAGGCGCGCCTGCATGTCCCGCGCCTGCTTCATCAGATCGCCGAGATCCTTCATGTAGCAGATGCCTCCGGGGAGCCTAGTGTTCCGTCAAGTCTAAAGATGCGAGTGTAGCTGCGAGGGATTTTTGGTTCCTGGCGAGGCGCGACGACGCCGTGTGGCAGGCACCACACAAGGAGGAGCAACAAAGTCCAGGGGGCAAAAAGACCCGCAGATACCC
>CAZFGB010000147.1:0-3893 GCA_964518405.1 uncultured Pseudomonadales bacterium | reverse complement strand
CCACAACGGAATCGATGAGCGTCAACCCAACCTGTGGTCACAAACCGACCCGCCCGTCTGAATCGCCACCAGAACCGTGGACCGCGCGAACCGGACTCCGCTGTTCGCCATTTATGCGCGCTTCTACGCAGCCGCTAACAGGCGGCGGCCGTGAACCCCCGGTGGTGCCTCCGGAGACGGTTCCAGGAGTGGGTGATCGCCTCGTTCAGGCGTTCGCCGGGCGAGAGCCCGTAGTCTTCGGGGCGGGTGCCGGCAAGCCCGGAGCGCGGGTCGAGCACGCGCTGAAGGAGGTCCGGCGGCAGCAGTCCACCCTCGGAGCGGACGGTCTGGAAGTCCTGATTGGGGCGCGGCATTTGGGTCAGTGTTCCGGATTCGCCCAATCCGGGCGCGCCGGAACCCATGATCCATAACTAAATGATAGGTATGTCATTTTCGAGTCGACGCGGAGCGTGTTCTGGCGTCTATTGGGTCTTCTATTGGGGTATTTATTGGGTCGTCATCGCCTGTTGACCCAATCCGCCCGGCGCTGCCCACGGCAAACCACCGTCCCGCCCGCGTAATCCCAACGACCTGGGCGCGGCCTTCTACAGCCAATTCCCTGAGTAGCTGTTTGACTTGATCGCGTGACAGCGCAGGTAGCACTTGCAACAAATCCCTGATCGGTGCCCCTTCCGCGCCGCTATCGGTCAAATGCCGCATCAACAACGCCTTGTTGGTCTCCCGGTCCAAGCCGCGCTTCCGCGTATAGGCGCCGGCTCGGCCCAGAGATGCATACAGGGATCGGGACAAAAGGTACTGTCTACCCCGCCCTCGGCCCCGTTGCTCTATGGCGCCTGCCTCAACGAGGCCGGGAATCCTGTTGCGCATGGCCTCCGTTAGCGGCTGTTCGCGAACGATGGCGTCCAGAGCAAGGAAGTCATAGGTCGAGAAGTTCGTGAGTTTCTCGTTGCCAAGTCGTTCCAGGAAACGTACGAACGTCGGGTCCCGGATGCTGCCCTCCAGCGTCAGGCGAACCTCGTGGGCTGCTGAGCCGGCGAAACTTGGCAACGGTTTACTCTGGCGGATGGCGGTCTCGACCATGATGTTGAGGCCCTGCCCCGACCGTTCCACCAAGCCGACGCGCGCCAACGCTTCGGCGATGCGTCGGTTTCGCGGGTTCTGTTGGTCGATGATGTTCTCGGGCCCGATACCTGGCGGAAAGCCGCCGGGGCTCACGATTTCGAGCCGTTGCGCGTACTGCCGCACGAACACCGAGCCGCCCAAGCGATAGTCCCGGTGGGAAAAGGCATTGAGCAGTGCCTCGCGCGTAACCGCTTCGTCAAAGGTCGGGATGTCATATCGGAAGAGACCGTCCTGATAGCTCTGGCGGTCGTTGCGCAGATTGATCTTCTCCCACAGTCGGTCGTGAATCAGAAAGAACCCCTCGCGAAACTCCGTGCGATCTTGTGCCGGGCCCGAGGCTTCGGATGATCGGTATTCGAAGACAATCTCCGCCTGTGCCAAGTGTCGTCCGAGGGCGCTTCGCGTGCCAAACAGGGCGAGTGCCGCATGGGTCAATTCGCCATCGACCATCAATTCCGCATCGGCCAGCGTTTGAACGTCAGTCTGTTGCTCTATGCGCGGATTACCTGCCTTACGAGCCCATCGTGACCGGAAATCGGCAAGCGCCGCGGGTGACAAATCTGCGAGGCGCGCGGCGCAGGGCTGCGCCGAGAAATCGGGGCCAGTCTCGTCGAACATGCTCTTGAGTTCCGCGTCTCCCAGCGAAGCCAGCTCGTCGCCGGCACGCTTGAGATAGCGCCCATCCAGGTGCCATGCGGTTCCGGGGAGTCGGGCTGGTACATGGACGATCAGAACCCGTTGATTGTCGTACCGGAACTCTTCGACCGGTATGCGGTGGCCGAGTCGTTGGCGCAGCCCGGCTTCAGTGCGTCCAGGCTCCAGGAACGCCTGCGTGCCCACGACGGTTCGGGGGCGCCGGTCCGACACTCCGAGCAAGACGTGGCCGCCGCCTTCGTTGGCCAGAGCCACGCAGTATTGAAGTAGTTTCTCGAAATGGTAGTTGTGCCGCGCTTCTTTGAACTCGAGGTGGGCACCTTCGGGCGCGTCTAGCCACTGGCGAAACTGGTCTCTCGATGTGGTCATGTTGGTTCTGTGACAGTCGGCAACGGAGGCAGCAGGACATAGGCACCGAGGAGGTCTACCGGTAGCACCGGTTCGATGACCACGCGTCCCTTCGCGCGTGAGGCTTCGCGCACTCGTTCGTGGGCGGCGAGCTGGGACTCGGCCCGTTCGTGAGCGACGGCTTCGAGGGCGTCCCGCAGGGACGGCAGGGCGGGCAGCATCAGGTCGAGCTGCTGCTCGATGGCGGTGGGAAGGAGGTTTCCCCCGGGCCGGGCCGCGAGCATCCGTTCGCCTTCCTCGGCTGAAAGCCAGCAAGGGGCTTCGGCGGAACCCGTGCAGGCGAGGGGAGCGATCTCCTCGCAGAGAATCGGCCCGTCCGCGGATGCTCCGGTTCGAAGGTGAAACCGGAAGCGCACGAGCAACAGCATCGTGCGCGTGCTCACGGCGAAGGTCCGGACCGCGCCACATCTCGACGCCACGGGTGGCCCGTCGCGGGACTCGGAGTCGAGGGCCTGATCCAGGGTCCAGCTCGCAAGGCCTTCGATCACCGGGCTCGTGCGCCCGAGATGAACCTCGCCTTCGGGCACGGGCAGGTCGAAGCGCCCGGTGAACGGCTCGTCGAGGCCGATGGTCTGGCGGAGGGCGCGCGGGGTCCCGGGACTGAGGTGGACGGTCACCGCACGTCCGTTGCCTTGCACGGGAACGTTCGCGGCATTCAGGGCCATATCGAAGAAGCGGGCCACGTCTTCGTTGCGACCAATGGCGGAACGCACCTGCTCGAGTTCCACCGCGACCGCCGCGGGGTCCAGGGCGTGCTGTGCGAAGCGCGAGCGGCTCGCCTTCTCGCGGTCGCGGGCATTTTCCCACTCGGCATGGATCGGCTGGGCCTCCGTGTCGCTTTCGTCGATGAAATCGAGAGCGAGCTGGCGCGTGTCCGCCCCTGCCCGCTCGCGGAACAACGCGCCCTCGAACAACGCCTCGGCGATCTGTTCACTGGAGCCCGGTACGGCGACGGTCACCCCGAGGGCGCTCTTGATGCTCTTGTGCTTGCGGATGAGGACATCGAGGATCACGCCGTCGATCGGGTTGTCCTTTCCGTAGTACGTGATCACCCGTACCTCGGGCCTCAACTGCCCGAAGCGGTCCACCCGGCCCTCGCGCTGCTCGTGGCGCGTGGGGTTCCACGCGAGGTCGTAGTGAAGCACCGCATCGAAGTGGTGCTGGAGGTTGATGCCCTCCGAGAGGCAATCGGTGCAGACGAGCACGAACGCGCCGCCCTCCGCGGCGAGGGAGGCGATGCGCGCCTCTCGCTCGGCGGGTGGCAGCCGGCCGGTGACGGCTTCTACCCGAACGTGCTTCGCGAGGGCGGTGCGAAGGTGCCGGGCGACGTACTCCGCGGTATCGACGAAGCGACAGAAGACGACCGGGTGAAATCCGTCGGCGATGAATCCTTTGATTTCGCGTACGGCGCCGCGGAGCTTTCGGTCGTCCGCGGACTCCAGGGACTCGGCGCGGCGGGCGAAGTCGAGCAGCCGGCGGCGCGTTGACGCCCCACTTCCTTCCGTTTCGGAGCCGGGACTGAAGTCGAGCGTCACCGCGTCGTCATCGTCCCCCTGGTCAAGGACAGTGCGGCGCCCCACCTCGTCCACGTCTTCGGCTTCGGCTTCGTCGACGGCGGCCCGGCTCCGCAACGTCGCGGCCGCGGCGGCAGGGCTGGACGATACGCAGCGAAGCAGCGCAAGCGCCGACCAGTAACGCACCCGCTGCCT
>CAZFGB010000146.1:0-7822 GCA_964518405.1 uncultured Pseudomonadales bacterium | reverse complement strand
GTTGTAGGCGACGCCGCCGCCGCTGCCGCCGAGGGTGAACGAGGGTCGAATCACGCACGGGAAGCCCAGCCTGGTCTGTACCTGCAACGCTTCCTCGAGACTATGCGCGATCGCGGACCTCGGCGTTTCAAGCCCGATGCGCCGCATCGCGCGGATGAAACGCTCGCGGTCTTCCGCCTTGTCGATGGCTTCCTGGCTGGCGCCGATCAACTCGACGCCGTTCGCCTCCAGAACACCCTCGCGCACGAGATCGAGGGCGCAGTTGAGCGCCGTCTGTCCTCCCATCGTGGGCAGCAGGGCGTCGGGTTTCTCCGCTTCGACGATACGCGCGACGGTGCGCCACTCGACGGGCTCGATGTACGTCGCGTCCGCCATGGCGGGATCGGTCATGATCGTGGCCGGATTCGAGTTCACCAGCACGACGCGGTAACCCTCGTCGCCGAGCGCCTTGCAGGCCTGGGCGCCCGAGTAGTCGAACTCGCATGCCTGGCCGATGACGATCGGGCCGGCGCCGAGAATCAGAACGGTCTCGATGTCGTTGCGTCTAGGCATCTTGTATGACCATCAGATCGACAGCCGATCTCACCGACGGCTCTCGACAGTCGGGGAAGCGGGCTGGGAACTGCCGCATTCCCGTCCGCCGTTCCTGTCCATCGATTCCACAAACGTATCGAACAGTCCGGCGCAGTCCCGGGGACCCGGGCTCGCTTCCGGATGGCCCTGGAAGCCGAACGCAGGCCTGTCCGTGCGTCGAACGCCCTGCACCGTGCCGTCGAACAACGACACGTGCGTGGGTTCCAGGCATTCCGGCAAACTTGCCTCATCCACGGCAAACCCATGGTTCTGGCTCGTGATGATGACCTGGCCGGTCCGAAGATCACGCACCGGATGGTTTGCTCCATGGTGTCCATGAGGCATCTTCACCGTCTTCGCGCCGCTGGCGAGCGCGAGCAACTGGTGACCCAGGCAGATGCCGAAGACCGGCATGTTTCGATCGACGATCTCGCGGATCGCGGCGATCGCGTAGTCACAGGGATCGGGGTCACCGGGACCGTTGGAAAGGAATACGCCGTCCGGATCCATCGCCAGCACGTCTTTCGCCGGAGTCTGCGCCGGCACCAGCGTCACCTCGCAACCGCGGTCGACAAGCAGCCGCAGGATATTGCGCTTGATTCCGAAGTTGTACGCGACAACGCTGCGCGCCGCGGCGCCCGCTCTCGCATAGCCGCCTTCCGGACACCATACGCCTTCCCTCCAGGTCGCCGTGTCACTGCGGGTGACGACTTGGGCGAGGTCCATGCCCTCAAGCCCGGGAAATGCCCGTGCCTGGCGCAACGCCTCCTTCGCATCCGCGTCCGGTCCCGCCGCGATGCAGGCCCCCAGCGCGCCCTTTTCGCGGATGAGCCTGGTCAAGCGCCGCGTGTCGACATCCGCCACCGCAACGACCCCCCGTTCGCGCAGGAAGTCCGGGAGCGAAGCCGCCGCCCGCCAGCTACTCGTGCGCAGCGGCAGGTCCCGGATCACGAGCCCTTCCGCCCAGACCCGGTCGGACTCCATATCTTCCGGATTGGTGCCCGTATTGCCGATGTGGGGATAGGTCAGCGTCACGATCTGCCGGGCATAGGAAGGGTCCGTCAGGATCTCCTGGTAGCCCGTCATGGCGGTATTGAAAACGACTTCGCCAACGGCCGCGCCGGCCGCTCCGATGGAGGTGCCGTGGAACAGACTTCCGTCCGCCACGGCCAATATCGCGGGATCCGCGCGCGTCAAACAAGACTCCGGCGTAAAAAAGCCGTCGGCCCGGGCGCGACGGCTGCATCAAATTCTAAGTGAAGCGGCCCGACGCGACAAGAATAATGATCCCGCTGTCATCCCGCTGTCCAATGAGAAAGTGAGGGTGAAATCGGTCGAGCGTTGAATCTGGGGTGTCGGGGTCCGTTCCGCGATGGTGGCGATGATCGAGGCGCGCGCGGCCAATGAAAGGTTGATGGCGGCATGCCACGCGGCGGTAAGTGAAGCGGAGTCCGCAGGTGCAGTAGGGCGAGGTCTCGTAGCTACGTCGCCGGGTGTCGCAGTGATTCTCTCGTGTGGGAGAATATCATCCGTCAAGGCGCAAGCCGCATGCGCTTTGGCTGTTGGAACCGCAGTAGCAGCATGTGCCTTGGTGGGAAGTGGTGAGGATACATGATCGGAAAGATACTGAATGAGGCGCTGCGATCAGCAGCCGGATTGCTAATTGGCTTGAGCTTGGCGGCTTTGGCAGTCTGGCTCTTTGTCGATGCGTTTCAGTTCGGGTTCTGGTTGGGGTCGGCTGGCATTATCATGGCGTTTGAGGTTGCAAAGGCGACCATGCGAGTGCGGTCAACCGCCCCCAAGTAGGGCAGTCAGGGCCATGACTCGGTGAAGGTGGCGAAGGCGCCAATTGCGGAAGGCGAAGCCTCGTGCCCGTCACGAGGCACGCGCCAGTGGCAGCGACCGTCGATCACAAATACGACGCGAGGCCGAGTACGAAAAGCGACATCGTAGGACGCGGAAGCGTGCGAACTCGAATGTAGGGAAGATGAACCCGCCGAACTGAACTCGTTTTGCCAGCGGGCGATTTACGGTCGGACAAGGGGCGTGCCGAGTTCGAAGCCTTTTGATTTTGGGTTGGCTTCATGATCCATCTGCCGGTTGAAGCGCGTGATGGGGACATCCGTAGTCCGCGATTCGCGCTGCAAGAAGCGCTTTTGAACTCGGCGGGCAACGACCTGCCGAATATGATGCGTTGGCTGACCGACGGCAATGGCAGCCCTTGGCGCAAGTCCAGTGATTTGGCCCAGACCGCCGGAAGCGTTCGCCCCTATCAACGCTCGGATGGGTGATTCGCTATCTTCGGAGCAGATATTCCACCAGCGCCGTCACGCACTCGCCCTGCGCCTTCTCGCCGCGGCGCTCGGCATCAATGATACCAGCGAGTTTCTCCAACGCTTCGTCGAAATCGTTGTTGACGACCGCGTAGTTGAACTCGTCGTAGTGCGAGATATCGTCCGCAGCCTGACGCCAACGCCGATCGATCTCTTCCGGACCATCCTGTCCGCGGCCGTTGAGCCTTTCCAGGAGCGCTTCGATCGACGGGGGAAGAACGAATACGCTGATGGCGTCGGGGAACTTCGATCGGACCTGCGCGGCACCCTGCCAATCGATCTCCAGCACGACATCCTGGCCGCCGGCCAATGTCCGCATTACGGTTTCGTGGGCCGTGCCGTAGGCATTGCCGAATACGATGGCGTGCTCGAGGAACGCGCCCCGATCCCGAATCGAGTCGAATCTCTCCTGATCGACAAAGAAGTAGTCCTCGCCATCGACTTCTTCCTCGCGTTTACAGCGGGTCGTGTGGGAGACAGACACGGTCAGCCGCTCGTCACGCTCTAGCAGCGCATTGACCAGGCTGGTCTTGCCGGCGCCGGAGGGGGCCGAGATGACGATGAGCCGACCTTCCATTCGACTCACTCGACGTTTTGCACCTGTTCGCGCATTTGATCAATCACCACCTTGAGGTCGACCGAGCGCCGCGCGCATTCCGCCGTGATCGCCTTCGCCGCCAGGGTGTTCGCCTCGCGGCTGAGTTCCTGCATCAGGAAGTCGAGACGTCTCCCCTGGGGGCCGCCCGCGGCGAGACAATCGCGACACGCCTGCGCGTGAATGTCCAGGCGGTCCAGTTCCTCGGCGATGTCCGCCTTTTGCGCCAGCAGCGCAACTTCCTGGCCCAGCCGGCCCGAATCCACGTGGGCCGTTTCCAGGTCGCGAAGACGGCCGAGCAGCCTTTCCCGCAACATCGGCGCGAACGAGGCGGCAAGGGCCCTGATGTCGCCAACCATCGACTCCAGGGCAACCAGTTTCTCACGGAGCAGCAGATCGAGTTTCCCGCCTTCGGCGCATCGGTGCTCGACCAAGCGTTCCACCGCCTGTTCGAAACCCGTTCGCGCCTCGGTCTTCAACGCCTGGTCCGCCGCTTCCGCTTCCGGGGCCACCACCCCCGGCCATCGCAGTACTTCCAGCGGGTCGGGTTGCGCCATCCCGGGCGTCCCGGGGGCGGCATCCCGCACCTTCTGCAGTACGCCGAGAAGCGCCAGCAAGTATTCCCGGTCTATCTCCGGCATCGCCTGCGCCGCCGATTTCGTCAGCCGCAGCCTTGCATCCACCTTGCCCCGCGCCACGGCGTCCCGCAGGCGCGTTCGCAGCGCGGGTTCGAGTTCCCGAAGCCCCGGCGGCAGGCGGAAATCGACTTCCAGGTAACGATTGTTGACGGACCGGATCTCCCAGGTCAGCGAGGGCGACTCGAACTTCGCGAACGCGGTCATGCTCAGAATCATTCCGGCGATTCTAACGCGTATACTCGCGTCGCTTACGGGAGGGGACCTATGTCCAACAAACCATGGCGGAGGCCCGGCGGCAGACAACCGGATGCGCTGCGCCCCGTGACCCTCACAACCGGGTTCACGAAGTATGCGGCGGGCTCCGTACTGGCGACGTTCGGCGAAACCCGCGTCATTTGCACCGCGAGTTTCGAGAAGGGCGTCCCGCGCTTCCTGCGCGGCAGCGGGCGCGGCTGGCTCACATGCGAGTACGGCATGCTGCCCGGCGCCACCCACACGCGCACCAACCGCGAGGCCGCGCGCGGAAGACAGGGCGGACGGACGATGGAAATCCAGCGCCTGATCGGGCGTTCATTGCGGGCTGCCGTAGACCTCGAACAACTCGGGGAGCAGACGATCCGCATCGATTGCGACGTCATCCAGGCCGACGGCGGGACCCGGACGGCATCGATCACCGGCGGTTGCGTCGCGCTGGCTCTGGGCCTGAAACGCATCGCGCCCCGGGCGCTCCGGCAGCTGGTGGCGTCCGTCTCCGTCGGCGTATACAGGGGATCGCCGGTGCTGGATCTCGACTACGCGGAGGACTCGACCGCCGATACCGACATGAATGTCGTCATGATCGAGGACGGCGGGTTCATCGAAGTGCAGGGCACGGCCGAGAAGGAACCGTTTTCGGGCGCCGTGCTCGCCGAAATGCTCGCCCTCGCCGAGTCCGGTATCGAGAGCCTCTTTCAGGAGCAGCGACGCGCACTGGGCATGTGATGGACAGGGACGGGTTCCTCGAACTGTTGCTGCGCGAGAACGTCCTCAGATTCGGCGAATTCGTGCTCAAGTCCGGACGCCGCAGTCCCTACTTCTTCGATCTCGGCGCCTTGAGCAGCGGACCCGCGCTCGACCGCATGGGCGCCGCGTATGCCGCCATGATCGCAACAATGTCGCCCCTTCCAGACCTTCTGTTCGGACCGGCGTACAAGGGCATCCCCATCGCCGTTGCGGCATCCGTCGCCCTGGCGCGGGACCACGGCATCGACGTCGACATAGCCTTCGACCGCAAGGAAGCCAAGCGGCACGGCGAAGGGGGACGGCTGGTCGGGAGTCCCATGGATGGGCGGCGCGCGCTGATCGTCGACGACGTGGTGACGGACGGCAAGGCGAAGATCGATGCTTTCCGCCTTCTCAAGGATGCCGGCGCCGAAGCGACCGGCGTACTGGTGGCCCTTGACCGCCGAGAGCGCGTCGATGGCGACGAAACCGGAATCCAGTCCCTAGCGCGTCGGCTGGCGGTACCGGTACTCAGCATTATCACGCTGGACGATCTTGTTCGACACCTGCAACGCGGCGGCGGGAATACCGAAGCGCTCGTGACGATACTGCGTTATCGCAACAAGTACTGCGCGATGTGATCCGTTCTCTCTGACGATACGA
Source organism: uncultured Pseudomonadales bacterium (assembly GCA_964518405.1). GTDB lineage: Bacteria > Pseudomonadota > Gammaproteobacteria > Pseudomonadales > Azotimanducaceae > VXNE01. The sequence continues at coordinate 2,039 of CAZFGB010000146.1, read as the reverse complement.
AAGACGATTGTCCAAAAGCAACATGCTTTCAGTATTTGGAAACCGTTGGCGCCAAATCTCGTTCATTAACGTTTTCCAGAGGAACCTCAAACATGTCTTCCTGCCTCGTCCGCGACGCCATAACCTCCTCCGCCGCGACTTCGGCGGGCGCGTAGTTCGTAACAAGGGCTTCCAAAATAGGCTTTCTATTCGATTCTTTAGCGCCTACATGATAGAAGTGTTGTTGTAACGTCAAGTGATGCTCGCCCCAGAGAGTATCCACCAGTTCGTTCCGTCGATGCTGGTTACTGTGCCATGTGGAAAGAAGGAATCGCGCGCCGGTTGACGCGAGCGAGTCGCGAAGCAGCCGCTCGTGTTTTTCGTCCCAACTGTCGTAGTAGTCGACATGCCTTCCCGCGTACGGCGGGTCGCAATAGATGAAGTCACGCCGGTTCGCTTGGACAATCGCGCTTTCGAAGTTCCGGCACTCGAATCGCCAGTCCGAATCCCGGACGACTTCCCGAAAACGTTCTACTTGATTGACGATTTTCGTGACGTAGGCTGGCGCGAATCGTTTTGGCTTGTGGCCGAAGGGAACATTGAACCGCCCACTCTTGTTGAAACGGATCATGCCGTTGAAACAGGAACGGTTCAGGAAAAGGAAATCCAACGGTTCGTGGGTGTCGTTAAATCTCTCCCGAACTTCATAGTAGTATTCCTTTCCTCTTCGATAGAGGAAATCTCCCTCGACTTCGAGGAAAGCCCGGGTGATGTGACCATCGATGTCACCGTCCTGTATCGCTTTGTAGAACCGGACCACATGCGGATTCGCGTCCGCCAGGAACGCCCGCGCCGGAGCAACATTCAGCGCAACAACGCCAGATCCCAAGAAAGGCTCTATCCAGGTTCCATCGGCGTTCCACTCAATGACACTGCGTATGGAGGGAACCAGCTTCGTCTTGATTCCCTGGCACTTGATCGGAGGAACGAGCACACGCATTAACATCTCCCGCGCGCTGACGTAGGCGCCATGTCGAGCTACGTGATCTGCGTGCCGACTCCGCCGTCGGTGAATATCTCGAGCAGCGTCGCGTGCGGGACGCGGCCGTCGATGATCTGGGCGGAAGCCACGCCCGACGTCATGGCGTCGAGGGCGCAACGCACCTTGGGCAGCATGCCGCCCTTGATCTCCCCGTCGGCGATCATCCTCTCGATTTCCCCCCGGCTCGGCGCAACCAGTGTCGAGCCGTCGGGCTTCAGTACGCCCGGCGTATCCGTAAGCAGCACCAGCTTGGACGCGTCGAGACGCGCCGCCAGGGCGCTCGCCACGAAATCCGCATTGATATTGTAGGAGACGCCATCGTCGCCGACCCCGATCGGCGCGATCACGGGGATGAAATTCTGGGCAACCAGCGCGTCGAGGACGCCCGGATTGACTTCCGCGATCTCGCCGACGTGCCCTATGTCGACGATCTCGGGCGCCCTGAACTCCGGACGCCGCCGCGTCAGCTTGAGTTTCCGCGCCCTGATGAGATTTCCATCCTTGCCGGTCAGGCCCGCCGCGCTGCCCCCTTCGGCGTTGATCAGCGAAACGATCTCCTTGTTCACCAGTCCGCCGAGCACCATCTGCACGACATCCATGGTGGCCGAGTCCGTGACGCGCAAGCCATCGACAAAGCGGGTCTCGATATTCAGCCTTCCAAGAAGTTCCCCGATTTGCGGGCCGCCGCCATGCACGACGACAGGGTTCATGCCAACGAGTTTCATCAAAACCACGTCGCGCGCGAAGGCGTGCTTCAACGCGGGGTCGACCATCGCCGCGCCGCCGAACTTGATCACGACCGTCGAGCCGTGAAATTTCTGGATGTACGGCAAGGCCTCGATGAGGATCTTGGCCGTGTCTTCGCGTGACCGTGACATCGCTAGTGTTCCGTCAAGTCTAAAGATGCGAGTGTAGCTGCGAGGGATTTTTGGTTCCTGGCGAGGCGCGACGACGCCGTGTGGCAGGCACCACACAAGGAGGAGCAACAAAGTCCAGGGGGCAAAAAGACCCGCAGATA
>CAZFGB010000145.1:0-5642 GCA_964518405.1 uncultured Pseudomonadales bacterium | reverse complement strand
CCATAGCTGATGGGCAGCGTCGGGATGGTCGCGAGAGACTTCGATTCCCGCATATCGAGTCGTTCGGCACCGGCGGTGGCGGCCCAGCCCGGCGTCAGCGGGTCGCCGGCATATAGCGGCGTGTACTTGATCGAACCGCGTTGCACCGCGCTGTCGTTCTTGTACGGACCTTCCGGGTAAGCCTCGCCGAGTACATAGCCGTCGTCGCTGGGGTCGGAGTAGATGAGGCACCCGATGGCGCCCCGTTCGGCGGCGAGTTTCGGCTTGATGGCGCGAAAGGCATAGCCATAGCGGACGATGACGATCTTGCCCGCGACATCGACGCCGTAGCGCTCAAGCTGCTCGTAGTCTTCCAGCAGGCCGTAGTTGACGTAGACGAGCTGGCCCGTGACGTCGCCGTCCGGCGAGAAGACGTTGTATGGCGGCAGCACGTCCGGCGACTCGCTGCTCTCGTCCCCCGCGACGCTGCGTTCGACCAGCGACGCGGTGAACGCATGCGGTTCTATCATCTCGAGGCGCCGGGTCCTCGGGGTCGGAAACAGCACCTCGTAGCTCGCGATCTCGGTGTCGTAGCCCCATTCGGTGAAAAGGCGCTTCAAGGTCTCGACATTGCGCCGGCCGTGGGTTGACCCGACGTGATGGGGTTCTCCGGCGAGTTCGTGCATCCAGGCGCGCAGATCGGATGGGTCGAGGTGGCGGTCGAACTCGGCTTCGAGGTTGCGCTGAGCCTTTGCACCGGCTTCGGTGAATCCGGGCAGTGACGGGTCAGCGGCGGCGCCGAGTGTCAGCGCCGAGACGAGTGCGATGGCTCGGAACATGGTCTTGATGCCGGAATGGGTGAATGGAAATTGTAACCGCGAAGCCGTCGGGGAGGAGCCGACAGCCCCTTCGCGCCGGAGATTAATCGCTTTGGCTCGTTTCCAACCTGACCCATTCCCGGGCGCGGCGTATGTGTTCCAGCGGCCGGAAAATCGACGAGAACATGTCGCGCACGATGCCGTTCTCATCCACGAGGTAGGTGACCCGCCCGGGGATCGGCCCGGTGAACCCGCCGTACAGGCCGCGAACCCTGTTGCCGGGATCGCTCAGGACAGGGTAGGGCAGCGAGTGATGATCGGCAAATCGCTGGTGCGATGCGACCCGGCCACTATTGATGCCTACGACCTCCGCACCGGATGCGACGAACTCGTCGTAGTGATCGCGGAACCCGCGAGCCTGCGCTGTGCAACCCGGCGACTCGTCCATGGGATAGAAGAACAGCACGACCTTGCGGCCGCGCAGGGAATCGAGTGAAAAGGTCTCGCCGCCCGCCGCTGGCAGGCTGAATTCGGGCGCCTGGTCGCCGATCCTGAGTTTCGTGCTGCGCGAAGCCATATTCGAGATTTGGGATTCGACTTTACTGGAGAGCATACCCATTCGCTTGCGGGTATGTCCTGCCGTACCTCCGGTCAATAGATCCCCGGCACGATGCGCCAGGGCACCTGCCGCCGATACTGTTCCCAGAGCGGCCCGTACTTCTTCACGCAGCGCCGATCGTCGTTCCGTTCGCGCGGAACGAGCAGCGCCACGTAGTAGAGTGGGTAGAGCCACGGACCGAGTACCAGCGGCCAGCCGAGTGAGAGCGCCAGACCGCAGGCCATGAGGAACTCGCCCAGGTAATTCACGTGCCTCGACACGCCCCAGAAGCCGCTGTAGAGCACGCTGTGCTCGCCGTCGGAGAAGACCTTGGCGGGAATCTGTCCCAGGAACACGTGGTCCGGGTTCCGCTTGAATGCGAACTTCTGCATGTTCGAGCCGCGGGCCAGCGTCCACCCGGCGAAGAAGATGACGGCTGATACGACGAGCAGCCAGGCGGGCGTTTGCGGGTTGGGCAGGTCCGCCACGGCCCAGAGGCCCACCGCGTAGAAGTAGGGGTACCAGGTCAGGCAACCCCAGACGAGCTTGAAGCCCAAACGCTCTGCGACGAAGTCGTAGGTGTAGAGGTGGACGCGCTCGAACACGAGGTAATCGCAGATGAACCAGGTGAAGAGGGCGACGTGGAGGACGACGCCGGGGGAGGGTTCGTCGGGATAGGCAAGGAAGTGGTGCGCTGCGAACGAGAGCAGGTTGAGTTCGAGATAGATCGCGCCGACCAGGTAGAGGAGCATCTTGGCGTCGGCACGGACCCGGAACATCTGCGGGTTTGCGCGACGTCCGAAATAGAGATCCGCCCACACGGAACGCCCCCGGACCGGAGCCGACAACACGACGGCGGCGGTCATCGCCAGGCTGAGCACGCAAGCGCCCGCGACGCCAGACCAGCGGTGCTGCCAGAGCCAGTCCCACGGCATGATCCCGCTGTAGCCGGCGGCCAACCAGAGAGCCATGCTGACGGCGAACACCAACGGGCCGTTGAGCCGGTAACGCAATAGCGCGCCGCTCCTTTCGTCACGCACGTACCCGTCGACGCGGCGGGCAGGGAGTGCGAGATGCAGCCCGAAGATCGCGGCGTAGACGAGCCAGGGCACAAAGAACCCTGCCAGGTGATCCGTCACGTCAGGTCTTTCGTATTCTCGGCCATGAGCCGGATCGCCGTCCTGCGCGGCAGCAGCCGATCGAAGAGCACCGCAAAGAAGCGGTTCAGGGCGCCCGGCACCACGCGCGGGCCCTTGCCCAGTGCATCCAGCGTCTCACGCGCCACCGCGTCGGGCGTCATTGTCCCGGGAGGAATCCGGCTGGTCGAGTTGAGGTAGCGTGGCGTGGTGATCGCGCCCGCGCAGGAAACCACGACGTCGATGCCATGTTCGCGCAATTCGTGCCAGAGGCTCTCGCCGAGCACGGTGTTGAATGCCTTGCTGGCGGCATAGGTGGCGATGCGGGGGGAACCCTGCATTCCGGCGAGCGACGACATCAGCACCACCGCGCCCCGCCCGCGCTCGCGCATGGAAGGCAGCAGCGCGCGCAGGAATTTGACCGGACCCTGCACATTGACGCCCATGAGTTGATCGAGGGCTTCATCTTCGAGGTCGAGAAAGCTGGCCACCGGCACGAATGCGGCGTTGTAGACGATCACGCCCAATTCGAGATCGGCCGTGGCATCCGCAAGTGCCTCGGCGAGATCCGGGCTCGTGAGATCCAGCACCAGAATTCGAACTTCGATGCCGTGATCCCGGCGTAGCCCGTCGGCGACCGCTTGAAGTACGTCGCCGCGACGCGCGATCAGCAGGAGGTGCATTCCACGCCCGGCGAGTTCGGCCGCAAACGCCGCGCCAAGGCCCTCGGAAGCCCCTGCGACCACAGCCCAGTGGCCGTAACGCATTGGAAAGTCGTGCATTTGCGCAGCGTGCCCGTTCGCGGGTGTTCGGAGACGTTTCGTTCGCATCATACCCAAGGCCGGATCGATCAAATCGCAAGCAGGATTCGACACCTGTTGCAGGCATCCATGGATAGCGTTACGGTGAACGAGTGCGCGCCAGAGCGCACCTGATCCGCGGGTAGGGCCATGCCCATCTGGTTGTAGAGCGATACGACACGATCCTCTTTTCTGTCCAAGGCGCGGATATTGGGCTGATGAAAGGAGGTCTTCATGACTACCCGATATCCAGGTTCAAGCCTGGAAAACCTCAAGAAGCAGGCAAAGTCACTGCTGAAGTCCGTCCGCGACAACGACGGGACCGCGCTCGAGCGCATCGCGCCATACGTCAAGGACAGGGCGAACTTCAAACTCAACGACGCCCAACTCGTCATCTCGCGCGAACTCGGCTTCGCGAGCTGGGCCAGGCTCAAGACGTTCCTCGTGGAATCCGTCGGCGCATTCGTCGCCGCGGCCAACAACGGTGACATCGACGTCGCAAGAGCGATGCTGGCCCGGGAGCCGCGCCTGGCCCAGGCGCCAAGGGCGCTTTTTCGCGCGGCCGCGATGGGCAGGACCGACATGGTTCGCCTGCTCGTCGAACATGGCGCCGATGTGAACGCCGCGACGGTGGAAGACAGCTCCTATGTCGGCACACCGCTGCTTGCGGCGACCGAAATGCTGAACGAAGCGCCGGACACGGTGGCGCTGCTGCTTGAGCTCGGCGCCGACCCCAATCTCGAAGCGGGCGGCGAGACGCCGCTGCATATGGCCATGGGGACCTATGCGCGCACCGCCGAAAAGCATGACGTCGTCGAGTTGCTGCTCGACGCCGGCGCGGAGCACAATCAGCCCGAGGCGGTGATGGCGATCCATCGCGGCCGTATCGATTTGCTGGCGGCGCAGCTCGATGCAGACCCCGAACTCGTGCATCGGCGCTTCGAGGAGGTCGACTACCTGTGGCTCCCGTTCAACCGTCCCGGGCCGACCCTGCTTCACATCGCCGCTGACTACAATGAGGTCGAGATGGGGCGACTGCTGTTGGCACGCGGCGCTGATATCAACGCGCGCGCCGGGGGCAGCGACGGCCAGAGCCCGATCTTTCACACCGTCGCATCCTGGTCGGCTATCTCGCCCGGCGGTCACTGCCTGGCCTTTCTCGAACTGTTGCTGGCGCACGGCGTGGACCTGACGCTACGCGCCAGCGTGCAATTCGAGACCATGGGCGCATCCAACTGCGAGGGACAGGTGCGCGACGTTACGCCGCTCGATTTCGCCCTCGCGTTCGCCGATGGACCCCAATGGCGGAACAGCCGGTCGGCTGTCACGCGGCTTCGAGAGCACGGTGCCAACGGAAGTGTTGACAAGCCGTGAGATGCTCCTATACTCGCGCGCCTTCCATCGGGACAAGCGGACTTTCGGGGACGTGAATTCAGTGATTTTGGCAGCAGCAAAGCGCTCTCTCGGCGCCCATTTGCCAAGTGCGGCGCTACCGTCGCAGTCCATGGACTGCGGTGGTGGGCTCGCGTGCGAGGACACAACGACGGTGCGTTGACTTTCCTTGAAGCAGTTCCTGGAAGGCGGCGTTTTCGACCTTCCAGGGAAAAGAGCCCTGGTCGGTAAGACGAACAGGGCTTTTTTTATGGCTTGGAGAAGTATCTGAATCGCGCCGCGCCGGGTTTCCGGCGCGGCGAGGGCCAAGGCTGACGCCTCGTCCGACCTGGGGTTGGGCGGCGTGCGGCGTTCTGATGGCGCGGGTTCTCGAATCCCGCCCGGCGCACTCACGCTACCCATCGCACGGTGTGTACCGAGCGGTCTGTGCGCACCCAACCTGTGGAATTAGCTCAATAGGTAGAGCACCGGTCTTGGGAACTGGGTGTTGCCGGTTCGATTCCGGCATTCCAACAGCGACTTCCTGTAAAGAGGTCACACGGCTGATAACCGTGCTTCGCTGGTAACGAGCGTTATTCGTTACACGGGCGCCCGTTCCCTGCGCCTGCCTTGAGGGGTTGGCGCAGCAACGACGGAGCCGACGGGTGGGCTGGCCTGGCTCGTGCCAGGTGAGCGGCTGTCGTGTCCGGCGGATCGCTCGCGAGGCGTAGCTTGGATGCTTCATCCCCATCAAGGGGCTTGAGGTGGAAGAGCGCTGGCCGCGCGCGGTACGTCCGATACGGCGGCACCATCGGTCCGCGACGGTGTTGTGGGAGCGGGCGCATTCATTGGAGAGAGAAGAGGAGGGCAGGCCATGTTGTTTGTTCAGAAATTCATCGTGCTGAAGCACGAACGCGGGCTCCTGTTCAGGGACGGGGAC
>CAZFGB010000144.1:0-32011 GCA_964518405.1 uncultured Pseudomonadales bacterium | reverse complement strand
GCCTCGTTACCCAGCAGCCGCTGGGCGGCAAGGCGCAGTTCGGCGGTCAGCGGTTCGGAGAAATGGAGGTCTGGGCGCTCGAAGCCTACGGCGCGGCGTATACGCTGCAGGAGATGCTGACGGTGAAGTCGGACGACGTGGCCGGCCGAACCAAGATGTACAAGAACATCGTCGGCAATGATTTCAGTATGGAACCCGGCATGCCGGAGTCCTTCAACGTGTTGGTCAAGGAGATCAGATCCTTGGGCATCTACGTCGAGTTGGAAAGCGAATAGCGCGGGAGGCATGCAATGAGAGATCTACTGAATCTGTTGAAGCAGCAAAGCGGACTCGAGGAGTTCGATGCGCTGAGGATCGGCCTGGCGTCTCCGGAAATGATCAAGTCCTGGTCTTTCGGCGAGGTGAAGAAGCCGGAAACCATCAACTACCGGACGTTCAAGCCGGAACGCGACGGCCTTTTCTGCGCCCGCATATTCGGTCCGGTCCGCGACTACGAATGCCTGTGCGGCAAGTACAAGCGGCTGAAGCACCGGGGCGTCATCTGCGAGAAGTGCGGCGTCGAAGTCACGCTGGCAAAGGTGCGCCGGGAGCGCATGGGCCACGTGGACCTCGCGAGCCCGGTAGCCCATATCTGGTTCCTGAAGTCCCTGCCGTCGCGCATCGGCTTGCTGCTGGACATGACGCTCCGCGATATCGAGCGGGTGCTCTATTTCGAGTCGCACGTGGTTATCGACCCGGGGCTGACCGACCTTGAGGTGGGTCAGTTGCTCACGGACGACGAGTACTTCGCCAAGCTCGAGGAGCATGGCGACGAGTTCGTCGCCAAGATGGGCGCGGAAGCGGTGCAGATACTGCTTTCGGACCTGGACCTGGATGCGGAAATCGCGCGGCTGCGGGAAGAGATTCCGGCCACCAACTCCGAGACGAAGATCAAGAAGCTGTCGAAGCGCCTGAAACTGATGGAGGCGTTCGTCAACTCCGGGAACCTGCCGCAGTGGATGATCATGAACGTCCTGCCGGTGCTGCCGCCGGATCTGCGGCCCCTGGTGCCGCTCGAGGGCGGGCGTTTTGCGACGGCCGACCTGAACGACCTCAATCGGCGGGTCATCAATCGCAATAACCGCCTGAAGCGGCTGCTGGATCTCAATGCGCCGGACATCATCGTGCGCAACGAGAAACGCATGCTGCAGGAGTCCGTGGACGCGCTGCTCGACAACGGCCGCCGGGGCCGCGCGATCACCGGCTCCAACCGGCGTCCGCTGAAGTCGTTGGCGGACATGATCAAGGGCAAGCAGGGGCGTTTCCGACAGAACCTGCTCGGCAAGCGCGTCGACTATTCCGGCCGTTCGGTCATCGTCGTCGGACCGACGCTTCGACTGCACGAGTGCGGATTGCCGAAGAAGATGGCGCTGGAACTGTTCCGGCCGTTCATATTCGGCAAACTCGAGGCGCGCGGACTCGCGACGACGATCAAGGCCGCAAAGAAGATGGTCGAACGCGAAACTCCGGAAGTCTGGGACATACTCGCCGAAGTGATTCGCGAGCATCCGGTCCTGTTGAACCGGGCGCCGACCTTGCACCGCCTCGGTATCCAGGCGTTCGAGCCGGTGCTGATCGAAGGCAAGGCCATCCAGCTTCATCCATTGGTTTGCGCGGCGTACAACGCCGACTTCGACGGCGATCAGATGGCCGTCCACGTGCCGCTGACGCTGGAGGCGCAGCTCGAATCGCGCGCGCTCATGATGTCGACCAACAACATTCTGTCGCCGGCGAGCGGCGAGCCCATCATCGTGCCGGCGCAGGATGTCGTGCTCGGGCTCTACTACATGACCCGCGAGCGCATCAATGCCCGCGGCGAAGGCATGACATTTTCCGACATCGGCGAGGTCCATCGCGCATACGAGACGGGCATCGTCGACCTGCACGCGAAGATCAGGGTTCGTATCGAGGACATGCATGGCGCCAGCATGATGGATACCACCACCGGCCGGGCGCTGCTGTACGAGATCGTCCCGCCCGAGTTGCCTTTCGGGCTGGTCAACCAGCCGATGGGCCGGAAGGCGATTTCCAACCTCATCAACGCCTGCTATCGCAATGTGGGCCTGAAAGAGACGGTGATGTTCGCCGACCAGTTGATGTACAGGGGCTTCTACGAGTCCACTGTGGCCGGCGCTTCGATCGGCGTTGACGACTTCGTCATTCCGGACGACAAGGCCTCGATCATCGAGAGCGCGGAAGCGGAGGTCAAGGAGATCGAATCGCAATTCGCGTCGGGCCTCGTGACCCAGGGCGAGAAATACAACAAGGTCGTGGACATCTGGTCGCGGGCGAATGAAGTCGTCGCTCGATCGATGATGGCGGGCATTTCGGAAGAGACGGTGGTCAACCGGGAAGGGGAAGCCGAAAGGCAGGACTCCTTCAACTCCGTGTTCATGTATTCGGATTCGGGCGCACGGGGATCCCCCGCCCAGATCCGTCAGCTCGCCGGCATGCGGGGCCTGATGCAGCGTCCGGATGGGAGCATCATCGAGACTCCGATCACGGCGAACTTCCGCGAGGGACTGACGGTCAACGAATACTTCATCTCCACCCACGGCGCCCGCAAGGGCCTGGCCGACACGGCGCTCAAGACCGCCAATTCGGGGTACCTCACCCGACGCCTTGTGGATGTCGCGCAGGATCTCGTTGTAACGGATCACGACTGCGGCACCGACGATGGCTTGTTGATCGGCGCCATGATCGAGGGAGGCGATGTCGTCGAACCGTTGGCGGCGCGCGTTCTCGGGCGAGTTGTCGCCCAAGACACCTTGGATCCCTCCAGCGGGGAAGTACTCGTGCCGGCCGGCGTCATGATGGACGAAGCCTGGGTAGATCGTCTCGAGGCCCTCGGCGTCGATGAACTCAAGGTGCGCTCGCCGATCACGTGCAAGACGCGCCATGGCGTTTGCGCCAAGTGCTACGGACGGGATCTGGCGCGAGGTCACGAAGTGAACGTCGGCGAGGCGGTGGGGGTCATCGCGGCCCAATCGATCGGCGAACCGGGCACGCAGCTGACCATGCGCACCTTCCACGTGGGCGGTGCGGCATCGCGGGCGACCGCCAGCGACAATATTCAGGCCAAGCACGGCGGGACAGTGCGCCTGCACAACCTGAAGACGGTCACGCGCGACACCGGGGAACTCGTGGCCGTGTCGCGCTCGGGCGAGATCGCCATCGCGGATACCCGCGGGCGAGAACGCGAGCGCTACAAGCTGCCGTACGGCGCGGTCATTCTTGTGAACGAAGCCGTCAATGTCGATGCGGGTCAGCTGATCGCCCGTTGGGATCCCCACATGCACCCGGTCATCACCGAGGTCGCGGGCAAGGTCGTCTTCCAGGATATGGAGGAAGGCGTGGCGATCGACCGGCAGACCGACGAGCTGACGGGCCTCATCAACATCAGCGTGCTCGATCCGAGGGATCGTCCGAGTGCGGGCAAGGACTTGCGTCCGAGCGTCCGGCTGGTGGACGATGAGGGCGAGGACGTCAATCTCGCCGGGACGGACGTGCCGGCGCATTACCTGCTCCCGAGCGGCGCGATCCTGCACTTGGAAGATGGGGCGCAGGTCGGTGTCGGAGACGTCATCGCGCGCATCCCGCAGGAGGGCTCGCGCGGTGGAGACATCACCGGTGGTCTGCCTCGGGTCGCGGATCTGTTCGAAGCGCGCAAGCCCAAGGAGCCGGCCATACTGGCGGAAGGGGCCGGGACCATTAGCTTCGGCAAGGAGACGAAGGGGAAACGTCGACTCGTCATCACATCGGGGGAAGGCGAGACGGTCGAGACGCTGATTCCGAAATGGCGACAGATCTCGGTGTTCGACGGCGAGCACGTGGAACGCGGAGAAGTCGTATCCGAAGGTCCCCCGAGTTCACACGACATTCTTCGGCTGAAGGGCGTCGCGGAACTCGCTAAGTACATCATCAACGAGATCCAGGAGGTCTATCGGCTGCAGGGCGTTACCATCAACGACAAGCACATCGAGGTGATCGTGCGCCAGATGCTGCGCAAGGTTGAAGTGGTTGATCCGGGCGATTCCCAGTTTGTGCGCGGCGAGCAGGTCGAGTACGTGACGGCCATGGAAGAAAACGAACGGCTTGAATCGGAAGGCCAAGCGCCGATCGGGTTCGAGCGCATTCTGCTCGGCATCACCAAGGCATCCCTGGCGACGGAGTCCTTCATATCGGCTGCCTCGTTCCAGGAGACCACGCGGGTGCTGACGGAAGCCGCCGTTACCGGCAAGCGCGACAACCTGCGGGGATTGAAGGAGAACGTGGTCGTTGGCCGGTTGATCCCCGCCGGAACGGGCTTGAGCTACCACGCCGACCGCAAGCGCCGTCGAGAAGAAGAGGCGCTGGCGGAAAGCATCACGCCGGACGAGATCGAACAGGCGTTGTCCGAAGCGCTGTCCGCATCCGACTCCGACTAGCAGCCTGCGCTGTAGACCGGCACGTAGTGCCGGTCAAGGCGCAGGGTGGTAGGTGGGCTTGGGCGGGGGTGAAAGATGTTGCCCGTTAGGGCGACAGATTTCATGGCGCTGACGGGGATCGAATTCAGCGCCACCGGCGCGGGTTGACGCCGAAACCGCCGACCCGCGCCGAGATGCGTTGGAATTTCTCCCGATCCGCACCGCGCCAGCGCAGGTCGTCGAGGGATTCGGTCATGGGCGCATCCGTGACGAGGACCGCGAGTTTTCGATAGAGCGCCGCGTCCTCGCGCATCGCTGTGAGCGTCGCGGCAAGCCTTGCTGCGCCTCGTATCTCCTTTGGCCAGGCTTCAGGATTTCCGGGGATCGCCTCCACGGTGCGAAAGTGTTGCAGCAGGACGGACGCGGTCTTGCGTCCGAAACCCGGAATGCCCGGAATGCCGTCCGCGGTGTCACCGACGAGCGCCAGCCAATCGGGAATGCTCTCCGGGTCGACGCCGTTGCGCGAGCGCACGCCCTCGGCGTCGATGAGACGTCGGCGCACCGTATCGAACTGCACGACGCCGCGGGCGTCGTCGACGCATTGGCCGAGATCCTTGTCCGGCGACAGGATGCGCACTTCGTCGACCTCGTCCCGCCACCGGGCGGCGCCCGTCGCGAGCGCATCGTCTGCCTCGTACTCGGCCATCGACCAGACGACGATGCCGAGCGCGTCCACCGCTTCCTCTACCAGGTCGAACTGTGCAGTCACTGCGGGATCCAGACCCTCCCCGGACTTGTACCCAGAGTAGAGACGGTTGCGGAACGACTCGACCGGATTGTCGAATGCTGCAGCTAGGTGGGTCACTTCGTCGTATGGATCCTCCAGCAGCCTGAGCAATGTGGAGACAACGCCCACTGTGCCCTTGACGTCACGGCCGGAGGGCGACAGGCGGGGTGGCCTCCTCGCGTAATGGGCGCGGAACAGCTCGAACGTGCCGTCGATCAGGTGCAGCCGCATGATGGACGACCCTTTAATTCACGTTGCGGTCGGAGCGTACTTGGCGGGTCACTCTCCACACTCGAAGTACGCGTTGGACACGACAGTCGTCTGTCCCACGAGCGCCTCAAACAATGCGCGGCCGTTGCCTTCGTTCCAGGCCCGAATTTGCAACGTGTCGCCGAGAAATACCGGCGCCGAGAAGCGCACCTTGATCTTTCGAAAGCATGCCGCATCGCCCTGGCAGAGCGCATCGAGCAGGACGTGCGCGCAGTGACCGAAGGTGCACAGTCCATGCAGGATGGGCCGGTCGAATCCTCCGAAGCGCGCCGCTTCGGGATCAATGTGTAGCGGGTTGTAGTCGCCGGACAGCCGGTAGATGTGGGCTTGGTTGTCGGCAACGTGGGCTTCGCGGACGATGTCGGGATCCCTGTCGGGGAGATTGATCCTTTCGGAATAGGTGCGGCCGGCGCCCTCGAAGGGTTCTATGTCGCCGAGTTGCTCCACGCCCCGGCGGAACGAGCCGTTCACCATGCGCACGCACAGGTTGCCGTCGGCATCGGTCACCTCGCTTTCGAATTCCACGAAGCCGTTGCCCCTGCCGCGCGGGTGGGCGCCTATGACGCGGGATCGCACGCTGACCTCGCCCTCGAGCGGCAACGGGCGCAGCATCTCGAGATAACGTTCCGCATCGATGTTGAGCGGTCCGGGGGAGTTGGGTATCAGGTTCCGATCAAGGGGAGCGCCGGCGCCACCCCAGCGAATGGGAAACGTCGGAAAAACGCTGAACTCGGGATGCCGCTCGTACACGAAACGCAGGTCCCGCGTACCTATTCCGGCCGCGTAGAGCAGGACATCGCGCTGATCGTAGGCGATATGTACAGGTGGCCCCCAGGGTCCCGCCTCGTCGTTGGGCAGGGCGGCCTTGGCGTCATAGGTAGCCACGACGCTAGTCCGCGGTGAGCACCAGCGTCCCGGTGGTCGACAGGGTGCCGCCCGTGCCGTTGACAACGCACGTTCGGGCGTTGGTCTGCTTGCCTTCAATGCCGTTGACGCCATCCTCGGCGGTGCCGGACAGTTGTCGATAGGCTTCGACGAGAAGCTGCATGCCGTACATACCGGAGTGGTTGAACGACAGGCCGCCGCCGTTGGTATTGATTGGCAGGCGGCCGCCGGGTGCGGCGTGGCCTTCCTTCCACAGCGTATGGCCCTTGCCCCGGGGGGCCAGGCCAAGCATCTCGGCGGTAATGGCCGCCGTGATGGTGAAGGAGTCGTAGATCATCGCCATTTCCATGTCGTCGGGTCCGAGACCCGCCATTTCGTAGGCGGTGGCGGAAGACCGCGATGCGGACGTGGCGGTGAAGTCCTCCATCTCCAGCATGTTGGCATGGCCCATGGACTCTCCGGCACCCGAGATCCACACGGGGTTGGAGCGCAGACTCCGGGCGATTTCCGGTCGCGCGACCAGGACGGCGCCGCCGTGATCCGTGACCAGGCAGCAGTGGTACAGCGTCAGCGGCCAGGCGATTAACCGGGCGTTCATGACATCCTCGACGGTGATCGGTCCGCCGTACGGATTGGTTTCCTTGGAGAACATTATGGCCCGCGGATTCAGCATGGCCCATTGACGGGTCACCACGGAGACGTGGGCGAAGTCCTCCGGCGTCGTGCCGAAGCTGTGCATGTGCCGGCGCATGGCGTGGGCATAGTTCGATGGTGCGCCGAAGACGCCGTAGGACATGGTCATCTCGGTTGCGGGGTCGATTTCCCCGGGCACGTTGCGCCCACCGCCTCCGCCGGCTCCGCGATAGGACCAGCCCGCCTGGCCGTGACTGACCAGGGCGACATCGATGATGCCCGCATGAATGGCGGACAAGGCGTGATGCACGAGAATCTGGAAGGAACATCCACCCACGGACGTCGTGTCGATGTAGCGCGGCTTCAGTCCCAGGTGTTCCGCCAGTTGCGACGACCATCCGGCGGAGAACACGCCCTGGATGTCGGATATGGGAATCCCCGTCAGGTCGGTGACGTTCTTTATGGCCTCGATATGGTGCTGCAGCGACGTGACCTTGAGACCGCGCTCGCTGGGATACCCGATGTCGTTTGATTCGGCCGCGCCGACGATGGCTGCGGCGTTGCTGAGATTTGCGGCCATACCTAACCCTCCGCCACGCGCCAGAACGGGATGTGCGTTTCTTCGTCGGCGGCTTCGAACTCGACGGTTACCCTCGCGCCGATCTCGATCGACTCGGGGTTGTTCGGATCGACGCCGCGCAGGACGGTCAGCATGCGATCGCCTTCGGCGAGGTCGATGTACGCCGTGACGTAGGGCACTTCCTTCGCCCAGCCGCCGAAGGCGCGGTGCTGCACGGCGTAGGTGTAAATGTGTCCTTCGCCGCTCGCTTCAATCCATTCGATATCGGTGGAATGGCAGAACGGGCAGATGTGCCTCGGATACCAGTGAACGCGGTTGCAGTTCCTGCACCTGGGTAGCATCAGCTTGCCCTCTTTCGCGCCGTCCCAGAACGGCTGGGTATGTTGTCCGTGCGGGGGTATGGGTTTGTCGTAAGCCAATCTATTCGGTCCGGTTCACGTCAGAGACGCTAAACATAGCATGTCGAAACCGTGCTGCTCACTGGTCTTCCAGCGTCAGCAGTTCCGTGCCCTCGTCCACCCGCTCCCCGGCCGCGACGTTGATGGTCGCGACCTTGCCGTCACCGGGTGCGACGATGGTGTGCTCCATCTTCATGGCCTCCAGCACCATCAGGGTCTGGCCCGTCTTGACGAGGTCACCTTCCGCGACTGCGACAGCGGTGATTGCGCCGGGCATGGGTGCGGCGACATTGCCCCGGGGGTTGGCGATGCTGCGAAAGTCGCCGACGGCGACGCGCTGTTGCTCGATGCGCTCGGTGGCGCCGTCGCGAACGACGAACACTGCGTCGCCGATGGGATAGACCGAAGCCTTCACCGGTTCGCCGTCGATGCGCGCTTCGATTCGATGGCCATGCCTGGCGATCTCGCGCACGTCGTGTGCCCAGTCGGGACCTTCCATTCGAAAGGAACTGCCGGCGTCGTCGTTTCGCGTGACGCGGACTTCGACGTTCTGGCGGTTTCGCCTCAGGCGAAGCTGCTGGGCATGGGGCAAATTGAGCTGAAATCCGTCGGCGGCATCCCACGGGGCGGCGTCCGCAGGCACGGCCACCAGCGAAGCCACGGCCAGCAGAAGCGGTTCGGGGCCATCGGGAGGTGCGAGCGATGCGGCCGCGTCGTCGGTCAGCGAGGTGGTGTAGGTGCCGCGCGCGAACTCCTCATGGGCGAGAATGTTGGCAAGGTAGCCCACGTTGTGCTCCACCCCCACGATCTCGGTTTGCAGCAGCGCTCGTCTCAAGGCCGCGATGGCGGCGGGACGGTTCGGCGCATGGGCGATGACCTTCGCCATCATCGGGTCATAGTGCACGGGGACATCGGAACCGGTCTCGACGCCGGTATCCACGCGCACGTCGTCAGGCTCGCCAGCAGGCTCGCCGACAGGCCAGTCGACGCGGTGCAGCCTGCCGGAGGACGGCAGGAAGTTTCGTTTCGGGTTCTCGGCGTAGACGCGAACCTCGATCGCATGGCCATCTATCCGCAAATCGTCCTGCGCGAAGGGAATGGATTCTCCCGCGGCCACGCGCAGTTGCAGTTCCACCAGGTCCAATCCGAGAATCGCTTCCGTCACCGGATGCTCGACCTGCAGGCGCGTGTTCATCTCCATGAAGTAGAAGTCGTCGCCTTCGGCGATGAACTCGACGGTGCCCGCGCCGAAGTAGTCGATGGCGCGCGCAGCGCGCACCGCCGCTTCGCCCATGGTGGTCCTCAAGGAGGCGTTCACCGTCGGACCGGGAGCTTCCTCCACGACTTTCTGGTGGCGTCGCTGCATGGAGCAGTCCCGCTCGAACAGGTACACCATGTTGCCGCGGGTGTCTCCGAGCACCTGTACTTCTATGTGTTTCGGCTTGAGGATCAGGCGTTCGAGCAGCACCCGGTCATCGCCGAAAGCGGCATTGGCTTCGCGCCGGGCGCCGTCGAGCGCCGCCCCGAAACTCTCGGCATCGTCGACCCGCCGCATCCCGCGTCCGCCGCCGCCGGCCGAAGCCTTGATCAGGAGCGGAAAGCCGATCTCCAGCGCCTCGGCCGAGAGCACATCGGGATCCTGGTCATCTCCGAGATACCCGGGAACGACCGGCGTGCCGGCGTCGGCTACGAGATGTTTCGCTTCGATCTTCGATCCCATGGCGCGGATCGCGGAGGCGGAGGGGCCGACGAAAATGCTCCCCGCCGTGGCGCAGGCGTCGGCGAATTCGGCGTTCTCCGACAGGAAGCCGTAGCCGGGATGCACGGCATCGGCCCCGGTCTCAACGACGGCGCCCATCACCGCTTCGATGTTGAGATAGCTTTCCGCGGCGACCGGAGGACCGATTCGCACGGCCCGGTCAGCTTGGCGAACGTGTAATGCGTCCGCGTCCGCATCGGAATAGACGGCGACGGTTTCCAGCCCAAGTCGGCGGGCGGTGCGCATGATGCGGCAGGCAATCTCGCCCCGATTGGCGACAAGCAGTTTCCGGATCATGCCGCTACATCCTGAAGATGCCGAAGCGCCCGGGTTGCACCTCGAGTTCTCTCGTCGCGACCGTCAGGGCAAGCCCCAGGACGCGCCGCGTGTCGACCGGATCGATGACACCGTCATCCCAGAGTCTCGCGCTGGCGAAATAGGGGTGGCCCTCGTGTTCGTACTGTTCGCGGATGCCGGCCATGAACGCGTCCCGTTCGTGATCCTGCCAGGCGTTGCCCCGGGCGGCCATGGAGTCGCCCTGGACCGTGGCCAGCACATGTGCCGCCTGTTCCCCTCCCATCACGGAGATGCGCGCGTTGGGCCAGGTCCACAGCATGCGGCCGCCGTAGGCGCGGCCGCACATCGCGTAGTTCCCGGCGCCGAAGGAACCGCCGATCATCACCGTGAACTTCGGCACGCGCGCGCAGGCCACGGCCGTGACCATCTTTGCGCCATCCTTCGCGATCCCCTCGTTCTCGTACCTCCGTCCCACCATGAAGCCGGTGATGTTCTGCAGGAACACCAGCGGCACGCCGCGCCGGTCTGCGAGCTGGATGAAGTGGGCGGCCTTGAGGGCGGACTCCGAGAACAGTATGCCGTTGTTCGCGAGTATCGCGACGGGAATGCCGCAGATGTGGGCGAAGCCACAGACGATCGTCTCTCCGTACAGGGCCTTGAACTCGTGAAAATCGGAGGCGTCCACGATGCGGGCAATCACTTCCCGCACGTCGTACGGCGTGCGGCTGTCGGAAGGCAACACGCCGTAGATCTCCTCGGCGGGATATGCGGGCTGGCGGGATTCGGCGACCTCGACGTTGGACCGGTAATGCAGGTGGCTGGCGGCCACCGTTTCCCGCGCCAGCGCCAGCGCGTGTTCGTCGTTGGCGGCGAGCAGGTCGGCAACGCCGGAGATACGTGTATGCACATCCCCGCCCCCCAGGCTCTCGGCATCCACTTCCTCGCCCGTGGCCGCCTTGACCAGGGGCGGACCGCCGAGAAAGATGGTGCCCTGGTTCTGCACGATGATGGCGACGTCGCACATGGCGGGCACATAGGCGCCGCCCGCGGTGCATGACCCCATGACTACGGCGATCTGCGGAATGCCCTGGGCGGAAAGGTTCGCCTGGTTGTAGAAGATGCGGCCGAAGTGTTCCCGGTCCGGGAAGACGTCGGCCTGCAAGGGCAGGAAAGCGCCGCCGGAGTCGACCAGGTAGACGCACGGCAGGTGGTTTTCGAGCGCGATTTCCTGGGCGCGCAAGTGCTTCTTGACGGTGATCGGATAGTACGTGCCGCCCTTTACCGTCGCGTCGTTGGCGACGACCATGCACTCCTTGCCTTCGACGCGGCCGATGCCGGTGATGATGCCGCCGGCGGGGATGTCGTCGTCGTATAGCGCATGACCCCCCAATTGTCCGATCTCGAGAAACGGAGATCCCCGGTCCAGGAGTCCGTGTACGCGGTCCCGAGGGAGCAGCTTCCCGCGCCCGATGTGGCGATTCCTTGACCGTTCGTCGCCCCCGAGGGCGATGTGGGCCGAGACCTCGCGCAACGCGCTGGAGAGGGCGTGGTTGTGTTCCGCGTTGTCCTTGAAGGATCGGTCGGCTGTATCGATATTTGATCGCAGGATCGCCATGCGATTGGTTTCGCTATCCGTAAAAGTGTCCGGCCCCGTTCGCCGTCCATCGTACAACCGTTCCGGTTCGCCGGCGCTCCCCGGATGCGTCTGTTCCTTGCGACACGGGAGTTGCGCGAGTCTCGCAAGACCTGCCCGACAAGGCAATGTCCCGGATCCGCGCTGATCGTCGGCTGATCGAGCATCGCGCGCCTTCGGATGGCGTATGATCGGAACATGACGTCGGCGCACGTAAAGAACCGATTCCTGCTGGCGATGCCGAACCTGCTCGTTGCGGGAGATTACTTCCGAGACACGATCACCTACGTCTGCGACCACAATGACAAGGGCGCCATGGGCATCGTCGTGAACCGACCGCTGAAGCTGACGGTCGCGGATGTCCTCGAACAGCTTGAACTGCCGAACACCGGCGACGTCGAAGCCGCCGTCCTGGAGGGCGGGCCCGTTCAGCGCAACGCCGCCATCATCTTGCACAGCGACGACGTACGAATCGAAAAGAGCGTTGGCGTCGGGGATGGCCTGGCGCTTACCGCGGAAGTCGAAATGCTCGCGGCCATCGGGCGCGGTGAAGGTCCCAGCCAGTACGTCGTGGCGCTTGGTTATGCCGGATGGGGCTCAGGCCAACTTGAAGGCGAATTGGAGGCCAATACCTGGTTGACGTGTCGCGGATCGAAATCGCTGATCTTCGAAGTGCCGTTCGAGGAGCGTGTCGAAGCCGCCGCAAAGGCCCTCGGCATCGACTTTTCGCTGATGTCGGGGCAATCGGGCAACGCCTGAAGCAGCGTCATAAAGTCCCCAAGACCCTGACCTTAGCTGGCGTCCGCCAGGGGTTCGGGGCGAAGCACTTTCAACTTCTCGAAATCCCTTCGATCACGTTGCTCTTGTCGGCGAACAACGCTTCGGGACCGCCGGCATGCACGCTACTGAACGGCGCCTCGTAGAGCGCCGACAGTTCCATGACGCCCCGTGCCGTGAGTTGGTCGATGACCATCTCGATGAACCGGATTTGCGGTGTGGTCAGGCTTCGATTGGAGAGGTATTCCGAGAACGCCTCCTGGGCGGCGGCCCGGTCCATCCCCACCATGCCGCGCACGAGATGGACCAGCGAGGGCGAGTAGGTGCGCGCCAGAAGGCCCGTCAACAACGCTTGGCCGTCGTCTTCGCCGATCTCGACCAGCATCCGCTCCAACTCGCGAAGATCGATGGCTGTTAGCGGCTGGTTTGTCCGGAGCCGATGGATCGCGATGTGGTTGAGATGGTTGTTCAGGTACTCCTGCACCTTCTTTTCGTATTGAACCCCTGTCATCTTCGGTAGGTCCACGGCGTTGTCGTCGCGCACGCCCAGAATCTCGTCCTGGAACGCGGTGTGGACGATCATTTCGCCAACCCTTCGGGCGTACTTTCGCCTTAGCATCAGCATTTGCCGATCTGGCTCCTTTCTCCATGGACGACAAGCTTGGGCTTCCCACTTCGTCCAGCCCTATGCAACAATCCGTGTCGTGTTCGATTCGACTCCTTCACTGGCGTAACTGTGGCGACGTACTTGCCTTTTGCCGGTCAGCACTCGATCCAAGAGGCTGCTGTCCACATGCAGTTCCAGACACAGTTGCCGCCCCAACTCGTGGAACTCATGCGGGAGGGCGTTTTGGAGACGCATGAGAAGGCGTTTCCCAGGTCACGCGAAGTTCACGGCGGAGAGATCAAGATCGACGTGAGTGCCCCGTCACCCACACAGTCGATTCAGGTTGCCAGACTCGTCGGCTTCGAGTTGTCCAAGCCGCGAGCGGACGGAGCCCCGGCTAGGATCGTCAGGCTATCGGACGACATCCTGATGACGAGCTTCTTCGAGTACACCAAGTGGGACGATGTGGTAAGGGACAGCACGTCCTATTTCCGGGCCGCGATTGCACGTGTGCCCCTGTCTGAAGTGCCGGTGCAGACCTTCGGGCTTCGTTACATCGACCGGTTCACGTTCGATGGTCAGTTGGAGCAGGCGTGCGCGGAACTCCTGTTCAAGCCGGCGGCCATTTTCTTGGCACGCCACTGCTTTGATGCAGGACCGCTTTGGCATAGCAGTATCGGGTGGTTCGAGGCCCGCAACGAGCAGGAACGCGTGCTGAACCGTCTTAACGTAGTGAGCACCACAGTTGACGACGTACCAACGGTGACAATTGAGCACGACGCAACATGGCAACTGCAGACGCCAAGACAGTCCATGGAGTCATTGTTCCAACCGGAGGAAGGGACGCGTACTCCTATGGTGGACGCCTTGCACGATCTCCATGAGGGGAACAAGAACATGATTCGAGCGGTCTTACTGCCGGATATTCTCGAGAAAATCGGGTTGGGAACATGAACACCGCCATCGCACTTCGAACCTCGGACGGCGAGCAGGTCGGTTTCGCGTCGTGTTCATTCGTTGAGCGGTCCTGGATCACTTGGCCGGTTTCGGACCGCTACGGGATGTCAACTCAAGGGGGTGAGCCTTGGCTCCGCATGTCGTCCAATACTCGGCGGCTGTTTGCTAGGTTGGACATCCTGTCGCGACCTGACGCTGATCGCTTGCCGGGAGCAGTTCCGCCAGATCCGCAAGCCTTACGGGATGCTCGTGCTTTCGTCCTGGGCCTGCCGAACGAGCTTGTGCATCTGCCCGACATCGGCCTAGCGGATGACGGCGAGGTCAATTTTCTGTGGAATGACGCCGGGATTCACGTGGACTTGGGGTTCTACGGATGCGGCACGTTCTCCTACTATGCGCGCGACGACAAAGGGAATGAGTATCTAGAGGATGAATGCCGTGCGACGCATGGTCTGCCAAGCGATCTGGCCGCGCTGCTCACGCGCTGAATCCTTTTGTCACCGCCGCACCTCGACGAGGGCATCAGTGCAGCACCTGGGCTTTCGCCTGGCGTAGTACAGGATAGCGAGTACCTTCTGCGCGAGGTATTCGATCCAGAGCACGTCAAGGACGGAGAGATTCTCGTGCGGGCAATTCCGGTAAGGGATCTTCGCCAAAGGGGCTTCTCCCTTCACCGTATGGTGTACGTGTCGAGACAGTTCGTGGAGGATGCTGTGCGAGAACGACTGTCACTGCCTCGGAAGACGCCGTGGTTATATGCGGGTGTGGCGGTGCTTCATTCCAAGGAGATTCGGAGTAAGCGACTGGAGGCAGACCAAGCTCGAGCGTTCGTGATCATCGACACAGCGACGGTGGAAAACCCAGGCCACGCGAGTCTCTTTGCCGCCGAACCCGACCGCGGGCCAGCGCATGCGCGCAGACTCCGAGCCCTTCTCCTGCCTCTCTTGCACCGGCGAACGAGCATCAAGGAGGCCTACGAGAGCTTGGC
Organism: uncultured Pseudomonadales bacterium; assembly: GCA_964518405.1. Taxonomy (GTDB): domain Bacteria; phylum Pseudomonadota; class Gammaproteobacteria; order Pseudomonadales; family Azotimanducaceae; genus VXNE01. The sequence goes on along the minus strand of CAZFGB010000144.1, from coordinate 16,995 downwards.
GAGCAGACCATAGCGCCCCCGACGTGGAAGGGCGCGGGCCAGTCGTGTTGAGGCGATGCTGCCTCAGTCTACCTTCCGACACGCTTGCTCACGTCAATGACGAGGACGTGAATCTTGCGCCGCTCTTCCTCCGTTAGCGTGGCTTCGATCTCCTGCTTCAGGTCATCCGGGGTAGGTGGTCGTGTGCCGTTCGGTGATCGCCGTGTGCAAGCTCCGCCGAACCACAGGACGACGTGTATTCCGTGGCCGTTCGTGGCCGGATCGCTCGCGTATTTGGCCATTAGCTGGGTTCTTGCCGCATGCCACAGTTCCCGGTTGTCGTTGCGCTTCACCTCGATGGGGACGTGATAATCCTCGTGAGCGACGCGAATATCCGCCCGTGCGTCGTTGGGGTGGCGTACCTCGGGCTCAACGCTGAGGACCGTTGGCAGCACTCGGCGAAGTTCTCGCAGAAGCGTTCGGGTGGATGACTGCTCGGGCTTCGGCGCGGTGGGCTTCCCATAACTGTCCTCGTTCCAGTATTGCTTCCAGTCGTCGGTGTTACCGGATCGCACCCGGATTGCGATGTAGTCAAGGCGATCCAACACCAATGCTGTGAGATCGCTGGCATCCGCTGGTGCGCCACCGTTGAGGGTTTCGATTACCTGCTCAAATGTCGGGTGGTGGTACTCATGATCCCGGCGAATTACACGTTGGTCATCTAGCGCACGCGTGAGCGGATGGTGCCAACGGGCGAGTTGGGCGTCTCCAAGAAGATCCTCTAGTGCGGCGGTCGCCTTGGCTTCGGGATTGGCTGCGAGGATGCGTATGCAGTCATTCACGAGCATGGATGCCTCCATCGCGAGCGTCACAATACCTTCGCTCCAATCGCTTGGATTGATGACCCGGCCCACAAGGCGGACCAGTAGCGCGGCGAGGCAGATCCCGGAAGACTCGACAGGCGAGACGGTGCGTTCTGTGGGGCAGAAGAAACTCGCCAGATGGAGCGTGCGTGCTTGTTGGCGACCAGACCGGACGAACTCCCTGGCAGCTGGCGCGAACGTGGCCGGCGCCACTGTGCAACCGGCCGCAATCCAGCGACCGCGCTGGCGCGGAGGCATGCTCTTCTGGGACAGCTTGTCGGTGATCAGTTGCTTGAAACCGGCGTCGTCGGCGTGTTGATACGCGGCCAGAAGAAGATGATCGAGATCTCTGAGTTGGTCGTTGCTGGCACGCGCAGGAAATGCGCGAAGCAAGGGAAGGCTCGCGTGCCTTGCGACTTGGGCATGCGCCGGTTTGAATGCCAAATGCCAGAGGTTGGTGTTCGCGGGATCGATGCCTTCTCGGAGCATGGCCGACGCGAACTGAACCTGAACTTCGGCAACGATTGCGGGATGCTCGGCAATCAGTGGTTGATACCAGCCCGGTTCGTAGTCGCCGTGGGCGTGGCCGAAGTAGGCGGCGAGCGCCTTCCGCTTGTGCTCCGCTGTCCACGATGAGTTGACTAGGGAACCCGCCTGTTCCGCCTCGGCCAAACCCGCCAGATAGGGCCAGCAGAGATAGTGCATCTCGGATCGAAGGCGGCGATCCAGAACGGTCTCCGCGTCCGGAATATCGTCACGATCCACGGTCAGTCGCAGGCCTGTCCGAACCGCATCGAGCAAAGCCGGGTTTCCATCGACAAGTTCCTCAAGACGCTGTACTCCACTCCGGGGTGAAAAGTGGATGAAGCCGCCGAAGTAGACGCGCGCGATGTGGTGCAATAACCGGAGAGATGCCCGGTTGTTTCGTAGTGCGTCTTCGTTGGCCTTCAAGACATCGAGTTCACGCCGCGCCCTTAGCTGCTGCTCTTCGATGCGTGCCTGCTGCGCCTGTTCCAGTCGGGCGAGTTCCGGTGGGGGAGGAGAGGGCTCGAGCAGGCTGTCCAGGAAATTCGTGAGTTCCGGATTCTCGGCAACGAGGTCGCGCACCTGTTGGGGATCGATTCCGCGCGATTGCACGACAAACCTCAGCAGCGATTCGGAGACGCGGCGCCGTGTGCCGGAAATTGATTTCGCCGCAAGAGCGCAGCCTTCGTAGAAGTCGGCGGATACCGCAGCCCCGAACAACCTCTGGAACGCCTCGTACGGCGCATACCAGTGTTCGTCCGGGAATCGGTGAATCCCTTCGAGCAAGAGTTCCAAGTGCCGATCGGCGTGGCCTTCGATCCAGCGACGTATTGCAGGCGTGCGCCGCTCGGTAGGGTCTTCGCTCACGCGGAGACGCACTCCCGCATCGAGCCAGTCGTAGAGCCTGCCGATGGAAAGGCGGTCTCCGTGACTTTCGAGTCCTCGGGCAAGCAAGCGGGCTACGCAGGAGCCCGACGTCAAATCGCTCGCCCGTTCCAGTTCAACAATGCGGGCGCTGCACGCGTCGAGAATCTCCGCGACTTGGGCGGACGACGCCCTCTCCGGTAAGTCATGAATCCAGAATCCCATGTAGGCCCCGCCGAATAGTTCGTTCCCCTCCTTGTAGTAGTCCCAAATCGCGGACGGGGTAATTCTCTGGGGATAGAGGGCGGACAGGAGCTTGCCGAGCAACTCGTCATCCGGGTCGCCCATTCGGCGTTCGTGGACATCGTGCAGCAGTGCAACAAGCTCCGAATCGTCGTCTTGCTGGTAGTGGATGAGGGCGTCCAAGGCGGCAGTTCGGACTCGCGGCCACTGGGTGTGGTCCCGAACGATGTTGAGAAAAGTCGGAGCAAGGCTAGGCAGTGGCGGGGCCTCTCGGAGCACGCGGAGGACGAAGTCGACGGCGAGAGGGCTGTCGGAGTCTTTCGGCGGGTCGGCGAGAACGCCTTCGATTGCGTCCAACATCTCTAGTGTGGCGAGCGATGTAAACGCGCGGGCCGTCCTGTACGTAGGTTCGAGTTTGCGCGGTTCTCGTATTAGGGCGTTGAACAGAGCGTGCTGTTCTTCGGGAGTGAAAGCCTCGGTGTCCCCGTAGAGAGCTACCCCGGTCGGATCGCGTTCGATGAGCTGTTGTCGGACGATCTCGGAGTGTACGGCAAGCCAGGCGGACAACCCCCGCAATTCGGAGACGACGCTTCCATCGGAACCGGAAATGAGTGCAAGTACGCGATCGGAAGGAAGGCCGTCGGCAATGAGTAATGCAATGTGGCGAGCGGCGACGTATTCGCCGATGTGGCGATGGATGGGTTCAGCGCGATCTGGTTCCGGATGTCGGAACAGGCAGGACGCGCTTGCTTGATGACATGCTTCGTATAGGTGCTGGATCGCAGCAATGTCCGGATAGTCGTCATTGGCCTTTTTCGCTGTAGTAGCGAAGCCGCGAGTGCCGGAGATGAGTAGCGCGGCGCAAAGCTTGCCCGCCGTGTCGAGGATGCGACATGGGTCTTTAGGTGGCCGGATGCTCAGGTGCTCTTCGTTGTGCTCGCTAGCCATCGCGAGGCAAGCGCCCTCGAACGTCTCGGTCCGGCTTCCAGGCCAGATTCCGTCTCGGACCGCGCGCACCAGCAGGTCAAGGGTCTGGGGGTTGGCGAGCATGCCCTCCATGTGACGCGCCTTCGCTTCTTCCAAAATGGCCTGCGCGTCGCTGACGCTAGACTCACTCTCTAGCAGCTTGATGGAACCTTCCAAGTCGAGTGGGTCGAGACGCAGCATGGTGATCCCGCCAGACGGGGACACGGCAGAAAGCCGCTTCTGGTCTGTGGTGAGCCAGTCGGCAGGTCGGCACGACAGCCGGAAACGGGGCCAGCCGAGCTTGTCGAGGTTGCGCCTGATTCGGTCGAATGGCGTATGTGGATCGGACTGGCCGACCCGTATTTCGTCGAGGCCGTCGATGAACAGGGTTTTGCCAGCCCACTCGGGGTGATCGTTCGCATCAAAGGTTGCGAAGTCGCGAGCGTCTACCTTTAGGGCGCTTTTGCCAAGGGCGCGCGCCTCTGTGTCGAAGACGGTGGTCTTGCCCATTCCCGGGTCGCCAAGGAGAACGTATGCGGGACGCCCGCGAAATGCGGTGAACGGCTTTGGACATGCAGGTTCCGAGACGGACACTCTGACGTCGTTACGGAGTTCGGTGCAGGTGCGCGGGACGACAATCACGGATCGTCGAACCAGTGATCGGCGGGGTTGGTGAAGAACTCTTCCAGTGGCGTGCCGCCTTCGCCGACGAGCATCGCGCGTTGCGGTTTGAACTCCTGCTCAAAGGCTTCCAATCCTCGCAACCGTCTGACCTGTTGGGCGCTCTTGACCTCGATGGCGATCGTTCGCGGCCCGCGGCGCAGGACGAAGTCCACCTCCAGCAGCCGTTCCCTCCAGTAGTGGGCTCCGGTATCGCGGGATGCCGTGTTGAGGATGTGGGCGCCGACCGCGCTCTCGATCAGACGGCCCCAGAACGAGCGGTCCGCTTGGGCTTGGGCGAACGTATAGCCGGAACCTGCGGTCATGAGGGCAGTGTTGAAAACGTTGAGCTTGGGGCTGGACGCCCGGGCGCGGTGCCGTGACGGGTGGAATTTCGGCAAACCCGCAAGGAGACCTGCGGTGGAGAGCAGGTCAAGGTAGCGGGCGAGCGTCGTGGCGTTGCCCGCGTCGTGGAGCTGGCCGAGCATCTTGTAGTACGGCAGGATTTGTCCGGAGTACTCCGCGCCGACCTCGAATAGCTGTTTCAGCAGCGCGGGCTTGTCGACCCGCGTCATCGCTAGGATGTCCTTTTCAATGTTTGGCGCGACGAGGGCACCGAGAACGTATTCACGCCAGCGTTCCTCTTCCCGAATGAACCGCGCGCTGCCGGGGTAGCCGCCGAAGTAGATGTACTCGGCCAAGTCAAAGCCGAAAGCGTCTGCCATCTCGTCGAACGACCAGTGGGTGACGCGAACCGGCTCGAAACGGCCAGCGAGGCTCTCGGTCAGGCCGGACTGGATAAGGAGCGGCGCCGACCCGAGCAGGATCACATGCAACTGACGACGCTCCGCTCGATCAGCATCCCAAAGGCCTTTGACCGTAGAGGACCAGTCGGGGATTGTCTGGATTTCGTCGAGTGCGAGGACGAAGCCGCGTGGGTTTCCGTCCGCTTCACGTCGGGCATGGTGCCATGTTTCGACGAGCCATTCGGTATCTCGTTTGCGGGGCAAGCGAAGAGCTGTCTCCGCCTCCGAAGAGGGGATTCCCTGGGCATCCACCTCGTCGAGCCGAAGGTGGCGGCTCGGGCGATCAGAACGCCGCAACGCTTGGGCAACCAGCGTGGTCTTGCCAGTCTGGCGAGGGCCGGACACCGCGATGATGTGGTGCGGATGCTCGGCGAGTCGGTCAACCAGCGTCCCGACTTGGGATCGTTGAAAGGCTTCCATACCGTCTGACAATACGCTTATGAAAATATTTATTCAATACGATCATTCACCTGTAGTACAGGACGATGGCCTCACCGCAAAACGCCTGAGCCAGCGCGTGCGGGTCACGGTCCCGCGCCGTGCGTTTACTGGCTTGCAGCTGCCTCCCGCAGCCGCTCGGGTGTCATCGGCAGGTCTCTCACCCGAACGCCGGCGGCGGCGAACACGGCATTGGCAAGCGCTGCGGACGCAGGTCCCATCGTGGCCTCCCCGGCGCCGCGCGGGTCGAGTCCGGGGTAATCCAGAATGACCGTTTCCATGGGCGGAACTTCGCTGAAGCGCAGGATCGGGTAGCTGTCCCAATCCACGCTGGTCGTGCCTTCGGCATCGAACTCCACCGCTTCCTTCAGGCACCAGGACAGGGCTTGCACGGTGCCGCCCTCGAGTTGATTGGCCAGGCCGTCGGGGTCCACCACCCGTCCGGCGTCGGCTGCGATCCACACCCGCTCGACTGCGATGGACGCGGCGTCGGAAACGGCGACTTCGATCACCACCGCGACGCAGCTTTGCTGGTTCTTGTAGCGCGCGATAGCCATGCCGCGCGGACCGGGCGCGCCGCCGGACAGGTCGAGAACGGCTTCGAGCACCCGCACGGCGCGCTGGTCATGGGCCAGATGGCGACGCCGAAATTCCGCCGGATCGATGCCCGCCGCGAACGCGAGTTCGTCCATGAAGGACTCGATGGCGAAGACGTTCATCTGCGCCCCGAGACTGCGCAACGAGGAGGTTCTCAGGGGCGAGTCCGCCACCGGGTGGCTGAGGATCCGCGACTGCGGAAACCGGTACAGGGGTTCGGCGTTGCGGTCCATCCCGGATGTAGCGATCGAGCCTGCGACCGCGAGGCTGGACTTGAATGGCTGCGCCAGGTGCCAGGCAGCCAACAGGTCCACTCCCGGGTTTGCGGGGGACGGCCGCCCGCCGTGGGGGAAGCTCCGGACGTCGTGGCGCCAATCGAGTACCCGGCCCGATGGGCTGACGCTCGCCGCCAGGTCGATGCGCATGGCCGGACCGTAGGGTTCGAAGGCGTGTTCGTCCTCGCGCCGCCATTGCAGGACGATCTCGCGTCCGGGCAATCTTCGCGCAATGAGGGCCGCATCCAGCGCGGCATCGTCGGCGCCGTTGTGCCCATAGCATCCCGAGCCGTCGAGGTGGGCTACGGTGATGTCTTCGGGAGGCATGGCGAGCACGCGGGCGATGACTCCGCGCAATGGCTCGATGCCCTGGCTCGCGCAGCGAATCGTCAGGCGACCATTGTCGAATCTGGCGGATGCCGCGGATGGGGCGAGCGAACCGTGCATGATGAACGGTCGGGAATAGCTGGCTTCCCTTCCCGGTTTCGGTTCTGGGGGAGGAGCATCGAGGCCGTGTCGGTCCAGGTGTCCACCCAGGTTCCCATCGGTCCCGATCTCGCCCTCCCTGCGCCATACCGCGCTCTCGCGCACCTTGGCCGCGAGGACGGTTGCCGCATGTTCATCGGGGTGCGCCACGGCGACGAAACTGCCGTCCACAATGAGCCGCCCGGGGGGAGAAGTGTCCACATCGAGATGCTCCAGCCGGTGATTCAGCGATGGCGGCCTCACCACGCGCGCGTGAAGGTCGCCTCGAAGGTCCTGGACGAAGACGTGACTGCCGCGCGCCTTGGCGTCGATATCGAGACGTGGATGATGGCCCCGCCCAAGGAGGCGATAGTGCGCCGGGTCTTTTTCTGGCGTCGCCTCAACGATATCGAAATCGAACCGTCCATCGTGCGTGCGCCAGTAGTCCATCGGCTGATTGACGCCCGGCGCCGTGATCTCGCCGTCGGTCACTGTCATGGTGTCAACCGGAACACCCAGTTCCCGCCCCGCCGCCGAGAGCAGGAGGCGTCGTGCCCACGCTGCGGCCTGTCGCAGGGCGGCGCCGCTGGTCTCGAGCGACATAGAACCCGCGGTGAAGCCTTCGTTCGGCGTTATGCCGGTTTCCGCCGAGACCATGCGCACGCGCCCCACGTCGACATCGAGTTCCTCCGCCACGACAAGACGCAACGCCGTGAGAATTCCCTGCCCGAGCTCGACCTTGCCGGTCATGGCGACAATCCGGCCGGGTTCGATGACGATCCAGCGGTCGAGGGACGGCTCGGCCTTGAGCGGCGGCGGAAGCTCGGAACCGCTTTTGGCCGGTGACTCCCAGCGCAACGGTTTCGGCGTGCTTTCGGGGATCGCTCCCAGGGCGCGCAGGATCCGGGGATGGGCGCCGCAGCGGCAGAGCTGTCCGTCGAGGGCGGCTTCGATGTCCTCGCGGGACGGTTGCGGGTTGCGGCGAAACAGCGCCTCGGCGGCGACGACAATGCCGGGCAGACAGTAGCCGCACTGGGTCGCGTTGGCCGCGATCAGCGCGCGGCGCACGGGCGAATCGATGCCGGCTGCCGTTTCGAGGTGCCGGCCCCGCATGTCGGCCACCGGTGTCGTGCAGCTATAGATCGGCTCGCCGTCGGCCAGGATGCGGCACGCCCCGCATTGCTCCGCCGCGCAGCCGAGCTTTGGTCCGGCTGTCCCGATACCGCGTAGCGCATACAACAGTGGCACATCCGGATTCGACTCCACCTGCCGGCGTTCGCCGTTGAGAACGAAATCGATCAAGGGCATCAGTCGGCGATCTTCGGCATTTCCACGTCGGCGACATCGATGCGCAGGGCGGCAAGTCTCTCGGCCACATCGGGGGCCATCTCGTCCTGGAAGCGTCCATCGAGGTGTTGGGCGAGGAACCGTTCGATCTCGGCGAACATGGCGAGTCGGTTTTCCCGTCCCGCGAAGCCGTGCCCCTCGTCCGGCGCCAGCAGGTACCGCACGGGCCGTTTGAGGTCGCGCAGCGCCACGACGATCTGTTCGGACTCCGCCTTCTTGACGCGGGGATCGTTCGCGCCCTGGATGATGAGTAGCGGCGCCTTGATGTTCTCCGCATGGAAGAACGGCGATTGCGACTTCAGCCGCGCCAGATCTTTCGCATCGTCGGGATCACCCACTCGCCGCGTGAATAGCTGCTTCAAGGGGCCCCAGTATGGCGGAATGGAATTGAGCAGGGTGATGATGTTGGACGGTCCGACTATGGACACGCCGGCGGAGTAAAGGTCCGGGGTGAATGCGACGCCCGCAAGCGTCGCGTAGCCGCCGTAGGAGCCGCCGATGATCGCGACCTGAGCGGGATCGGCGATGCCTTCGTCGATGAGGTGCCGCACTCCGTCGGTGATGTCGTGCTGCATGATGCCGGTCCCCCATTCGCCGTTGCCCGCGTTGAGGAACCGCTTGCCGTAGCCCGCGGAACCGCGGAAGTTCGGCATCATGACCGCGTAGCCGCGATTGGCGAGGAACTGCGCGATGGAGTCGTAGCCCCAGACATCGCGACCCCACGGGCCACCGTGCGGGAAAATCACCGTTGGCAGCTTCTCGGCGGCAACGCCCTTGGGCGTCACCAGATAGCCGGGGATCTCCCGGCCATCTCGGGCTTCGTAGCGGATCGGTCGCATCTTCGCGAGCTCATCGCTCGGAAGTTCCGGACGCGAGTCGTAGAGCTTGTCCAGCGTCTTGTCGTCCCGGTGGTAGAGGTACACGGCACCGGGATTCACATCACTCGCGACCGTGATGATGAGAAGTTTGCCGTCCTCGGTGGCGGACCGGTAGTTGATTTCCCCGTCCGGCAGTCGCGCGCGCAGCCACTCGAGTTCGCGCTTCAGGCGCTCTGTGCGCGGGTAGATGCGTACGCGGTCGCCGACATACGTCGTAGCGACCAGTTCTTCGGTCTCATCGGAAAACCAGGTGCCGAGAAGGTCCACTTCGGCTTGCGGGTCGGAGTCGACCAACTCGGCTTGGCCCGTGGCGACATCGACCAGCAACAGCCCGATGAGGTCCACGCCCTTGTTGCTCTGGACGTAGACCCGCTTGCCGTCCTTGTGGAACCGGCTCGCCGCGCAGGTCTCCTCCCAGCTGCATTGGTACAGCACGCGACCGAGCGTGCCGTCTTCAACGACGATGATATCGGTGCCGCCATCCGGTCGCCGCCGCATGGCCAGCCGCACCACGCCCGCGAGATCGGTCACCCACTCGCTGACATTGGTGTCGTTCCTTATCAGAAGCTCACGCGCTCCCGTATCGATGTCGAGTCGGTAAACGTCGTGCAGCGCCGGATCGCGGTCGTTGATGCCGACTACGATCTGCGCCGGGTTCCCCTCGGGAACGGCATAGATAACCGCGCGAATGCCTTCCATCGGAGTGAGGTCGCGCGCTGGCGGAACGCCCGTCGTCTTGTCGGCGGCGGCGGAAGGGTCGACCGCGAAGACGTGATAGTCCTCTGTCCCGCCCTCGTCCTGCACGAACAGCACGTAGCGACTGTCCTCGGTCCAGAAGTGCCTGCCCAGCGGCCGTTTGGTGTCGGCGGTCAACGGTCGCGCGGCACCGAACGGCGCATCGACGGCCTTCGCCCAGATGTTCATGACGCCCGAGTACGGCTTGCGGAACGAAATCCATTTGCCATCGGGCGAGAGCTGGGCTCCGGAGACTTGGGGGTCGCCGAAAAAGACATCGCGGTCGATCAGGGGCGGCGGTTTGTCGAGCCGCGCCGCGACCGGATCGCCAGCGGTTGCGACGGTGGCAGCGAGCAAGAGGCAGAGCGATAGCACGTTGGGATGGATGGTTCGGGCCAAGCGAGTGCCCCGCAGCGGCCGCCTTCGGCTTCGGACTCTTGCTTGCGAGGGGTTCGCCCTCACGCGCTCTCCGTTTCGAGGGGCGCCCTCGCGCTCCTGGGGCTGAGGGCTCCGGCCCGGCCCCGAGATGATGCATTGGTTGATGGTCATGTTGTTCTCCGCATGGAACTGCGTTTTGTGTGTCGAGTCGGCAAGAGACGTGCCGAGTGCCATGCCGATTGCGGCTTCCCCTGTGGACGCCTGACTATGGTTGGCAATCTCTTGGTTTCGCAAGCATCTGGCGTGGTGTACATCGCCGGTGGGACCGTTTTGGTCATTGGCCAAGAACTGGTCCATTTGGCCAATATTTCGGGCATCCGGCAAGCCTCGGACAAACGCGGCGCCTGTACGGGCCGCCGCGCCGCGAGCTCGCGGCGCGTATGATCGGCACATCGAGCCTGCGGAATCGTTCGCCATGCTCAAGTCGTAAGGATGCCTGAAACGCTATGCCTCACCTGGCGTTCGATTTCGGCCTCAAGAACATCGGTATCGCTGTCGCTGAGCATCGCCACGGCACCGCCACAGCCATCTCCACTATCAAGGCCCGCGACGGGATTCCGGTCTGGGACCGGTTGGATGCCTTGGTCGGCGAATGGCGACCGGAAGGGTTAGTCGTTGGGCTGCCGCTCAACATGGACGACAGCGAAAGCGGCATGTCGGAAGCGGCGCGAGGGTTCGGCGCCAGGCTGGAGCGCCGGTACGGCATCGGCGTCGAATTCGTCGATGAGCGACTCTCGACCTTCGAGGCCGCGCAACGCGGGGGTAGCCACGAAACCGCCGCGCTGATCATCGCCGAGACCTGGCTCAACTCTCCCAAGGCTTCGGCCTGACCCGGGCGCGACCGCCCTCACGCTTCGGATTGCCGGCGCCGGGGTGCCGTGCGCCGCGAGTCTCAATTATGCTGCGCCTTTCCCCCGACAGAACCTGGAATCCGAATGCTGAAATACGTCTATCCCCGCATCTGGCCCATCGCCTTTCTGGTCTGCGGCCTCCTCGCCGCGACCGGAACGCATATCAGCTACAGCCTCGGTCCTGTCAACATATCGTCCCACAACCTGATGTGGTTCATGATGGCGCTGGCGCATGCGGACGTGTTCTGGCGCGGCGGGATCGCGTTTCCCCATCGTGGCCAACACCACTGATGAAACGGATGGTTCAGCCAGCCGCGATATCGAATCCGGCGTCCTCGATCGCGGCTTCCAGGCCGGGGCGGTCAATCGCGGATGGATCGAAATCGATGGCGACAATTCCGGAAGCGAGATCAGCCCGCGCCGCGTCGACGCCAGGGCGGTTCGCGAGAGCCCTCTGCACGCCCGCGACGCATCCATCGCAATGCATGCCTTCGATCCTGATTTCCAGATGTTCCATTTGAATCCCCTCAGGTGTCTCTCGAAAACGACGGCTGCCAGCGGCGCAACAGCAGCGAATTGCCGACGACGCTGACGCTGCTCAATGCCATCGCCGCAGCCGCGATCGTAGGACTCAGGTACCCGAGCGCCGCCAACGGAATACAGACCACATTGTAGGCGAAGGCCCAGAACAGGTTCTGCTTGATTTTGCGGAACGTCGCGCGGCTTGCGGCGATGGCGCCCGCGACCATGCGTGGATCGGATCGCATCAGGGTGACGCCCGCCGTTTCCATGGCGATATCCGTGCCCGCTCCCAGGGCGAATCCCACGTTCGCCGAAGCCAATGCGGGCGCATCGTTGATGCCGTCGCCAACCATGCCGACAGTGCGGCCGCCGGTCATCATTGCCCCGACAACCCTTGCCTTCTCGTCCGGACGAACGCCGCCCTCGGCATCGGCGATGCCCACCGAGTCGGCGACGCGTCGAACCACCGCTTGCGAATCGCCGGACAGCACGGTCGCGCGCACCCCGATGTCGCGAAGCGCATCGACGGCAGCCGGAGCGGTGTCTCGAACGGGATCGTCGATACCGATGAGGCCGAGAAGGCTGTCGGCCCGAGCGACGAAAACGACGGTGGTGCCTTCGCGCTCCCAATCGCGCGCCTGGGCACGCGAGGTTTCGTCGATGGCGACGCGCTCCGCGACGAATTCCGCGTTGCCGAGGCGAACGGGGTCTCCGTCGACCACGCCGCGCGCGCCAAAGCCCGGCACGGCTTCGAAGTCGCGCAGCGGCAGCGTGTTCAGGCCGTCCTCGCCCGCGCGTTCCGTGATCGCGCGCGCCAGGGGATGTTCGCTGCCCCGCTGAACGGACGCGGCGATGGTCAGCAGGTGTTCATCGTCGCCTCGCGCCGCAGATATTCGCGCCACGCGGGGACGACCCTCGGTCAGCGTGCCGGTCTTGTCGAATATGACGGTGTCGATGTTGTGCGCCTGCTCGAGGGCATCGACATCCTTGATCAGGATGCCGGCGCGCGCGGCGGCCCCGGTGCCGGTCATGATGGCTGTGGGGGTCGCGAGCCCGAGGGCGCAGGGGCAGGCGATGACGAGCACGGACACCGCTGCGATCAGCGACTGCTCGGCGTCGCCGGAGACGGCGATCCAGGCGATGAAGGTGACGAGCGCGATGACGATGACAGCGGGAACAAAGACGGCGCTGATCCTGTCCACCAGGCGTTGTACGGCGGCCTTGCCCGCCTGGGCGTTTTCCACCAGCCGCACGATCCGCGCGAGTGTCGAGTCCTCGCCAACGGTGGTCGCCCGTACTTTCAGGAGACCGGCGCCGTTGATTGCGCCGCCGGTGACAGGATCGCCCTCGGCCCTGGCTAGGGGAACGCTCTCGCCGGTGACCAGGGATTCATCGACGTCGCTTGAACCGTCCGCCACCTCGCCGTCCACGGGAATCCGCTCGCCGGGACGCACGACCACCAGATCGCCGCTCGCCACCCGGCCTATGCCGGTCTCCCGGATGGTGCCGTCCGGTTGCTCTACGCGCGCGGTGGGAGGCCTCAGTTCCATCAGTGCGCGAATCGCCCGCGTTGTGCCGCGCTTCGCCCTGTCTTCCAGGTACTTGCCGAGCAGCACGAGGGTGATGATGACCGCGGAAGCCTCGAAATAGAGTTGACCGTCGGCTTCCTCGCCGAGGGTTTGAAGCAGGTACCAACTGAATCCATATGCGGCCGTGGTGCCGAGGACGACGAGCACGTCCATGTTCGCCGATCCGCCGCGCAGGGCATTGAACGCGCCCCGGTAGAAACGCGCCCCGAGGACGAACTGGATCGGCGTAGCTATCAGGACTTCGAATGCGGGCATGACGTGCAGGTCCTCGTAGCCGAGTACCTGGAACATCATGCCGAGGACGAGAGGGGCGGTCAGCGCCGCGGAGAGGATGACGATGCGCCGTTCCCCGACGGCCTTCTCTTCGTCGAGTCGCGTTGCGGCTTCCGGCTCGACGGAATCGAAACCGGCGGAATATCCGGCGCGTTCCAGCGCGTTCGCAACGTCTTCCGAACGCACCTGCCCCCTGACGACGTCGATGCTCGCGCGTTCGCGTACGAGATTCACGCTCGCTTCGAGCACGCCGGGGATGCGGCGCAACGCCTTCTCTACCCGCGTTGCGCAGGCGCCGCCGGTCATGCCCCGCACTCGGAACGTCAGGTTTTCCCGCGCGACGGAGAAGCCGGCGCCGTCTATCGCGTCGGCGAGCGCCTCGAACCCGGTCGCGCCAGCGTCGACCTCAAGGGAGGCCCGTTCAAGGGCGAGATTTACCGTGACCTCGCGTACGCCCGCCACCCGCGAGAGCGCCTTCTCCAGGCGGGTGACGCAGGCGGCGCAGGTCATGCCCTCGACATCGAGGTCGAGCCGTTCGATATCGGGAGTCTCCACGACGTTGGCCATGCCGTGTTCCGTCGTTGTCAGGTGTTCAGGAGCAGCGCGAACATGCCCAGCCAGACCAGGAGCAGGAAGTGCCAATACATCGCGCAGAGATCTACGCTCACTCTCGCATCGCCGATGTCGGCCGTGCGGTACATTCGCTGCGCGGCGCGCCACCACGCGAACAGTCCGCCGAGGAGATGCAGGCCGTGCACCCCGGTCAGCACGAAGAAGAAGCCGTTGGCGGGATTCGTTTGGGCGTAATATCCGTTTGCGACGATCTGGCGCCAGACGACCAACTGGCCGATGAGAAACAGGATGGTCAATGCGCCGGCGACGAGGAATGCGGTGCGACCGCGCGCCACGTCGCTTCGGGCGACCGCGGCACGCGCCCACTCGAAAGCGACGCTGGCGACGATGAGCACCCCGGAGTTGATCCAGAGCAACGTGGGTTCCGGCATCGCGACCCAATCCGTCGAGAACTCGAGACGCATGTGGTAGGCGGCGATGAACAACGAGAACAGGACGCCGACGACAGCCAGAAAGATCACCAGCGCAACCTTCCTGTTGTGCACCGCGAATCCGCCGGTGCGCAGTTGCGCCACGCCCGAGCGGTCCGGCAACCAGGGTTTCTCCGTCAACTTGGCGAAAAGGCCCACGTCGAGATGCCTCGCATGCATGAAGGTTGCGGGAATTGTACTCCCCGCAACGACGCGGTTGGGGGCGGTTGGGGAAGCCGGCCGTGACGCGTTCCGCTGAAATGGACGCCGGGAAACTGCCGCCCTTCCCCAAGCCGCCGCTGACGGTCGCGGCAAGCGAATGCCTGACCGGCGCGCGCGTCAGGTACGACGGCGACCACAAGCGCGAGGCGATGCCGCACGCGGCGCTCGATGGGCTGTATGTCTTTCGCGCCATCTGCCCGGAAGTGGGCATCGGTCTTGGCGTTCCGCGCGACCCGATTCGACTTGCGGGAGACCCGCGCTCGCCCCGGGCGAGAGTCGTCAGCGAGGAAGCGGAATCGCGCAGAGACGTGACGTCCGCGTTGCGGGCGTATGCAGACAGTCAGTTGCCTGTGCTCGACGAGGTCGATGGGTACGTCTTCATGCAGAAATCGCCGAGTTGCGGACTTTCCGGCGTCAGGTTGTCTGGGGGACCACCTGCC
This sequence comes from uncultured Pseudomonadales bacterium, assembly GCA_964518405.1. Classification (GTDB taxonomy): domain Bacteria; phylum Pseudomonadota; class Gammaproteobacteria; order Pseudomonadales; family Azotimanducaceae; genus VXNE01. Next base: position 1,976 of record CAZFGB010000144.1, on the reverse strand, counting down.
GGTCGCGGCGTGTACGCTCGGCGAGTCCTGGTCCTCAAACCGGCATTGCCGGCGGCCCAGGCATGCCAGCTATTCGATCCGGCGCGCCGCGCCAATTTCGTGATGCGGACGTTCGTGTACGCGCATTGGCGCCGGATGCGTGCCCGCGGCATGACGGCCGCGGGACTCATCGCCTTCCACACCGCGTACAAGTACCTGGTGATGGCGCACGACGTCGAGGCCTATCGGCGTATCGGAAACCTGCTTTCGGACCTGTCCGAAGGCGTCGAAAACGTGGTCGAGCGCTACGTCGCGGATTTGCTGGGAGCGCTCTCCCGATCCGCTTCCCGAACCGGGCACGCCAACGCGCTGGCGCATCTGCAGGGATATGTATCGGGCGGGGGGAATGCGAGAAAGGGGCTTGCCGATCTGATTGCCGCCTACCGTCTCGGAAAAGTCCCGCTGTCCGAACCGATGTCGCTTCTGCGCCGGCGTCTGCTCGAGTCCGGCGCCGGCTACGCGCTGAACCAGACATACCTGAACCCCGATCTGTGGGCCGCGATCGAACGCGCTTACAATGGCCCGCACGCCCCGGCCTCCCCGCCCCCTGGATGAAAGACACAACACCTGCGAATCCCGCGCGCGTGTGCTTCGTCATACCGACGTACAACGAGGCGCCGAACGTGTCGCTGCTGCTCTCGCGCTTGACCGGGGACTATGCGGGCGAGGAGACCAGCTTCCTGATCGTCGACGACGAAAGCCCGGACGGCACCGCGGATCGAGTGCGGGAGTTCGCGGCAGAGGATCGCCGCGTCCACCTGCTGGAAGGCAAACGCCGGGGACTGGGGGCCGCATATGTGCGCGGCATCTCGCATGCGCTGGACGCGTTGGGCGCGGAAGTCGTCATTCAGATGGATGCGGATTTCTCGCACGATCCCGCAGACGCGGAGAAGCTCCTCGCCCGAGTCGCCGAAGGCGCGGACGCGGCGATCGGCAGCCGGTACACCTCCGGCGGCGCGGTGGACAGGGACTGGAGTATCGGACGCCGCTGGCTGTCCCGCTCGGGCAACTACCTGGCGCGCAGGATCGCGGGACTGGTGTCGGTTCGGGACTGCACCTCGGGATTCAAGGCGATCTCGAGCGGCGCGCTCAAGGCCGCCGGCGTGTCGGAGATCCGGGTGCAGGGCTACGCGTTTCAGATCGCGCTTCTGCACCGTCTGATCGAGACCGGCGCGCGTATCGTGGAGGAGCCGATCTATTTTCGCGACCGCGTACGGGGCCAGACCAAGCTTGGCGTTCGCGACTTGATCGAATTCTTCTACAGCGTCTGGTGGATGCGCGTCGCCGGATACAAGACGTTCCTCAAGTTCTCTCTCGTCGGGCTGTCCGGTGTCGCAGTCAATCTCGGCTCGTTCCAGCTCGCTCTCGGACTCGGTATTCACAAGTACCTGGCGTCTCCCATCGCCATCGAGCTTTCCATCGTTTCCAACTTCCTGCTCAACAACTATTGGACCTTCGCCGATCGCGCGATGACCGGTCGCCGGCGTATCCGGGGGCTGAAGTACAACCTGGTCTCCCTGACGACGCTGGCGCTCAGTTACGCGACCTTTGTGCTGCTTTCCGTGTTGTTTCCCGAAGCGCCGCCCGTGGTGCTGCAGGGCTGCGGGATCATCCCCGCGACCATTTTCAACTACCTGCTCAATTCCTACTGGACGTTTCGCGCCGGGGAGCCGGAGTCGTAGCTCACCGGCGCCGGCGGGCGAACCGACAATGGGGTTGTCCGGTCGTAGAAGGCCACCAAGATTTTGTACGGATTAGGAAGCAGTCTCCGAGACTCCAGGGTGAGACGCTAAAGCTCCCGAAGGTGCTTCCAGCAAGCCGCGCCGGTAGACTGGCCTTTTGGACAGTGGCGCCGAGGCGGCGAAGCGAAGGGGCAACGCATGGCGAGCGGCGATCTGAACTGGATTGCCAACTACATCTGGGGCATCGCGGACGAT